>CAYVDI010000001.1:0-8047 GCA_964450795.1 uncultured Bdellovibrionales bacterium
TTCACGGTCGAAGCGACCAGGAACGGCTCTATTCCCATGTCCAAGAGACGAGGAATCGTCGTCGCGGCGTTGTTCGTATGAAGCGTGGAAAGGACGAGGTGTCCCGTCATCGCGAGCTGGATGGCGATTTCGGCGGTCTCCCCGTCACGGATCTCGCCGACAAGAACCACGTTCGGATCCTGACGAAGAATGGAGCGGAGACCGGTCGCGAACGTAAGACCTGACTTCTGGTTTACTTGGATCTGATTCACCCCTTCCATATCATATTCGACCGGATCCTCGATAGTCATGATATTCACCTCACGCCGATTCAGGAGCTTGAGCACCGCGTACAATGTCGTCGTTTTCCCGCACCCGGTAGGCCCGGTCGAAAGGACGCATCCGTACGGCTTCGCATAGGCGGAGCGGATCTTCTCAAGATCGCCATCGGAAAGCCCCAACGTCTCGAGGGAAAACTGCCTCGACCGTTCGGAGAGGAGGCGAAGCACCGCCTTTTCACCGCCCACAACCGGCACGATAGAAACGCGGACATCGAATGCGCCCGCTTCGCTTTCCGCCTGCAATTTTCCATCCTGAGGAACCGCGTGTTCGTCCATGCGCAGCTTGGCGAGCACCTTGACGCGGGAAACGACCTGAACATGCACGTCTTTCGGCATATCGGCGATTTCCTGCAGAAAACCGTCTATCCGGAACCGGATGATCGATCGATTCTCTTCGGGTTCGATATGTATATCCGAAGCCTGGTTCTCGTGCGCCGCGCGGATGATCGCGTCGACAAGCTCGATGATCCGCGAATCCGACGTGGATGAAACGCCGGAAAGAGCCCCGATAAGGACATCCAATGAAAGCGAGATATCCTTGCCGTATGCCGCGAGCTTTCGATCGATATCGCGTTCCGCCGCGAGGAAAACTTTTCCGGTTTTTCCGGTTTTCCGCTCAAGAAAATCGATGATCTCGCGGTTCCCCGGATCGGTAACCGCGATCGAGAACGAATCGATATCCCCGGAAAAGACGACGACGCGCTGTTTCCTCGCCACGACTTCCGGCAGAAGCAGGAGCGTTTCCTCGGGAATCACGAGACTCGAGAGATCCACGAACGGAATACCGAGCATGTCGGCCATCAATCGTCCAAGCTCATCGTCCGCGAGAAACCCGTACCAAAGCACGGATCGGGAAAGAGGTTCGTTCCGTTCCTTCGCGCGACGCTCTGCCGCAGAGAGTTCTTCCGCCGTCAAAAGACCCGTCTCACGAAGGAGTGCCGCAAGATTCTCATCGGTAATCATGGGAACTGTCATAGGTTAGCCGAGGTATCCTTTCACCTTGTCGACCATGTCCTGAAGGGATATATTCGCCTTCACGACATATTCGGTCGCGCCGAGACGCTTCGCTCGCTCGATATCCTCTTCCTGCGAGAGATTCGAAAGCACGATAATCCGGAGATCAGAGAACGCCGGATCGTTCCGGAAGTCCGCCAGCGTCTCGAATCCGTCCTTTCCGGCCATGATGAGATCAAGCAACATGAGGTCCGGTTTCCGCTCCCGGGCCGCCTTCATCGCCTCATCGCCGTTTTTCGCGATCCGGACATCGAATCCCTCTTTGGTAAATTTCGCTTTGTAAATATTCGAGTAGAACGGATCATCTTCGACAACAAGTACCGACTTTACCGCTGAAGCCTCCGGCATACGTTTGGATCGATTATATTGGTTATCGCGTCTTGCATCGTTCGGCAGGAGACTGCTCCGGACCGGATTTCGGGAATTCGATGATGAATGTAGTCCCTTTTCCTTCCGTACTTTCGAATCTGACAGTTCCCCCGTCGTCCTCCACGAATGATTTTACCACGGAAAGACCGAGCCCGCTTCCGTCCGTCTCCTTGAGGACCGCATTCGACGCCCGGAAGAACTTCGAAAAGATCTTTTCGCGATCCGCTTCCGGTATGCCGATACCCGTGTCCGATATCCGGATAAGCACGTCATTACTGGCGTCCTCAAGTGACACGGTGACCGATCCTCCGACGCGATTGTATTTGATCGCATTCGAAAGGAGGTTTTCCAAGACTTCATAGAAATGCTTCGGAGAAATCATGATCGGAGGAAACGATTTCTGATCCGGAAGGACGACGGATACGTTCCGACTCTTCGCATCCGGTGAGAGTGTCTTCGCCACGTTGCGGATGATCGGAAGCACATCGGTCTTTTCCGGATCTTCGCTGGCACGACGCTGATCGATGCGTGATACGTCGAGGAGGTCATTCACGATGGTGACAAGACGCTGACTGTTCTCATAAAGGTCTTTCACGGCGGATGCGACCGCTTTCGGGAGTTTCCCGAAATCACCGGCGAGAACCATTTCCATGTTCCACCGCATACTGCCGAGCGGCGTCCGGAGTTGGTGCGCCGCAACGGAGATAAACCGATCTTTCATCTGGTCGACTTCACGCTTCTCGGTCACATCGCGAAACACGACGACGCACCCGACAACAGAATCGTTGTTGTCGCGAATCGGCGATGCCTGACCGGAAAGGTGCACCTTCTTGCTATTATCACTCCAGAGAAAGAGATTTTCCGGAAAATGAATGCTCTTCCCGCTGTCGATAACCGCTTCCAAAGGACACGGGCATTCTGTCGGCGGATCGGTATCCAGAAAGAATGGGATAGCCTCCTTCGGCTCACGCCCTGAAACCTCGTCGAAAGTCTTCCTTGTTAGCCGCTCCGCCGCTTCGTTCATGAAAATGAGCTTCCGTTCGCGATCGACCGCGAAGACGCCATCTCCGATGGAGCGGAGAAACCGAAGAATGCCCTCGGATCGCTCCTTCTCCTCGGCTATCATCTGGTTACGAAGGAGGAGGTTCCGTTCATAATCCCGCTGGGCGGTGATATCGCGTTCGAGCCCGACGAAGAATCGTATGTTCTTCTCTTCGTCAAGAATGGGGATGACGCGCGCTTCGGCAAGATACCGTTCTCCCGTCTTCTTCCGATTCGTCAATTCCCCGATGAACGGAGCCTTGTCCTCCTTGATCGACTTCCAGAACCGTTCATAGAACTCCTTGCCCATCTGCCCGCCCCAGAGCGCCGGCGTCTTCCCGACGATATCCTCCGGATCGAATCCGGTCACGCGCTTCACCGCCGGATTCGCATGCAGGATAACCCCGTCCGGGTCGGTGATGACGATATGATCGAAATTGTACTCCACGGCAAGTTTGAACTTCCGAAGATCATCAGCCTGACTCCTGAGACTGTTCTCCGACGATCTGACCGCTCTAAAAAGGTCGCTCATCGCCGAAGCGAGAGATGAAAGTTCGTCTCTTCCCGGAAGCGTTATCCTTTCGACGGATAACGATCCATCCGCACCGAGCGCCCTGACTCCATCGGAGAGTTTCACGATCCTCGAAAGAACGATCCGCTCGAGAAGAACAAGAACCGCGACGGCGAACACGAGACCGAGAATCCCACCGAAAACAGTAAAGAGACGGATACTCTTTAGCCCCTCCTGGAAGATATCCCTCGACATCGCGGCCTCGGTCACGAGCACCGGTTCCCCGAAAATATCACGAAGCAGGATATGTCCCATTATCTCGTTTTCGTCGTACGCATCGATGACGATCTGTTCTCCTCCGATCAGACGCGTCATGACTTCTTGTTCCATGGAGGGAAGTTCCTCCCCGACGCGATGGAATCGGACGCGGAGATGGGTCAGACTGGAAATATCGTTTACTAATTTCTCATCCAGGAATCGTCCGAAGACTATCGAACCACGGATCGGTCCCTCGCCTTCGCTCGTGACGATCGGGCGCGCAGCAAAGAGAAACGGCCCGCCCGGGAGCATGAGGACTCCGCTATGAGAGTCGCTTGGGTCGTTGAAACTCAGAAGATCCGGATGTTCTCCGAACACGGCTTCCAGCCCGCCAGGCAGTGGGCCCAAATCGCGCGTGCTTCCTATGACCAGGCGCTTTTCGGAATCAAAAAAGAGCATGCTGTCTATCTTGAGCAGCTCCAGAGCCTGCGCCGTAAGGTTTGAGGCGACGTACTCGGAATCATGGGTATTGATGAACTCGTAGGTATCGTCCCACTGCGACCAATCGGAAAGTTTCGTATTGATCTCATCGATATTGTTCCGGAGCGCACTTTCGACACGGAACGTGTTTTCTCTCACATGACCGGATTCGACATCAAGGAATCCTCGGAGAACGGTCTTCGACACGACAACGTAGGCAAGCGGAATCAGGAGAATTCCGAATATCCCGAGCACGAGAAAGACCTTCAATCGAATACCCATATGAAAGAATCGCTAGTTTTTTTGACTCAGTATACCACGACACGATCAGTTCGATACCACGGACGCTCCGGCGATATACTCTCGCGC
Organism: uncultured Bdellovibrionales bacterium; assembly: GCA_964450795.1. Classification (GTDB taxonomy): domain Bacteria; phylum Patescibacteriota; class Minisyncoccia; order Moranbacterales; family UBA1568; genus JAGOTT01. Next base: position 4,363 of record CAYVDI010000001.1, read on the forward strand.
CTTTTTCGCAAGATCCTGCACCGAAAGGTTCGACTTCACGAGATAATCCATCGCACCGAGCGACTTCGCCCAATTCTTCTCCTCGTCCTGAGAAAGATTCGAGAGCATCACGACTTTGATGCCACGGAGTTTCGTGTCGGCGCGCATTTCCCGGAGCGTCTCAAGTCCGTCCTTGACCGGCATGAGGATATCGAGAAACACGAGATCAGGCTCACGCTCGCGCATCATGGACAGTGCCTCCTCGCCGTTTTTCGCCACTCGGACATCGTATCCCTCCATTGAGAGCTTCTTTTCGTAGATCATCGATATGAATTCGTCGTCCTCGACGATGAGCACGCTGCTTTTTGTTTCTCCGGCCATAATCATTCTTCTTTGCGATGATATTTTACGTTTACAGAGACGACGGAAACGGATCGGTATCAATCGGCGCCGATTTGGATTTTCGAAGATGTTTCGGCTTTTATGCGGATCTAAACAGCAAAAGAATGCCCCCGAAAGAAAAGATCAGACATACCCAATCCCCCTCAAAAAAACATCACGAAGCGAGATACCCCGCTATTTTCACCGCCAGATCCGAAATGGAGATGTTCGCCTTGACGATGTAATCGATCGCGCCCAATTCCCGCGTCTGCGCCATCTCCTTGTCATCGGAGAGATTCGAGACGACCACGACGCGGATATCCCGAAGTTTCTCGTCCGCACGCATCTGCCGGAGTACTTCGAACCCGTCCATGACCGGCATGATGATGTCGAGAAGCACCAGATCCGGTCGTTCCTCGCGCATCATGGACAAGGCCTTCTCTCCATTCTCCGCCACACGCGTGCCATAACCCTCCATCGAAAGCTTTTTCGCGTAGATCGCAGAAATGAACTCATCATCCTCGACAACAAGCAGTTTTCCTTTCATTCCTTCGCTCATACGCCCGTTCTTGAATGATGCCCGCTATTTCCCGAGAATGACGACTACCGACTTCGCGCCCGTCTCCTTCCGTTTCGGATCTGCCAAGGAAATCGTCGCCTTCGGATAACTCTTCACGACGTTCGAAAGGACGACCTTCGCGGCGGATTCGTTTCCTTCCTGATAGAACACGGTCACACCGGAATAATCCCCATCGGCATTCCCCGCCGTCACACCGACATACCCCGCTTTGTTAAGAGAATCCGCAAGCACTCCTGCCGCACCCTTCGCTCCACCACCGTTCAAGACCACGACTTTGATCTCCTTCTGATCTACAACCGGTGCTGATTCCTCTTGTTTTTCCTTTATTTCAGGTGAAACCGGATCCGATTTGACTTCGGGCTCCTCCGATACGGTCATTCGGATATCGGCTATGGACGCCCTGCTTCCGGAACGATTCTCATAAGCGCGATACCCGAGAAACGCGACGAACCCGAGCATCAGCATCATACCGAGCATCAGCACGACAACCACAAGACGTCCGCGCAACTCATCGCTGGATGCGCTTGTTTCCGGTCGGCCGCCTTTCTCCTCCTCGATTTCCATATCGGAAGTGAAATATTCCGAAAGAATTATACCATGAAAAGAAGCGGCGATGCGAAAACTTGTTCCCATCACCGCATACATCCGCTATTTTTCGATCGAGTCACGCTTCCTCGGATGCACCGTCCCCGGAGCATGCTCCGGAGGCGCGTAAATCGTGTAGAGTTTCAACCTCGCTTCAGGAGAAGCGTTCACGACATTATGCTTTATTCCCGCAGGAATGATGACCGCATCACCGTCACCGACCCGATGCGGCTCCCCATCGAGGATGACCTGCCCCTCGCCCTCCTCGAACCTTATGAATTGGTCGTGCTCGGCGTGGATTTCCTCTCCGATTTCGTCCCCCGGCTCAAGCGACATGACGACCAGCTGCAGATTCGGCCCGGTATAGAGTACTTCCCGGTAATTCTCGTTCTGGAGCGTCTTTTTCTCTATGTTATCGACATATCCCTTCATACGGTTTTCGATTACTGACACCAGTCTACTCCTTCTCCCGGAGAAATCAATCAATGCTCCGTATGACCTTCGCATTCTCTTTCGATTCAAGAAGAAACATGATCGCGCGAGCAAGCCGTTCCGAATCATGGCGGATAAAGGCTCTCATATGGGATATCCGATCGCTTTTGTCCTTCTTCGGCGGAATCCGCGAAACGACGTCCGCGCGCACGAGACGATATGTCCGTTCTCCGCTCCCCTCCGGGTCAAATCCGACGATAACGCCTTTCCCTTCGCTCCGCTCGTATTTCCGAACGAGCGCGGGATCCGACCGCCGCGCGTTCCAGATGACCGCGCTCACCCGTCCCTTTCCGATATACCGTTCGATCTCCCGCACATATGCATCGACGTCCCATCCGAGCGTATGACCGGCCTTGTTTGTCAAATTCGCGACATACACGACATCGGCGTCCGAGTCTTGTATAGCTTTCGCGAAATCCCTGATGACGAGATTCGGAAGAAGGCTGCAATACAGGTTTCCGGGGCCGATGACGATCATGTCCGCCTGCCTCACCCGGGAGACCGCCTTCGCATAGGCGCCAACCTTTCCGGAAAAACCGAATTTTTCGATGCCGCACGACTGCAACTCCCGGCTCTGATTGATCTCATTTTCCCCACGAAGGACATTCCCGTCCGCAAGCCGAAGAATGAGCGAAGCGTTCTGCTCCGTCACCGGAATCACCTCGCCCCGGACATTCAGGATGTCCATGGCCTCCTCAACGCCGGATGCGAAGCTTCCGTTCACTTTCTCAAGCGCGGAAAGGAATATGTTTCCGAAGCTGTGCCCAGCAAGTCCTCCCTCGTCGAACCGGTAATTCATGAGTTCACGGAGCCGTTCGGACGATTCCGAAAGCGCCACCAGGCACTGCCGGACATCGCCGGGAGGCAGGACGCCGAGTTCGTCACGCAGGACACCGGTCGATCCGCCATCATCCGCCATCGAAACGACAGCCGAAAGATCGACCGAAAACCGCTTCAACCCGGAAAGAAGCGTGAAGCTTCCCGTCCCGCCTCCGACCGTCACGATCCGTTTTCGCTTTTCCATACGGATACATATGAATGGTCCTACTACTCTATTTCGATGTCGCTCCCTCGTCAATACTCCGATTTCAATCCGCCATCGAGCGCCGGAAATGCTTGCTTTTTCCTTTTATTCCTGCTACAATGCCAGTGTAAGTTTTCTTTTTGGTTTTTCTTTTCCCTCACCGGAAAGAGTCGCGCCGGATCACTGCGAGACGGAAACGCGCCAGAAGAAGGTCGTCTTACGCGTAAGCAGGATTCGTTTCGCAATTATGGCCAAGAAGCTTTACATCGGGAATCTCTCGTACAGCACGACGAACGAGAGTCTCCAGGCCGCTTTCGAGCAGGCCGGTCCCGTGTCGTCCGCGAACGTCATCATGGACAAAATGACCGGCCGCTCACGCGGTTTCGGATTTGTCGAGATGGCCGAGGACGCCGACGCCGAAAAGGCGATCGCGATGTGGAACGGGAAGGAACTCGACGGACGCGCCCTCGTGGTAAACGAGGCTCGCCCGATGGAGGAACGCCCACCGCGTCAGGACAACGGCGGAAGCCGCTGGTAATTCCCGTCACAAGGAATACGAAAACTCCCTTCACAGGGAGTTTTTTCTTTGGCGGAAGAGGCGGGATTCCCCTCCGGGCCGGTGATTTTTCCTTTCAGGGAAAAAT
>CAYVDI010000001.1:8147-20276 GCA_964450795.1 uncultured Bdellovibrionales bacterium
TTTGCTTCCTCCTCTTTCCTCACTCGCTTCGTTCGTTGCGGAAGAGGCGGGATTCCCCTCCGGGCCGGTGATTTTTCCTTTCAGGGAAAAATCCCTTCTCATCCCGACGGAAGCAAAGCAGTTTGCTTCCTCCTCTTTCCTCACTCGCTTCGTTCGTTGCGGAAGAGGCGGGATTCGAACCCGCGATACCTTGCGGTATGCGCGCTTTCCAAGCGCGTGCCTTCAGCCTCTCGGCCACCCTTCCGTTCCGTCATCATTCCGAACACGGCGTTCCTTCACTGGCCCGGAACGACGGACGATGGATTCTACCGTATTTCCCGGATTCCGACAAGCCGATGCGTGTCGCGTTCGCCTGGAACCCTTCCCAAAAAGACGACCGTCTTATCACCGGAGCCGAGAAGTCCGACTTTCTTCGCCTCTTCGATGGCGAGATCGTCGAGCGTATCCAGCTTTTCATTCCCCTCGAAGAGATATCCCGTCACACCCCAAAGAAGCGTCAGCTTGTTCCAGGTATGGCGATCGTTGGTCGCGACGATGATATCGCGCTCGGGACGGAAATGCGAGATGAGCTTCGCGGTGAATCCGGAAAGCGAAAGGAGGACGATCGCCTTCGTCTCGAAGCTTTTCGCGAACTCGTAGACGCCACGGATGAGCGCGGCGTATTCGCTCTTCATGTTGAGGCCGAGCGCCTTGTACAGATCGTCGAACGGGGATTCCTCGGTGCGTTCGATGATCTCCCGCATGGTCGCTATCGTCTCGACCGGGAACTTCCCTGCCGCGGTCTCTTCGGAAAGCATCACCGCGTCCGCGTGATCGACGACCGCGTTCGTCACGTCGGAAACCTCCGCGCGCGTCGGTGTCGGGCTTTCGGTCATGCTTTTCATCATCTGCGTCGCGACGATGACCGGCTTGAGGGCGGCGAGACTCCGACGGATGATGTCTTTCTGGAGGATGACCACTTCCGACTCGGGCATCTCGATCCCGAGATCGCCGCGTGCGACCATGACGACATCCGTCGCTCCAAGTATCGTATCAAGGTTCCGGATCGCCTCCTTGCGCTCGATCTTCGCGACGATATCCGGAACCGGAGCTCCTTCCGGAAGAAAATGTCTCATCGCATCGCGCGCGCTCTCGATATCCTCGGCAGACCCGACGAAGGAAAGTCCGACGAAATCCACGCCTTCCCCGATCACGAACTTGAGATCCTGCTTATCCTTCGCGGAAAGGATCGGGAGGTCGATCTTCGAGTCCGGGAGATTCACTCCCTTGCGCGGCCGGATCAACCCGTCATCCTTCACCTCCGCTATCACCGCGCCATCCTGACGCTCCGTCACCGAAAGACCGATGGTGCCGTCCTCGATGAGAATCGCGTGCCCGACCTCGAGCGCATCGGAGATTCCCGCGATATCGAGAAACACCGTCACGCCGCCCCATTCCGGGAGGAACTCCTTCCGGGAGATGTCGGAGATGCGGACTTTCTGCCCGACCGCAACGGAAAATTCGGCCGATTCGCCATCGACACGTATGCGCGGTCCCTGAAGATCGGCAAGGATACCGATCGGCATACCGAGCTCCGCGCTCACCTCGCGGATACGGTTGATGACGTCCCGGTGCCACGCGTGCTCATTGTGCGAGAAGTTGAGACGGAAGACATTGACGCCCGTATCGGCAAGCGCGCGGAGCATGTCCTTTGATTCCGATGCCGGTCCGACGGTCGCGACGATTTTCGTGTGTTTCATAGAGGTGTTCCTATTGCTGTTTGCGATTCATCTGCTTCTCCAGTATAGCTTTTTTTGAGGAAAGAAAAAACGCCCCGCGTCGCGGAGCGTTTCCTTCCGAAAGAAGATCAGATGTTGAGTTTCTTCACCGCATCCTTCACATACGGAATCTCCCACGCTTCACCGGAAAGAGTCTTCACGAACGCCATCACATTGACGACAAAAAGGGCGATCGCGAGGGCCCAACCGATGATCGGAACCCAGAACACGAAACTTCCGATAATCCATGCAATCACAAGGACGAGCCCCTGCTTCGCATGAAACTGCGCGAACGGACTCTCCTTCTTCATGAGAAGCGGCACGAGAAAGAGGATCCCAAGATACGAGAGCATCGCGACATACTTGTTCTCCTCGATGTCTTTCGCATCAAACTTCTTCTCAGGAGCGGCAGGCGTTTCCGTCTTCGGCTCCTCCGGAATCGGCGACCCCGCATTCATTTCTTCTGACATATGATTATTCATACGAATTATCCGCTTCCATGATACTCCCCTCCGAAAGTTCACGCAAAATCTCTTCCGGGATCGGGTTTCGTTTCGGACTCACGCCCGGATACCGCCACGCGCTGATGATCCGTATCTGTCTTCGCAAGCTGATATTTCCGAGTTTGACGCCCATTTTCCTTTGCTGAAACATCACCCAGATTTCCTGTTTCCACGTTTCCTTTCCGCTTCCGTCGCGCTTCGGAGAGACCGGCTGCATGACGGCGATCGTATCCTTCACGATGCCTTCCTCACGCCGTTTCGGATTACGGATGACGCTACGCACCTTCTGCTCGGAAAGCCCGTACTGACGCATCTTGAACTGCGCATGACGGGTAAGGGAAACGGCGCCGGATCCGGACGCCCGCTTCTGCCGTTCTTGGAATCTGGCTTTCGCCTTGAGGACGAATTCCTGGTACGGAGAAGTCATAGGAACGACGCTTGATCCGACGGATTCATGACGGCATGTCTCGAAGTGCCGCGATCCGCTCCTCGACAGGCGGGTGCGTCATGAAAAGCTTCGATATGTTCTTTCCCTTGAAGGGATTGGAGATATACAGATGCGCGGTCGCGCGGTTCGCCGCCTCGAGTGGTTCCGTATCGGCGGAAATCTTTTCCAGTGCGGAGGCGAGTGCTTCCGGGTACCGGGTGAGGAGCGCGCCGGACGCATCGGCGAGAAATTCGCGTTTCCGTGAGATCGCGAGCTGAAGAAGCGTCGCGAAGAGCGGCGCGAGGATCGAAAGTACGATCGCGACGATGAGGATGATGCCGTTCGCGCGGTTGTTGTCGTTGTCGCGGTTGCCGCCCATCCACGCCCAGTGTCGGAACCAGTCCGCAAGGAGCGCGACGAACCCGACGAGCACCACGACGACCGTCGAGATGAGCGTATCGCGGTTCCCGATATGGGAGAGTTCGTGCGCGGCGACCGCCTCGATCTCGCTTCTGTCGAGACGCGACAGAAGTCCGGTCGTGAAGCAGATGACACCGTGTTCCGGGTCCCGTCCGGTCGCGAACGCGTTCATCGCCGTATCGTCGATGGTATAGATTTTCGGTTTCGGGAGACCGGCCGTGATCGAAAGATTCTCGACGATGCGATAGAGCTCCTTGTCCGTCTCGAATTCGACCGGTGTCGCGCCGCTCATCGAAAGCACGATCCGGTCGCTCCACCAGTACGAACTCACGCTCATGAGAACCGAGAAGGCGACCGCTCCGTAGAGGATCGCGCTCGAATCCATCGCCGTCGCGAACACGTACCCGATCCCGATGACCACCACGAGAAAAATCGTGATATAGGTCCAGGTCAGACGGATGTTCTTGTCATGTTGCGTGTAGAGAGTCGCCATAGGATTTCCGTTTCGGTTCGAAGATTATAGCCTTATTGTATCGGAGAATCAAGGGAAAGAAAAAGGAGGTTCGGAAACGATCCGAACCATCCCTGTTTCCAAGCGGAAAAATCCACACACCCGAAGAACGCTAGAACTGTACCGCGACCGGCTCCTTCGCCGCCTCCTCGGTGAGCTCGAAGAATTCACGCTTGCCGAAGTTGAACATGTTGGCGATGAAATTCGACGGGAACGTCTCGATCTTCGTATTGAGATCGCGGACATTCGCGTTGTAGAAACGGCGCGCCGACTGGATCTTGTTCTCGGTATCGGAAAGTTCGTTCTGGAGATCGAGAAAATTCGTGTTCGCCTTGAGATCGGGATAGCTTTCCGCGACCGCGAAGAGGCTCTTCAGGGTGCTTGAGAGCGCGTTCTCCGCCTCCGCTTTCGTTCCTGCCGTTCCGGCCTCCATCGCCCGGGTCCGGGCCTCCGTCACCTTCTCGAGAACGCTCGCCTCATGCGACGCATACCCCTTCACGGTGTTCACAAGATTCGGGATGAGATCATATCGACGCTTCAGTTGAACATCAATATCGCTCCACGCCTCGTCCGTCCGATTCTTGAGCGTCACGAGACCGTTATACATGATCACCCCCCACAAAAGCGCGATTACTACGACGACAACGATCACCGGTAATATGAACATATGCTTTCTGATATATTGGATTATGCTGCCCCTGAGTATACCAAGGAACCATATTTTGGACAAACAGAGAAAACCCGTATACTCCAATTGAATCATTCAGAAAACCTTTATGTTCAGACGTTTCAGAACCGCGATCCAAAAAATGCTCCGTTCCGCTGAAAACATGGTTTCGGCGATCGAAAACTCCCCGCTCCGACTCCGCGATTTCACGCTCGCGTTCCTCTCGATCATCCTCGTCAGACTGCTCATCGAGGCCGGAACGAATTCCTTCTCCTCGGAGCCGGTGTCGTACATGTTCTACGAATTCTCCCATACCTTCCTTTTCTTCCTTTTCGCCTTTCTCGTCTTCCTGCCCGTCGTCCGACTCGCGGGAGCGAAATCCCTCGAAAGCGCCACAAGTCTTCTCCTGTTCGGATTTCTCATCATCTGGACCCCGCCAATCATCGACAAGCTCATGTTCGGGAACGAGCCGTTCTGGAGTTTCTATGAACTCGACTCTCTCCGCGGAATGCTCTCGCAGTTCTTCACGTTCTTCGATGACACGCCGCGGATCGGCATCACCTACGGCGTCCGCACCGAAGTCGCGGTCATGTCCGTCGTACTCGGTCTCTACGCGCTCCTGAAATCACGGAAGGTCTTGCGCGCCGCCGGCATCACGCTCCTCGCATACACCGTGTTTTTCATCCTCGGGACATTCCCGTCCTGGGTGGCGATTCCCGTGCTCGGTTTCGAGAAAGGAATCCTCTCGGTAACGGAATTCGATATCGCCGGATACATGCTCTCCCCGGAAAATATCTTCGGGACAAGCGTTTCCGACCCGCGCATGGCACTCGGCGCGAAGATGAGCATCGTCTACGCGCTCCTCTCCGTCCTCGCGGTCGGGGCACTGCTTTTCCGCTCGTCGAAAAAGACATTCTTCTCACTCCTCCGGAACACCCGGTTTCCGCAGGCGATATGGCACGGAGGACTTCTCCTGCTCGGCGGCGGTCTCGCGATCATTTTCGCCGGAGTCCGACCGGATTTCAGTTTCTTCGAAATCCTCTCGATCCTCCTGCTCATCGCGGGAATCGAAAGCGCCTGGATCGCTTCCGTTGTCGGAAACGATCTCGCCGACCGATCGATCGACGAGAAAACGAATCCGCTGAGACCGATCCCGACAGGCGACATCCGCCCCGGACTCTACGCCGAAATCGGCGCATTATTCTTCCTCGCTTCGCTTCTCTTCTCGGCGATCGTCTCATTCAAGGCGATGCTCCTGCTTCTCGCCTACCAGGGAATAGCCTGGGTCTATTCGATGCCGCCGCTCCGACTCAAACGGATCCCCGTCATCGCGACCGTGCTCGCCGCGATGGCAGGAATGGCGATCCTTCTCTCCGGATTCTCGGTGTCCGCCCCGGAAGCGGACATCCGCTCGGTACCGCTCTCGATCCTGTTTTTCCTCTTCGTCGCATACGCGGCGACGCTCCCGCTCAAGGACTTCAAGGACATCGAAGGCGACCGTGCGGACGGCGTCCTCACCATCCCCGTTCTCTTCGGAGCGGAACGATCGAGGATCATCATCGGGTCAGCGCTGTTCCTCTGCTACATGGCAAGTCCGGTCGTCCTCCATGAGGCGAAGCTCATCGTGCCGTCGATCCTCTTCGGCAGTCTTTCCTTCTGGAACGTGGTTCGCGCGGAACGGGGAAAACATTCCTGGGGAACGTTCCGGTCGCTCCCGGGATGGAACATGCTCTTCATCGGTCTTTACGGAGTATTCGCCGCGCTTATCCTCCTTTGAATCTGAAACATACGAAAGGAAAACGCTCCTCCCGGAGCGTTTTTTTCAAGTTTCATGAGACCTGTTCCAAACGATGCGCGATCGGTTCCGCAAGCCGTTCCCATTCCTCGACGGAAAGCTCCTGCGCCCTGACCGACGGACCAAGACCGATCGCGGCGAGCATTGAAACGATTTCTTCCCTCGGAATCCGGAAACTCGAGGCGAGGTTGTTCGTGAGCGTCTTGCGCCTGGCGGAGAACCCGGCACGAACGACGCGGAAAAGCCTCCGGTCACCGTCGCGATCAAACGTCCGTTTCGGAACGATCCGGACGACGGTGCTGTCGACCTTCGGGACCGGATAGAAGGCGGCCTTCGGGACGAATATCTCCTTGTGAACGTCGGCATAGTACTGCGCCATGACCGAAAGGATGCTCATATCCCCCGGATGTGCGGAAAGCCGATCCGCAACCTCTTCCTGCACCATGAGCACGATCCGCTCCGGTCGGATGGAGACGGAAAGAAGAAGGCGTATGATTGGCGCGGTGATGTAGTACGGGATATTGGCGACCACTTTGTATTTCCCGTCCTCGAATCCGGATTCCGAGAGATACTGATTCACGTCGAGCTCGAGGATGTTCCCCTCCAGAAGCGACAGCGTGTCCGATTCCCGGAAACGTTCGGCGAGACGCGGAATGAGCTCGGAATCGAGCTCGATCGCGGAAACCTGCTTCGCGCGGGAAACGAGATAAGCGGTAAGCGCCCCGTCACCGGGACCGATCTCGAGTATCCGATCCTCTTCGCCGACTTCCGCGACGCGGATGATCTCCTCGATGATATTCGTGTCACGGAGAAAATTCTGCCCCAGTGATTTCTTCGCTCGAACATTACCGTTTTCAATTTTTTGTTCTCCGTTCATTGTTCGGTATCGATTAGCTGATGATCTAGGCTTTTCCAGTTCATTTCGAATACGCTCCTCAGTGTCGTATAAATCTTTTTGCTTTCAATGATGAGTCCGAGTTTTTCAGCAAACGACATAATAGCGATCCGATCGTGACCATAGAGGTCGATCTCCACTGGCAATGGAAATTCTCGTGCCGACACCAAGCGCGTCTGACGCAGTGATTTCTGATCATTGTTCTTGTATTCACGCATGCGAGGAAGATCCGGAGCAATTACCCGAACCCATATCTTCTTAGCGACTCGCTTCGGAACATAATACTCAAAAAGGAATTCCTGGTCATAAAAATCCCACGCTTCCTCCGCCACCCAGGCAAGCATCTCGATATTCGGAAAATTAAGTGTATCCTTGTAAACTTCCTTAATTCCCTCATCTCCCTCAAAGTACCGGATTTTCGGTTTGCTTTCCAGAAAGTTCGCGATGGACAAAAGTTCCGGAAGCAATCTTTTCAGCTTGTGCCGCTTCTCTTCCAAATGTTCCTCGAGAATCCGCGGGTCTTCCGCCACATATACCGTCCGCTTTCCGCGCCTGCTCATACTAAGCAGTCCTCTACGTTTAAGAGAATCAACAATATCGTAAAGAGTTGTCCGCTTGATGCCGCTTTTTTCGGCCAATCGCCCCATCGATCCCTCACCAAGCTCGAGTAAAGCGAGATATGCCTCAGCTTCCTTTTCATCCAATCCGAGTTCTTGCAAATCTTTTCCTCTCATATTCCTCAAAGTGTCGTAAAAAGGGTCGACATTTATAGTTTACAATTTACTCTTATAATAAGCAACTATTTATTAATAATTTCCATTAAGTTAAAATATCAACCTTTTTTTCGGCAAAAATTCTGCGGATGGAATATACTTCGCTGTTACGAATACCCGTAACAAAGTTCCTTACCAAGGAGAGCGCCATGTTAGAAACACAAAGCCGTAGTCTTGCCACCATCGCACAACAATGCAAGGAAGCAGGATTGCAGAGGATATTTGATGGCCTGCTTGCGGTATTTGCTGAACACCAAGACGTCATCCTCCAGCTCATTGCACCTGTAGTTGCCACACTGGAAGAAAATCGCACCCTTCGACAGAAGAATGTGATGCTCAACGAACAAATCAAGGAAATTCGATCATCTTTGGGAAAACTTTTGATGCGAGAGATGCCAGCGGAAGAATATATCGCTTCTTTCGACCTCAATTATCTCCCAGCGCTTCTGAAATCAGTGGATACACTTGAGTTAACCATGCGATCAATCAACTGTCTGAGAGCGGAAAATATCTATTACATTGGTGACTTGGTTCAATACCAGGAAGCTACTCTGCTCAAAACTCCGAACCTTGGCCGAAAAAGCTTCAATGAAATAAGAGACGTACTCGCAGCGAGAGGTTTGATGATTGGTATGCCATTTTCCGAACCACTCAAGAAAGCCTATTTAGAGGCGAAGATGCAACTCGATTCGAAGAGCGAATAAGCTTGCGCTTATACAGTCCAAAGCGCGGGGAGAATCATTCTCCGCGCTTTTTCCTTTTCCAACAAACTCGTAAAGCCAATTTTTTAGTTCGTGATCTCCTCCATCTTCACATTGATGACTCCGGCGCCGATACTGGCGATCTTCTGGAACGCGACCTTGTCGAGGTCGATGATGCGCCCCGGGACGAACGGACCGCGGTCGTTGATCTTCACGATGACCGATTTCCCGTTATCCATGTTCGTCACCCGGACATAGGAGCCCATCGGAAGCCACGGGTTCGCCGCCGCCATCGTTCCTGTCCAAGCATACCACGACGCGGCACCGCGATGCGACTTCCCGATTTTCACGTATGTCCCCTGGGTCACGATCTCCTTGGTCGGCTCCTTGGTCACTTCGCTTCCGAGCAGCTTCCGCCCGACTTCCTTCCCGTCATGATAGCTGACACGGTAGCGATACGAACGGACGCCATTTTCTCCTTTCTGCGTCACAATCCGCTTCCGGAAGGAAAGTTCGTCATCTTCCTTCTCGACCGTTTCGAACGCGATCTTTTTCTCAACCGTCTCCTCTTTGATTTCCACCCGCGTCACGGAAATCTTCATCTCACGATCAAGCACTGTTTCCCGACCAGGTTTCACGATATCCTCATCACGGAGCGATATGCCCGCTTCATCAAAAACATCGCCCACTTTCCGAACATATGTCACCATCTCCTTTGTCCCACCATCAACCCGGATCGTCACTTTCTTCTCCCGCTCGATGAAAACCGTCATTCCGGAAGACACTCTTACATCGCGATCCGGAAATATCCAGTCTCCCTCACCGATACCGACTCCCATTTCCGAAAGCAGCTCACCGATTGTTCCGGCCGATACGCCAGGAAATGACAACATGAATCCATCGTCGTCGACGGCGACATCCTTCGGGAGACCAGCATCAAACGACCGATCCGGATCACCATTGAAAAAGAAGGCGAACACAACGGATACGCCCGCCACAAGAACGACCATTCTCCATGAAAAAATCCTTCGCATTCCGGAACCAAATGAAGATTAGTATTCCGTCTTGAACCGGTATTGCAGGGCTTCGGCGATATGCTTCGCCTGGACATTCTCCGCCCCCTCAAGATCGGCGATCGTCCGCGAGACCTTCAGGATGCGATGGTAACTCCGGGCCGAAAGGGAAAGCTCGGAAACGGCACGACGAAGAAGCTCCTTCGAGGATTCATCGATCGCGCAATGTTCGCGCAGGGCTTCGGGCCCCATCTCACCGTTCGTCCGGAACGATTTTCCATCGAACCGCTTCCGCTGCACGTCGCGCGCCGCCTCCACCCGGAATCGGATATCGGCGCTCGATTCACCGCGTTCTGCGGTCTCAAGCTTCTCGATCTGAAGCCGCGGAACGGTCACCTGAAGGTCGATCCGGTCGAGTATCGGTCCGGATATCTTCTCACGATACCGCGCCGCCTGGAAGGGTTGACACGAGCACATCCGCTCCGGATCGCCCGCATAGCCGCACGGACACGGATTCATCGCGGCAACGAGCGTGAACCGGGCCGGATACGCATGCGTACCACGGATGCGCGAGACCGTCACCGATCCGTCTTCGAGCGGCTGGCGGAGATTCTCGAGTACCGCCTTCGGAAATTCGGCGAACTCATCGAGGAAAAGCACTCCGCGATGCGCGAGACTCACCTCCCCCGGCTTCGGATTGCTTCCGCCGCCGACGAGCGATACCGCCGACGCGCTGTGATGCGGCGCACGGAACGGCCGCGTCCGCACGAGCGCATGTCCGCGGGGCAACTTTCCCGAAACCGAAAAGATCTTGGTCACTTCAAGACTCTCTTCCGTCGAAAGTTTCGGAAGGATGGACGGCAGGGCACGGGCAAGAAGCGTCTTCCCCGACCCCGGGGGACCCACCATGACGACGTTGTGCCCGCCGGCCGCCGCGATCTCGAGCGCCCGTTTCGCGTGCTCCTGTCCACGCACTTCCGCCATATCGAGCGGATAGGCTCCCGTATCGTCGCCCGCTTCCGCGGATCGCTCCCAGACAGAGATTTTTTCGCCGCCGGAAAGATGTTTCGAAAGAGCGAGCAGATGTTTCACCGGGTAGATCGTCACGTCGGGAACCAGCGCCGCTTCCGCCGCATTCTCCTCGGGCACATACAGTTCGTCGACACCGGCCTCCTTCGCGAAAAACGCCGCCGACAGGATTCCGTTCACACGCCGCACGTTGCCATCAAGCGCGAGTTCTCCGAGAAACAGCTTCTTCTTCGGCTCAAAGCTGAGTTGGTTCGTCGCCAGAAGATATCCGAGCGCGACAGGAAGATCATACAACGATCCCTGTTTCGGAAGATCAGCCGGAGCGAGATTGACCGTGATCCGCCCGCTCTGATGCGGCGGCTTGAAACCACTGTTTTTCAGCGCCGAACTCACCCGATCCCGGGACTCCTTCACCGAAGCGTCCGGAAGTCCAACAAGCGTGAAATGGTGGAGCCCCTGCGAAAGGACGTCCACCTCGACTTCGACCGGCACGCCGTCGAGCCCGATGGTCGCTACGGAAAAAATCTTCGCTGACATATTTCGAGAAGAAAAAACGTATTACGGACAGAAAATCAAGAAAGAATGACTCTTTTATTGTACTGCAAACCGTAGATTGCGCATATCTTCCCATTTCTCACGATTCGGAGTACAATCCATATTCCTCATTCGCCATTCGTAATTCGACATTCTTTCCTATGACCTGCCCTTCCCCGCTCCATATCGACAAGGAACTCGTGCTCTTCGGCGCCTCGGGCGACCTCGCGAAGGAAAAGCTCTATCCGGCGCTTTTCGATCTCTTCCTGCGCGACGAAGGCGTACATGTGACCGGCTGCGGACGGACGAATTTCTCCGACGAGGAGTTCCGAAAGCTCGTTTCCGATTCGGTGGCCGCCAAACGTCCGCGCGCGGAACGGAGCGATATCAAGACGTTCATTTCCTGTTTCCGATACGTTTCCTGCGACTACAACGCTCAGGGCATGAAAATCCTCGCCGACACCTTGCGCGGCATACCGAAAAAATCGCTCTTCTTCTATCTTGCAATCCCATCGGAGTACGGACTCATCCGAAACATCGTCGAAGGACTCACGGCGAACGGCCTTTCGGCGAAATCTTCCAGCCTCGCGCTCGAGAAACCGTTCGGCTTCGACGCCGCATCGGCGAAACGCTTGAACACGCTCGTCGCCCGCCACTTCGACGAATCCCAGATCTACCGCCTCGACCACTACCTCGCGAAGGACATGGTCCGCGACCTCCTCGCCCTGCGCTTCGCGAACCCGATCTTCGATCCCATCTGGAACAACCGCTATATCAGGGAAATACACGTGACCATCGACGAAAACGAAGGCATCCGGAAACGCGGACAGTACTATGAGCGCTCCGGCGCCATCCGCGACATGCTCCAAAACCATGCCCTCCAGCTCCTCGCCTTCACGACGATGGACCAGCCGGAAAATCTCAAGCCGGAGTCGATTCACCGCGAGAAGATCAGGATTTTCCGAAAACTCCGCCTTTTCGGCAATGACAAGCTCGAGAACATCGGGATCGGGCAATACGACGGATACCGGAGCGAGCAGTTCGTCGCGCCGGATTCGCTTGTCGAGACGAAAGCATCGCTCCGCCTCGAGATAGACACTCCGA
>CAYVDI010000001.1:20376-49648 GCA_964450795.1 uncultured Bdellovibrionales bacterium
AAAATTGAATGCCGGAAACCATTGGATAAGCGCAAAATCGCGGACACATCCGAATACCGCCCTGTCATAAAGATTCGACACTCCACCGGCGGCGATGAACGCGAATGCAGTCCCAAAAAACATTTCTCGCGATCTCCAAAAAAGATATGCTACGACAGCGAGAATGGCCGTCGTAAGAAAAATCAGCATCCCGTTGTCCGCCGGCAGGCCCCATGGTCCGGCAGGATTACAATACGCCCGGCCGAAACCGGAAAAAAGATGCTTCACTATCTGATCCGAAAGCAAAAGAACTCCCACAAGAAGCGCGGGGGTTCTTTTTCCATAATTCGAAATTCGAAATTCGAAATTCTTCATTCTACTTCGCGTGCTCCATGCAGTCGTCCGCCGCGGGAAACGCGCGGAGGCGTCCTTCCTCGATATCCTTTCCGCACACCTTGCAGGTCCCGTACGTTCCCGCCTCCATGCGCGCGAGCGCCGCGTCGACTTCGCCGAGCTGACCCTCGAGATTGTCCTCGAGCGCGACATTGTCCGCATACATCTCGACTTCCGTCGCGTTCTCATCGGCATCCGGACCGATATCCTCGAACGTCGTCTCGTAATCCCCGGGTGCTTCAGTCTTCTTGGCGAAACGGCCGAGCGATGACTCGAACCGCGATTTTTCATCGAGAAGCTTCGCCTTCATCTCTTCCAAGAATTCGGTATTCAGTGCCATAGCCGTAGGATCAAAAAATTATCGCACCCGCATTGTACTCCGAGAATATCCGCCCGTAAAGAGGCGGTTCAGATGAAAATGCTTCTGAAATGCCGTATTTCCGGATCGATGCCGTCCCGAAACACGACAAGTACCGCATCGAACCGATACGGAGTCGCCTCACGCCTCTTCTCGCGGAGGTACCCTTCGGCGATCCGTGAAAGCTTCCGGAGTTTCGACGGCGTGATATTTTCCTCCGGAAACGCTTCCTTTCCCGGTTTCGCCTCGCGCGCCTTCACCTCGACGAAGACGAGCTCGCCGTTCTCTTCGGCGACGATATCGATTTCCCCGAGCGCTCTGCCGGACACGTTCTTATAATTCCGCTCAAGGACGGAAAATCCGATGCCCTTCAGGAATCGGACCGCGATATCCTCTCCCTTGTTCCCGGTCGGGTTATTGAGATGAAAGCGACGGAAAACATCCATGACCGGATTTTAGCAACAAAAAAACCGCCTTTCAAGCGATATCCTGACCCGGTCAGCTTCGGGGAAGAAAGCTGGTGCCGGGCGCTCCTTGCGCCCAATAATATAAATATTTGGCTGGAGCGCCCGACTGCATGTCCCAGCATGTAACGAGGTCACTTCGTCCCGGGTGAGTAGACGAGGGTGATCCATTTCGGTCACATGCGGTTTGTGGACGTGCGTGTTCGCCGTGCCTGTCTGACTTCTTGTGGCTCGACTTTTATCCTTTCACCATTCTCTGGCATTTCGCCTTTTGTTCAAAGAACTGTTTTTCTCTGTTTGTTTTTGTTTTGACGCCTCCGACTGTATTATTTTTTCGAAGGAGTTTTTGTTTTTGTTTTGGTCCTCGGGTCAGATCCGAGGCGGCCAAGGTCGAGTTTACCTTGACGCTTGAACAGTGAAAGAGTGCTCAGTCACAATCAGGGGGAGAATTGTGACTGAAAACTCTTTCGCCGTTCCCCGTATTCCGTTTTCAATGATCACTTACACAGCCATTATAGCAGAAATTTGACACCGGGTCAATTTCAAACTGCTCTTTTCGATTTGTATAAGCCGTTTTTCCGAACTTTCCGAACGATGATCGCGAAACACCGTCTCCTGCTGAAAAAAGAAAGTCTGTCATTTTATTTTCAGCCGAGATGAAGCATTATTTTTCCTTTCCCGTCACGATCGTGTCAAGCACGCTTCGGAAGGAATCCTTGCTGGTGCCGATGATCCATTTCTTTCCGATGAACGCATAGTCGAGGGAATAGTTCTTTTCCGCGTTCACGGAAGTGAACTTCGTCCCAATAGTACCATACGTGCCGTTTCGGAACGTCACCTTCGCAGGAATCTGTACCGATCGGTCATAAAGGAGACGCCCGAACCACGTCGGAATCGCCGATTCCTTGGAGGAAATACTTGCCTGAAGCTTCGCCTGATCCTTTTCCTTCATTTCCAACAAGAGTCCGAACCGGATTTCCCCACTGTCCGGAACCAGATACAGGGAGAACGATTCGTCGAGATCCGCAAGGATGTCCTCGGGAACCGCGAGTTTCGCGAGATATGCGAACCGGGAAAAGGCGATCGGATTGTTGTTCGCATCCCGAACCAGAAACTCGACCGGACCAGAGACGTTTGCTTCCTTCACCTGCCGCGCCATATCAGCGATTTTGGCAAGCACACCGTCCGGAGTGGCGGCGTCCGATTCCGGGTCGATCTGGAGATAATTCGGCATACCGGCTGAAAACGGGCTTTTCTGAAGCGGAATTTCTCCTTCGGTAGGAAGCGGTTGATCGACCGGCTGTGAGGATGGGGCGCCGGTCGGACCTCCACCGATATCATCGGAAGTGTCACTGCCACGAAGATAAAAATACGCGACCAAACCGGAAACCAGAAGAATGAGGACGACCACGATCGCGATAACCATCCGGTTCTTCCCGTTTCCACCGGAAATCTGTATATCGGCGCTCTTCTGAGTCATTTTCTTCATCGGAACCCCGGCGGACTCGGTACCGAGAAACGGATTGTTCGCCTGCGACGGATCGTCTTCGGCGGCATCGCCGGGTATGGATTCCTTCGGCTTCCCTTCCATCTCGTTGATATCATCGCGCATGACATGCACGCTCCGATACACTTCCGCGGGAATGGCGACATTTGCTGCTGAATCGCTTTTCTTGAAGAGTTTTCCGAAGAGATCCATACGATCATGATGAAGAATCTTTTTCATTATAGCATACCGGAAAACAGGAAATGAAAAACCGCCTCCGAAGAGAGGCGGTTCTCACCTAAACCATTATTTCTCCTGCGCTTCCTGTTCAAGTCGACGCTTCGCCATCTTGTGCGAGAGGTTGATGCGACCCTGCGCGTCGATTTCCTTCACGATGACGGGCACGATATCACCGACCTTCACCACGTCTTCCACTTTCTCGACACGGTAGTCCTCGAGTTCGGAGATGTGAATGAGCCCCTCCTGGTTCGGGAGCACTTCCGCGAAAGCGCCGAAGTTCATGAGTCGCGTGATACGACCCTGGAAAAGCTCACCAGCCTTCACTTCCCGGGTGATGTTCTTCACCCACTCGACCGCTTCTTTCGCGCTCGTCTCGTCAGTCGAAGTGATGAAGACGGAGCCGTCGTCCTCGATATCGATATCGACACCGGTCTCGTCGATGATCCGGTTGATCATCTTGCCGCCGGGGCCGATGACATCGCGGATCTTCTCCGGATTGATATGGAGCGTAACGATACGCGGCGCATACGGAGACATCTCCTTCCGCGGTTCGGCGATCGCCTCAAGCATCTTCCCCATGATGAACATCCGGCTCTCCAAAGCCTGTTTTATCGCTTCCGCGAGCACATCCGGAGTAAGGCCGTCTATTTTCACATCCATCTGCATCGCCGTGATGCCGTCTTTGGTACCCGCGACCTTGAAGTCCATATCGCCGTAATGGTCCTCGATGCCCTGGATATCGGAAAGTACCTTGTATTCGCCGTTTTTCCCGGTAATGATCCCCATCGCGATGCCCGCGACAGGCTTCTTGATCGGCACGCCCGCATCCATGAGCGAAAGCGTCGATCCGCAGGTCGATGCCATGGAAGACGACCCGTTCGAAGAGAGTATTTCGGAAACGAGAAGGATGGTATACGGGAATTCCTCGAGTGACGGAAGGACGGGAACAAGGGCCTTTTCCGCGAGCGCCCCGTGTCCTATCTCCCGTCGACCGGGTCCGCGCATCGGGCGCACCTCTCCGACCGAATATGGCGGAAAGTTGTAGAAGTGCATGTAGTGCTTCTTCATGTCGACTTCCATCGTATCGACGATCATCTTGTCGCCGGGCGCACCCAAGGTCGTCACGGTCAAGGCCTGTGTCTCGCCGCGCGTGAAAAGACCGGTGCCATGCGTCCGTGGCAACACGCCGACCTGAGCGACGATCGGCCGGATCTCGTCCATTTTCCGCCCATCCGGACGAACCCCCTCACGAAGAACCTTCTCGTGAAGGATCTCATCCTGAAGCTCTTCCATGACGAGATTCGCGACTTCCCCGAGCTTCCCCGCTTCTTCCGGATATTTCTCCGCGATATATGCCTTCATCTTTTCCTCGATCTCGGCGATACTCGCGTATTTTTCCTCTTTCGGAACGCGTGCGAAGAGCGCCGAAGCGATTCCGGCCTGGCTCAAAAACGCCTTCAGATCCTCATCGAATCCGTCCGGACCGGAAAGAAGGATGGCTTTCGCTTTCGGTTTCCCGATTTCCTCGCGGATTTCCCCGATGAACGAGGCGATTTTCTGGATATTCTCGAATCCGAACCGGAAAGCATCCGCCATTTCGGCCTCGGGAATCTCTTTCGCTCCCGCCTCGATCATATTGATCTTCTCTTTCGTTCCGGAAAGAAGGAGATCGAGTCGGTTCGATTCATTCTCGCGCTCTTCGGTCGAAGGATTCAGAACGAATTCACCGTTGAACTTTCCCACGCGGACGGCCGCAACCGGTCCGTTCCACGGGATATCCGAGATGGCAAGCGCCGCCGACGCCGCGATGACCGCGATCGTATCCGGGTCGTTCTCACCGTCGTAGGAAAGCGTCGTCACCACGACCTGGACTTCGTTGCGCATCCGCCCGTCGAACAGAGGGCGGATCGTCCGATCAACCGCCCGACCGGAAAGAACCGCGTCATCGGACGGCCGCCCCTCACGCTTGATGAATCGCGACCCCTTGATCTTTCCCGCTGCGTAGTACCGCTCCTCGTAGTCCACCATCAAGGGAAAGTATCCCCTCGACTGCCCAGCGCTCTTCGACATGACCGCAGTCGCCAAAACGACCGTGTCACCGTACTGCACCGTCACCGCCCCGCTCGCCTGTCTCGCCATGTGCCCTGTCGAGATGGAAAGTTCCCTACCACCGAGCTGCAGCGACCACTTTTTTTCGCCTTGCATACGAAAATCCGGCTCGCACTCCGCGTCGCCGGATACATTCATGAGCTCAAAACGATTTTGAGTTCACTCCAGTACCAGGCACCCGAAAGGTCCGCCGATTGATTGATTATTACGGTCTCACCATACCTTTCTTCGGCATTTTTGTCAAAGAAAAACCGGATCCGTGCGGATCCGGCGATACCATTCGGACAGCCGTCAAAGAAAGTCGCTGATGAGGAGGGATTTCCCGTAGCCTTCCTCGATGTGCGCGAGTCTTCTCATCGCTTCGAGAAGCGTCTCGAGCTTCAGGCGACTCCTCTCATCAAGGTCCGAAAAACACTCCAATCCATCGGCAGCGTGTTCGAGGATATCTGCGAACTTCCGCATATCCCCGACCGAAAACTGATTCGACAGCCGCTGAAGGAAATACAACCAATACACGCGGTTTCCAATGACACCATCCTCGATTTCGCGACATACTCCACGGAGCACCCTCACAAGGCAGGCGACATTGTCACCGACCGCTCCGGACATCATTTCCTCCTGGGTCCGAGCCACAAGCGCGCTCAATTTGACGAATTCCATGAAACCCCCTCTGCTGAGAATGAACTGCAGGAAGCCTAGCGTCGAAGCTCGTTTCCGTCAAGAAAAAAAACCGACAGGAACCGAATTGCGTTCCCTGTCGGCATGCCACATCCGCATACGTTCATGCGGGGTATGCGAGACCCTCAATCTTCCAATTCACCGTCTTGCCGGCCCGGAACGGGATGACTTTTCCTTGACCGAACTCATACCATTCCGGCACCGTCCACGAGCCTCTCACGAGAGTGATGGTATCCGTGTTCCTTGGCAAGCCGTAGAAATCCGCCCCGTGAAAACTCGCAAACCCCTCGAGTCTGTCGAGTACGCCGAGCGAATCGAATGCTTCGGCATAGAGTTCGACCGCCGCATGCGCCGTGTAGATACCGGCGCACCCACAAGCGCATTCCTTGGCGGATCGTTCGTGCGGCGCGCTGTCGGTACCGAGGAAGAACTTCGGGTTTCCGGATGCGGCCGCAAGAAGCAAAGACTCACGGTCACGTTCCCGCTTCAATATCGGCAGGCAGTAGTGATGCGGATTGATGCCTCCGCGGAAGATGGCGTTCCGGTTCTCGAGCAGATGATGTGTCGTGATGGTTCCTGCCACATTCGGACCCGAATCTTCAACGAACGCGACCGCGTCGGATGTCGTCATGTGCTCAAGCACGATCCGAAGCCCCGGATGGTTGTCGACCAGTTCCAGCAACACCTCTTCAAGGAACCGCTTTTCCCGGTCGAAAACATCGACTTCGCCGTTGGCGTCACGAAGCTGCTCACCATGAACACAGAGCGCGAGACCGTATTCTTCCATGGCTTCGAGCGCGGGCTCGATCTTCGCCATATCTGTCACGCCATCATCCGAGTTGGTCGTCGCACCGGCCGGATAAAGCTTGGCCGCGTGTACGACGCCGCTTTCCTTCGCCTGCCGGATCTCCTGCGGAGATGTGTTATCGGTCAGATAGAGCGTCATGAGCGGCTCGAAGTCAAACCAGGGAGGCAACGCCTCCAGGATCCGACCACGATACATGAGTGCCTGTTCCGTTGTCGTGACCGCCGGCTTCAGATTGGGCATAATGATCGCCCGCGCGAACCGCTTCACCGTATCCGGCAACACACTCGCCATCGCCGCACCGTCTCGCAGGTGCAGATGCCAGTCATCCGGCCTCGTAATCGTCAACTTGTCCATGCTTCACTCCTTCTAGAAAACAACTTCAGAAAAATACCCTTGTCGCATATGCAACGACTTCTTGAAAGCGTAAGGGACGCACCACCGCAAGCGAACCGACAAACACGCCGTTCGCACCAGCCTTATGCAGGACATCGATGTCATCAGTGGTCCGTATGCCGTTCCCGGCGACGATCGGCGCCCTGACTTCGTTGTCACGAAGAGCCGCCACCTTCTCGACGGTGATCTGCAGACACTGATGACTCGACAATCCGCCATCGGCGGCGATACCGCGGGCGCGTATCGGAGACATATCCCCATACCGGTCCCAGTCGATCCTACCGACCGTTTCCGGCGCCCTCCAGGGAATGGTATTCCCGATCCACAGCCCATCGGCGACTCGCGACACTTCCTTCAGGACCTCCGTCGGCATAAGCGCGTTGCAATTGACCCACACGGGAACGCCGAGAATCGACTTCACGATTTCCACCCGATGACTGATGACTTTCGGTGCCTGGCAGATCTCATGCTCGTTGTTCGGACAACCCTCGTTCAGTTGCACCGCGATCGGTGCCCGGAACGGCATGTACGACCCGATGATCCGACAGACATCGCGAAGCTCCTCCTCTTGTCCGGCCGGATCAGCGGAATCAAGCGCGATCGAGATAAAGAACGGGTCCGTGATGGTATGCAGCTTTCCGGACCTGAGATAAAACTCCAATCCGAAACTCGCCAAACCGACGGCGTTGAACATCTCTCCGCCGTTCCGGAAAAAATCCACATGGATGCATTTCGGGAACCACTCGATTGGCGTCGTACCGTCTTCCCGAAGCGGCATATTTCCTTTTTCCTTGAAGTCCTTGCCGCGGTGAGGGAGAAGAGTCATCGTCTTACCGGAGAATCCGGTTCCCTTCCAATCCATGCCGAATCGTCTCCAAATCTTGTGGAACGGATACCCCTCGCCCCAGAAACCGCGGGCTCCCGTCGCACAAAACACCGGCGTAACGCACCGATTGCCAAACCTGATCATGACTGCTCCTTTCACAAATTGTTCAGGTACGAAAAAGGAGGCTCGAAGCCTCCTCACTTGGCGCCATCATATCAGGCCCCTGGGAAAAACGCAACCGTCGCACTATTTCCCCAGCAGATACTTCCGCTTGTCGCCGGAGAGATCGAGAAAATCGTCCGCGACCTCGATGAGCTTCGATGAAGTGGATTCCGCGAACGCGACGACCTCGACACGGCATCCGAACGTCCCCTGGAGATATTCGACGAGCGGGATATAGTCCCCGTCACCGGAAATGAGCACGACGACATCGAGCTTCGGCGCCATCTTGATAGCGTCGATCGCGATCGCCACGTCCCAGTCTCCCTTCTTCGAGCCGTCCGGAAATATCTGGAGGTCCTTCGTCTTCACATCATACCCGTAAGTCTTGAGTGTCTCGAGGAATTTCTCTTCCATCCCTTCCGTGGTCGTGATACCGTATGCAATCGCGCGGATGAGCTTCCGCCCGGAAACCGCCGATTCGAGCACGTTCTTGTAATTCACCTTCTTCCGATAGAGCACGCGCGCGCTGTGATAGAGATTGGAAACATCCACCAACACGCCGACCCGCTGATCCGAGAACTTCGCCATAATTTTTTGAAATGAGAACTGCCCCCGAAGGAGCAGTCATGGATACTATAAACCGAGCGTCTTTCGGATGGACTTCGCCGCCTTCTCGTCCGTTCCCTCGAGATACGCGAGAAGCTTCTTGCGCTTCGCGACCATCTTGAGAAGCCCTCGGCGGGAATGGAAATCCTGCTTGTTCTTCTTCAGATGCGACGTGAGCCGCTTGATCTTCTCGGTGAACATCGCGATCTGATACTCCGGCGACCCCGTGTCCTTCTCGTGCCGTTTCACTTCCTTCGTCACCCGCTCCTTCTGCGCATGTGTCAGCGCCATAACTTTGCAAGCCGTACCGCCGTGCCGTGGCCATTTCTGGCTCACAAGACGCATTTCGCGTCCCCACCCGCACCGCTGTACGCTTCTTTCTAATGAATTAACAGGAAAACGATACCACGAGTCGCCCGATTTTGCAAGCATCTTGACTGATCCTGTATCCCACACTAGTATTTCCTGATAATTTCGTTCCTTCCAATCAATCAGTCAGGAGGTTTTATGTCACTTACCATTCTCCAATTTTCTCCGAAGGACCGCGAGAGGAATCTTGCGCTCCTCCTCCAATCGGAGAGTCTGAACGGGTTAGAGGAAGTCTTCTTTCGTATCCACGAATTCTCTGCCCAAACCGACAGATTTGACGGTGGAGCGTCGTCCGGAGTCGATCCGTTCGATAAGGAGACCCGCGAACTCTCACTTCTCGTCCTCTATCTTTACCGGTTTTCCGGGGAAACGAATCGGAAATTCCGGATGAAAAAACACTTCGTAGACATCGTCATCGCCTACTACGGACAGGACAAATGCTTACAAGCTCTCGGCAACCCGAATTCACAGATGAGCGACCTTCTTCTTCAGTATCCATTGCTTGTCAGGCTGCTTACTCAAGGAACGACCGTGACAATAACCCTGGCATGATGATTCCTAAAACAAGAGCGGCGCCAGATAATTTCGGCGCCGTTTTCTTTTTTTTATTAAGCGGAAAGCAAAATCCGCCCTTGCGAGCGGATTTTTATTTCGAATCGGAAACCGACCTAGAGGATCGTGAAGGCGCCGACCTTATCGCCCGCCTGGGGCTTCATCACACGGACGCCCTGGGTGACGCGGGAGAGGAGCGGGACGGACTTGAACGGAATCCGGATGATGGTCCCTTTCTCGGAAGTCAGGATGAGATCGTCCTCGATATTGCCCATGGAGGTGATCATCGCGCCGACGAGCTTTCCGGTTTTCGGAGTAACCTTCATGGTCTTGATGCCGGAACCACCGCGCTTCTGGACCTTGTAATGCTTGAGTTCGGAACGTTTTCCGAGACCGTTCTGCGAGAGGATGAGGAGTTCCATGCTCTTCTCGTCCTTTCGGACCACGTCCATCGCCACCACCTCGTCGCCCTCTCCGAGCTTGATACCGCGGACACCGGCGGCCGAGCGGCCCATCGGACGGACATCGGATTCCTTGAAACGGATCGCCTGACCGTCGTGGGTCGTCATGATGATCTCGTCCGAACCGGTCGTCAGTCCGACCCAGCCCAGGACGTCGCCCTTGTCGAGGTTGATCGCGATCAGACCCGACCGGCGGACATTCTCGAAATCCTCGATCTTCGTCTTCTTGATCGTTCCCTGGCGCGTCGCCATGAAGAGATATTTCGCCTCGCTCCCCTTCCGGAAGGAGACCATCTCGGTGATCTTCTCCTCGGGGCTGATCTGGATGAAGTTGACGACCGCAGCCCCCTTCGCGGTACGCGAGGACTCGGGTATCTCGTACGCCTTGAGCTGGAAGATCTTCCCGGTATTCGTGAAGAACATAAGATCGTCGTGCGTCTCGAGCGTGATGACCATGGAGATACGGTCCTCATCCTTCGCGACCGCGCCGATGACGCCCTTGCCGCCGCGCTTCTGCACGCGGTAGACGGTCGGGTTCATCCGCTTGATATAGCCGTCCTCGGAGATGGTGATGATCGCATCCTCGTTCGGGACGAGATCCTCCTGCTTGAACTCGCCGATACCGGAACGGACGACCTTGGTCTTGCGCTCGTCGCCGTATTTTTCCTTGAGCTCGAGAAGTTCACTCTTCACGAGAGCGAAGATCTTCTTCCTGCTCGCAAGCAGCGCTTCGAGTTCGGCGATGATCTTGTACTTCTCGTTGAGTTCGTCCTCGATCTTCTTCCGCTCGAGACCGGCGAGCGTCTGGAGCCGCATCTCGAGGATGGCCGTCGCCTGACGGTCGGAGAGCTTGAATTTCTTCATGAGGTTCGCGTGCGCCTCTTCCTTGGTCGGCGACTTGCGGATCGTCTCGATGACCGCATCGATGAAGTCGAGCGCCTTCTTGAGACCCTCGAGAATATGCGCGCGATCCTTCGCCTTCGCGAGTTCGAACTGCGCGCGTCGAGTCACCACTTTCTCCCGATGGACGATATAGTGTTCGAGGATGGATTTGAGATTGAGAATCTGCGGATCGATGCCGTCGACGAGCGCGAGCATGTTCACGTTGAAATTCTTCTGAAGGTCGGTGAGCGTGTAGAGCTGATTCAGGACCTTCTGCGGATAGGATTCCTTCTTGAGTTCGATCACGATACGGACACCGTCCTTGTCGGATTCGTCGCGGAGGTCGCGGATACCGACGATCTTCCCGTCCTTCACGAGTTCGGCGATCTTCTCGATGAGTGCGGACTTGTTCGTCTGATAGGTGATCTCGGACACGATGATCTGGAACGCGCCGGCCTTCGTCTCGACGATCTCCGCCTTCGCGCGGGTCGCGATCTTTCCCTTTCCGGTGGCGTACGCCTCGCGGATATCCTTCGCGTTGTAGATGATGCCGCCCGTCGGAAAATCCGGACCCTTGATGAATTGCGTGAGATCCTCGACGCCGGCATCCGGGTTATCGATAAGGTGACAGATGCCGTCCACGAGCTCGCTTAAGTTGTGCGGCGGGATGTTCGTCGCCATACCGACCGCGATGCCGACCGTGCCATTGAGGAGGAGCTGCGGAAGTTTCGCCGGAAGCACCGTCGGTTCCATATGCACACCGTCGAAGTTCGGGATGAAATCCACCGTATCCTTTTCGATATCGAGAAGCATCTCTTCCGCGATCGGCGAAAGCTTCGCCTCGGTATAGCGGTATGCCGCCGCGCCGTCACCGTCGAGCGAGCCGAAGTTTCCCTGCCCCCAGACGAGCGGATACCGGAGAGAAAAATCCTGCGCCATACGGACCATGGTCTCGTACACGGCCGAATCGCCGTGCGGATGGTATTTTCCGAGCACCTCGCCGACGACCGTCGCGGACTTGCGGAATTTCGCGCCGGAGCGGAGGCCGGTCGACCACATCGAATAGAGGATGCGGCGATGCACCGGCTTCATCCCGTCACGGACATCCGGAAGCGCGCGGGCGACGATGACGCTCATCGCGTAGTCGAGATAGGACTGCCGAACTTCGTCGGTGATCTGACGAGGATCGATCCTTCCATGAATGGCGATATGCTCCTTTGTCTGTTCGCTCATAATGATCTCTTACATCCGTCTTATCTCGTCCTTTCCTCCACAGCTTTCCCGGGCATCTCCTTCGTTTTGGAATTCAGCGCTTCATCGAGTGACTTTATCTCTTCCGTCGGCTTCGAGGCCCCGGAGGGAATCCTCTCCTGAATCTTCTTCACATCATCCACCGGGGCGGATCGGCTCAGATTCTCCCGCAACGTGAAGATCCAGATAAGGATGACGAAAAACATCACGACAAACACGCCGGCCCACGCATACCAGACACGGACATGCTCGGGTTTTTGCCGTATCTCCTCTATTTTCCGCTCTATACGCTCGCGCATATCCAAAAAATGGATCAGGAATTCTCCAAAAAGGCTATCTCCATGTTCTTCCCTTCGAGATCTTTCTTCTTGAAATTGAGCTTCGATACCTGCGCGTCACGGGAGCATCCGAGTTCCTTGCAGAACGGATCGACGCTCCCCGCGCCATCCACATCGTAATGCATCGGGATGACCATCTTCGGCTCTATGCCGCGGATAAGCTCATCGACCTCCTTCGGGGAAAGCGTATCTCCCCCGCCGACCGGGACGAACAGGATATCGATATCCCCGATCTTCTCGATGGTCTTTTCATCGAGCTTGTGCCCGAGCGCTCCGAGAAAACAGATCTTCACGTCCTCGGAGTCGAAGACGAAAATCGTATTTCGGCCGTGTTTCGCGCCCCATTCCCCATCCCGCGATGACGGGTATCCGAAAATGCCCGTCCCTTTTATCGCGTATTCGCCGGGCGTGTATACGATCGCAGGATCGTCCTTGAGCCCGGACAAAGCCTCGTCGTCGGGCGAAACATGCGAGAGAAGCACGAGATCGGCATGTCCGAATGGCGTCCGGATCCCGGTCTTCTTCTCAGGAAGATCCGTCCAGATGACGACGTCATCCGTCGCGCGGCCGGCCGGTTTGGTGGTTATTTTGAAACAGTAATCGCCGTAATACTGGATATTCATACGAAGAGGAAACAAAAGAGGCCTATCGCCCCACAAAGACATTCTAGCACAGGAATTCCGGCTTGTCACTCCCTATTTCCGGCTCATTATAGACACATTTTACGAAAAATGGCAATTGCCATTATGGATAGGCATGGTATCTTGGAACATGTCCTTTTACAACCCACAAGGAGTCCGACATGCGACAGGAGATATTTTCCGTTGCAGGACTCCCTGCGCGGACCATACGAAAAATTCAGGCTGATGCCAAAAGGCTCCGCCGCTTGGCCAGGTTCGTCGTCATACTCGATGAGAACGGAACCGTCCGTGAAACCATCGAAAATCATCCGGAATCATACGAGTATTTCACTCGACCCGTGATCGCTATCCTTGCTCCGACGAAGATAGACGACAAGATACTTCCGGAAACCCTCGTCTTCGAGATGACCTACGAACGCGCCGTTCCGTACGCACGCATCGAGGAAAACATTCCGGGAGGAGGAAGGCGTATACCGATTCCGGAACGGAAACGGGTTCGAACCATCACCGAAAATGAGCTCCGCTTAGCGTGGCCAGCGCTCGAACAGGGATTCGTTTCCATACTCCGGGAACGCCTGTACCACTGGAAATCACTCGGGGACCTGTTTTGGCTCGGAAGAAAAAACGGGTTTTACAGTGGAATCCTCTTTCGTTGCCCGACAGAGGATATCGCGGCCTACCGGGAGTTCTGGAGGGAACACCTCCGGTACCGGAGCGGTGATCTCCTCGATATTCTCGGCTCCATCCGTCACTACAAACGTCCCCATTACAGCAATCGACAACTCAGTGCCATGAAAGGAGCCCAGATAGCGGCACGAGTCCTCTCCGGAAGACGCGTCGTGGAGCGCCGATACATTATAGGACGTACTCGGCGTCTCAGACCGCTCCTTGAGTGCATCTGTGCATGGAAAAACATCGAGACAACCGAGGAAGATCGATATTCCCCGACATCGCTCGTCTTCGACCACAGCACCGATAAAAAAGACTCTTTCCCTATATTTTCCAAGATATCGTCGTATTTCAGGGAAAAACAAAGGGAACGCCACGCGAAAGGATGTTTTTCCGTCGAAATCATTCCGAAGCCGACGCTCGTGATGAAATGGAGAAATGAGCGGGGTGAGGAGATAGAACGGAGAAATTCCGTCACCTCGAAACACGAAGAGGACAGCCTCGGCGATATCCCGTTCACGCCTGAAGAGTTCGCGGCACACGACACAAAGCGCAAGAAATCGTCGGATCCGGATCACATCCCCTTCTGACAGCGGCTTCCGAATGGAGGCCGTTTTCTTTTTTCCGCTTTACAAAAGGTCCGTTCTTTCCTATGATTCCATTTCTTCTTTCACAATCCGCCAAGGAGGCATCATGTTCCTACCGAAACCCGATGCCCACGGCATCATTACCCTTCCCAATGGAATCGTTCTCAATAAATGGCTCGCTGACAAGGTGTTTCGACTTCCCATGGAGGCGTATCTCACCAAAAGCAAGCTCCATTCCCTCATCCAACGCGAAACACACGCCCCTCAGGCAATATTCGTCCCCGATGGACTCACACCAGGCGATCCGTCCCACAGGATCTGGATCGCACATGCCGCCGGAACCGATCGCCGCGAAATAAGCGAACGAGTATACGCAAGCCACAAATGGCTTTGGGAGAACGAGACATGGATCTACGGCCCCAAACCGGGAAGTCCCGCTTCGGCGATCGAGAACCACATCAAACGGCTTATCGATGCCCGAATCGTGCGGGTTCCGCGACAGCTGAATCTGCTTGACGAGAGCGGCGACCACTTTCGGGACGACTCGGATGCGGATATGGTGCTCGAGACCGAGATTACCAGGATCCTGAAACGGCAGAAAGTCGGGGTCCCGGGACAATCCGCACGGTATTGGCCGATAGTCGCGTGGACGTTTCATACGACATTCCGAGGGGACCCGATAAAGATGTTCCGGCGATTTCCCACCATAAGTAGGATCATCGCCGCCAAGAATGCCAAGGGAAGTGATCGGATCAAGATTCCCGGCTTCGGCCCGAAAATCCTCTCGCTCCTCGCCCTCTTCTATGCGGAACTCGGTCTCATCAGGATGCCCGCGGACGCGATTCCTGTCGATGTCCATCTGCAACGGATCGCGGAAGCGCTCGGCGTCATACGATACGTCGGTGAGGGAAAACCGACCAACGAGCTCTTCGAGGACGCCCTTCGGCTCCTTTTCTGTGAGATCTGCAACGAGAACAATTGGTCGACCGAGGATATGTCGCACGCCCTCTGGTTCAACGGGAAGTACCTCTGCACCAATTGTTCAGCGAACAAGGCGGTGGAGGAATTTTGTCCGATGTACACGGCATGCGGCGGAACACTCGCGACCGTTGAATACTTCCGCAAGGGACGCTGGGACACCGATGGCGACCGCAAGATGGTCGGCACCGGGAACATGGGTCTCATCGGCGTCTGACCGGCCAGCCGGAACATCGGCTGGTTTTTTCTTTGCTCTTGCCAAAATCCGGATTTCATCTTATACTCTTTCTTACTGTTTCTGGGGTGGGAATCCCCTCCTTTTAATCAGTAATGCGCACTAATATTTCAGAGAAGCGGGTCGCGCGCCGCTTCACGACTCTTTTTATGTCAAATACGACTGAGGAGACAAAGGTTTCAGCTCTTGAGAGCCTTTTAAACGAGGATACCGTGCAGATCCCGACCATCGGCGACGTCGTGTCCGGAGTGGTCATCCATGTTTCATCGAATCACGCGCTTATAGACCTCGGGCCGCTCGGGACCGGCGTCGTGCTCGGAAAGGAGATGAAGAGCGGTCTCGGAGGCGGGCTCAAGCTCCGCGAGGGCGACGAAGTGAGCGCAACCCTCATGAGTTTCGAGAACGAGGATGGCGATATCGAGGTGTCCATCCGCGAAGCCTCGTACGAGAAATCATGGGATGACCTTATCGAGAAGCGCGACAAGAAGGTCGTCGTCGAAACGAAGGTCCAGGACGCCAACAAGGGCGGTCTCATGATCGAACTCAACGGCATCATGGGATTCCTCCCGGTTTCACAGCTTTCAAGCGAACATTACCCGCGCGTCGAGGACGGAGATAAGAACAAGATCCTCGAGATTCTCCGCGGACTCATCGGCGTGGTGATGCGGGTCCGGGTTCTCGATGCCGACCGCGAGAACGAGAAGCTCATCGTCAGCGAAAAGGCCGCACAGAGCGAGCGCGACCGCGAACTCATCAACCGGCTCCGTGTCGGAGACGAGGTCGAAGGCGAGATATCCGGCGTCGTCGATTTCGGCGCATTCGTGAAATTCGATGCCCCGGCCGACAAGGACGGAAAGAAATCGGGACAGAAGCTCGAGGGACTCGTGCACATCTCCGAGCTCGCCTGGCAGCTCATCGACGACCCGCGTGAGATCGTGAAGACTGGCGACAAGGTGAAAGCCCGGATCATCGGTATCGAGGAAACCCGCATATCGCTTTCCATGAAGGCCTTGCGCGAAGATCCGTGGACCAGCGCGCTTGAGAAATACCAGGTTGATCAGATCGTCTCCGGAAAAGTGGACAAGATCAACCATTTCGGCGCATTCGTCTACCTCGACAGCGACATCCACGGCCTCGCGCACGTCTCCGAATTCCAGGACGTCTACCCGGCCAGAAAGATGGAGGACGTGTTCTCGGTCGGAGAAACCTACCAATGGAAGATCCTCTCCATCGAACCGCGGTCCCATCGGATGGGGCTCCTCCCGGTACGAGACGGCGGGAAAAAGAAGCCAGCGGAAAAGCCGGAAGAACCGAAAGAGGAACCAGCCGCAGAATAAGCCAGGAAATCCCGCGTTCGCGCGGGATTTTTTCTCCACACGAACACCATGAACACAAGAAATCTTTTCATCGTTTCCGGACCATCCGGATCCGGTCAGGACTCGATCATCGAGAAGCTCTCGGAAATGTTCCCGATCGAACGAGTGATCACTTCCACGACCCGGAAGCCGCGCCCGGGAGAATCGGACGGCAAGCCGTATTACTTTCTCCCGCGCGAACGGTTCGAAGAGATGATCGAGGCCGGGAAGTTCATCGAATGGGCGAAGGAGTACAATGACGAACTCTACGGCGTCACGAGAGAGGAGCTCGAGCGTGTGGCCGCATCCGATACCGCCGGAATCTGGAAGATCGAATGGAAAGGCGTCGTCACGGCGAAAAAACTCTTCCCGACGATCACGGCGATCCTCATAACGGCACCGCTTCAAAGCATCGAGGAACGCCTCCGGAAACGGGACAACCCGACCGAAGCGTATCTCGCCGAACGCATGGCATATACCAGAGGGTGGCTCGAGCATACCGACATCTATGACTACACCATCGAAAACGCCGACGGAAAACTCGCGGATGCCGTCGAACAAGTCGCGAACATCATCCGGGGACGATCCGCATAGGAACCTCTCCTCCGCCGTCGGACGAAAACTCCTGAAAAGGATGGCGAACCGGCGGGACTTTGAACTCCTGCTCCCTTATGGAGCGAAGATTCTTGTCGGATTTTCCGGCGGTCCGGATTCGACCGCGCTTCTCCGTGTGCTCATCGCGCTGTGCGATCGTTTCGGATTCCGGATCGCCGCCGCGCATGTGAATTACCGTCTTCGTGGCGAAGATTCGGAGAAGGACGAGCGCTTCGTCGCGCGATTCTGCAAACGATACGGGATTCCGCTTTGCACGTTTCATCCGAAGAACGCCGTCGGGAAAAACGAGGAATGGCTCCGCGACGTCCGGTACCGATTCTTCGAAAGAACGCGGAAAAGGACCGGGTTCGACCGTATCGCGACCGCACACACGAAAGACGACCAAGCGGAGACCGTGCTTCTCCGGCTTCTCCGCGGCGCAGGAGCCGACGGACTGTCGGGAATCCGCCCGATGAACGGTCACATCATCCGTCCACTCCTCCACATCCGAAAAGACGACCTTGTCTCGTTCCTCAAGGAAGAACGGATCGCCTTCAGGGTCGACAGGACGAACGGTGACACGAGCATCATCCGAAACCGCATCCGACACAAGCTTCTCCCCCTTCTCGAGAGGGATTACCAGCAAAATATCAGGAACATCCTCGCGCGTACCGCCGACACCTTTTCCGGACACACCCGTTCGGAACAGCCTCGGCTTCCGATCGCCGTTCCGAACGGCATCGGTTTCTCCAGAAGTGATTTCCTTTCGCTCACGGACAGCGCCCGATCGGATGAGCTTCGATACCTTTATCGTCTCGTATCGGGAACACATTTGGCGCCGAGCGCCGCGTTTATCCGTGAGGCGAAGAAGGTCATCGAGAGCGAAAAAGGCAAGGTCAGAAAATTCGAATCCGGTCAGTTGAAAATCGAGGCAAGGGGTGATAAAGTAGTCATGATACGGAACAATAAATCATAAGGAAACGGCGACCACGCATATGGACAAATTCATGAAAAACATCGCGACGATCATCCTTGTCTTCTTCGTCATCTCGGGAATCCTCGTCCTCTATCAGGACACCTCCGACCGACCTGAGGAGATATCCCTCTCGACCCTCGTCTCGCAGATAAACGACGGATCCGTCAAGAAGATCGACGTGCAATCGAACGCGCTTTCGATCGAGCTTTCGGACGGGAAAAAGGAAAAGGCGCTGAAAGAGCCGGAGGCGGGTCTTACCGAAACGCTCAAGAATTACGGCGTCGACAACGAGAAACTGAAATCGGTCGCCATCGAGATCAAGAAGGAATCCGGCGCCACGTTCTGGGCCGCCGCCATTCTCCCCTTCCTCATTCCGCTCCTCCTCATCGGAGCCTTCATCTGGTTCATGATGCGACAGGCTCAGCGCGGAAACAACCAGGCGATGAGCTTCGGTATGTCCAAGGCGCGTATGCTCGACCCGCGTGACAAGAAGAAGCGGATACAGTTCTCCGATGTCGCCGGCGCGAAGGAAGCGAAGGAGGAACTCATGGAAGTCGTCGAATTCCTGAAACATCCGAAGAAATTCCTCGCGATGGGAGCGAAAATCCCGAAAGGCGTGCTCCTTCTCGGCCCTCCCGGAACCGGAAAGACGCTCATCGCGAAGGCGGTCGCCGGAGAAGCCGGTGTCCCGTTCTTCAACATCAGCGGATCCGAATTCGTCGAGATGTTCGTCGGCGTCGGCGCCTCGCGCGTCCGGGACCTCTTCAAGCAGGCGAAGAAGAACGCTCCGGCAATCGTCTTCATCGACGAGATCGATGCGGTAGGGCGGCACCGCGGTGCGGGTTTGGGCGGCGGACATGACGAACGCGAACAGACACTCAATCAGATTCTCGTCGAGATGGACGGATTCGAGACGGACACGAATGTCATCGTCATAGCGGCGACGAACCGTCCCGATGTCCTCGACCCGGCGCTTCTCCGACCCGGGCGATTCGACCGTCGTGTCACGATGGATCTCCCGGATATCAACGATCGGAAGATGATCCTCAAGATCCATCTCAAGGGGAAACCGCTCTCGAAAAATGTCGATATCCAGAGACTCGCCGAACGCACACCGGGATTTTCCGGCGCGGACCTCGCGAATCTCGTGAATGAGGGAGCCATACTCGCGACCCGACGCGAAAAAAAGACGATCGACATGACCGAACTCGCCGAATCGATCGAGAAGGTCATCCTCGGTCCGGAGCGGAAGAGCCGCATCATCAATCCGAAGGAGAAGGAGATCGTCGCCTATCACGAGGCCGGGCATGCGCTTGTCGCCGCATCCCTTCCGCTTGCGGATCCGGTTCAGAAGGTTTCCATCATCTCGCGCGGGCACGCCGGAGGCTATACGCTCGCCGTCCCGACGGAAGACAAGACGCTCCATTCGAACGAGTATTTCCTCCAGGAACTCGCGACGCTTCTCGGCGGATACGCGAGCGAGAAATTGATCTTCTCCGACACGACCACCGGCCCATCCAACGATCTTGAACGGGCCACCCATATGGCTCGCGGAATGGTCACGCGTTACGGCATGAGCCGACTCGGCGCACGGACATTCGGACGGAAAGAAGAGCTCGTCTTCCTCGGCCGTGAGCTTCACGAGGAACGCGATTACTCCGACGAAACCGCGAAAATGATCGATGCGGAGGTCTCCCGCTTCGTGGAAGACGCATTCAGGAAAGCCACCGACATCATCACGGAAAAACGGAACATCCTCGACACCATCGCGCGGACGCTCCTCAAGCAGGAGACGATCGAGAAGGATGAATTCGATGCTATCGTTTCCGGAAAACCTATCGCAAAAGAGGACACGACCGCGGAATCCGTCGAAAACGATACCGAAACGAAAACCGTATGAGCGAACTCAGACTCTTCATCGGCTTCTTTTCTGATGCACTCCGGTCGGTACCGAAAAATCGGAAGGCGCTTCTCTTCGCGATGGTTCTCACCGCCGGAAGCGCGGATTTCCTTTCGATGCTTCTCGAATCCGGAGCCCCCCTTGAAAGATACCAGCCGATCCTCGTCGCCCTTCTCGCGGAACATCCGTCGTTTCTCCTCTCGATCCCGATCGTCCTTGGGATAGCCACGTTCGCGAAAGGCGGTCTTGTCCTCGCTCTCTCCGAAAAAAGTCTCGCGATGAACGGTATGATCAAGCGTTCAATATCGCTTTTCCCGAAGCTCTTCGGACTTGAAGTTCTCTTCATCCTCTCCTCGCTCCTCATCCTCTCCGCCCTCCTTATCCCGGCGATACTCACCCAGGAAACCCCCTCGCTCGGAACCAACCTGGCATTCCTCGGTCTCGTGATCTTTCTTCCCATATTCCTCGTTCTCACCTTCGTCGAAGCGTACGCCTTCTTTTATATAGTCCTCTCGAAGACATCATTCCGTACATCCATCGAACTCGGCTACTCGCTCTTCATGAGGCGCGTCGCCACCAGTATTATTTTCGGGATCGTCTCCGTCGTCGTTCTCCTTGGGGCATCCCTCATCTCCGGGGCATTCCTCGGCATCGGGAACGGACTTCTGCAGGATTCCATGAAGCGAACCGTGGCAATCATCTTCGGACTGTTCATCATCCAATCGTCGCTCGTTCTCATCCAAAAATCCGCCTGGATTTCCTTCTTCCGATTCATCGCGACGGAAGACGGATCCAAGGAAGAGGCTTCCGCTTCACAGGAAACGGAAAACGTGATACAAAGAGAAGTGCCTGAAATCGGATAGATTTCCGTGATTTCAGGAGAAGAAAGGGTGATTAGCTCAGCTGGTTAGAGCGTCACATTGACATTGTGAAGGTCACTGGTTCGAGTCCAGTATCACCCACCTGTTTCCCAGCTTCTACCCAAGACGGACCAATCTCGGATTGAAGAAGACTGCAAGGAAAACCACTGGAAAAACAAAGCACCCGGATTTTCTCCGGGTGTTTTATTTTCTCAGAAAGAGGCGCTGGATCGCAACGCTTATGGATCGTAGCTCATCGGTATCGCGGCACCGGGATTGGTCGCCGGCTTCACGATGACATTCGTCTGTTGCCGGACTTCCCTCACGAATCCCGCTGCCGGACCAAGCGTCTGGTTCAAAGATTGCACCTGACCGGATATCTGTCGGTCGACATTCCCGATCTCACGCTGGATATTCGCCTGTACGTTTCCGATCCCCTTCTGGATCGTGCTCGTGATCGTCTTGTTCACCAAGGAGACGATGATGCCGCTCGCGAGTTCTCCGGGATTGCTCGCACCTGCGATCACCTTGTTTCCGATATCGTTCGCGTCCGCCACCATAGCCCCGATCGTACTTCCCGGAAGGATCGTCATGCCATTGCTCTCGATCGGCTTGTATCCGGAAGCGATTGATTTTATGACCTGTTCAGTCTCGGCCTTTTCCCGAACCGATTGCATCTCGGATTCATACGCGAGCGCCAATCCGAACGGATTGTTCGTTGGCTTCACGAAGAGCGCATTCAATGCCTTCAGATTCCCCTTTCCGAGTTCCGCGATCGGATCCCCTCCCGCAAGTTCAGCGGCATTCGCTGACAGGTCACCTGATGTATCGAACCCCTTCATCTGATCCGCGAGCATCTCATAGTAATTATTCACGCCGGCGTCCTGATCGGCAAGCATGGTGTTATATGACGAGCTATCCCTCCCGCGGAGCACCGAGTTGAAAAACTGCTCCTGCGCTACCTGAACTTTCTGTTCCGGAACATCATACAGCCACTGTCTCCAATCCGATATGATCGCCGAACCGCCGGCCGAAGAACCGCCGATCAACTGCCCGACCTGCGAATTTAAAAGCTGTATCGCGCTCGCCTTGAGCGCCCCAAGCATGACTCCTTCGATCTGACGGGCGATCTTCTCGAGCGATTCCTTCAGGATCGCCGCCATGGTCGGCTCACCCCAATATCCCGCCTGCGCCTGCGGAGCGAAAAGGATCGACGCCGCAAAGAGAACAGCGAACATTCCGACACGAAAAGATTTTCTTTTGGTTTCCATATGCGTGTTTCCTTAGAGCTCTATCGGGATATCGGATATTCCATATTCCGAAATCTTCGCCTGGACTTCCGCCATGAATCCGACGACGACATTCAGAAGTCCCTGCGTCTTTGAAAGCGACGAGATCATCTTCATAGGATCTTCCTCGGAATCCACCGCAAGCTCTCCCTTAAGGCTCGCGGCGTATTTCGCGAGTTTGATAGCCTTTACATGCACATCGAGCATCTTCTCCGGAACCTCGACCTCATAAATCTGCGCGAGCACCTTATCCCCGTTCTCAACAAGCGCATTGAGCTGCGCGATGTTCCCGAACGACAAGGCACTCACGGCATTGTTCACCATGTCATCGGAAATATTCTTGAGATCATCCTCGCTCTTGAATTCCTTCGGCGAATTGTTCGCGAAGATATATGCGATGACGGTGAGATATTCAAGGACATCTTCCTTGATTTTCTCGTCACATTTCTTCTCCGAAAGCTTCTTGCACGATTCTTTCTTTATCTTTATCGAATCCATATCCACATCCGGAAGAACGATCTCCTCACCGCCTCCGGAAGTGATTTCCTGAACGGTCTTGTTGAGCTCATCCAAAGAAACCTCCGCGTTTTCTCCTCCCTCCGATTGCGCCTTCTGAACCAATGCCACGATCTCCTGTGCCGTCTGTTCGGTCAGATTATCCCCTCCGACACCCGACGACGCGATCAGATCGGCCTTTTCCTTTTCGGAGATGATCTTGTCTCCCGGCGCCTTCTTCAACGGGTCGTATCCGCCTTTCACCTCGACACCGTCACTATATCCATCACCATCGGTATCACGATTCATCGGGTCCGTTCCGTAAAGCTGCTCTTCTGCAGTAGTAAGACCATCCTGATCCGGATCATCGACGATGTTTCCTCCGCTCATCTCGTCCGCCGCGGAAACAAAAAAGGCTCCGCTCAAGAAAAGCAGGCCGAAAAGTACAAAAAAGTGCTTTCGTGTATTTCCGAGAACTCCTTGCGTTGACGATTGTTGCATAGTCAAATTTTGTTTGTTCTTATTATACCACCTTTTCTTGAACGCAACAATACGATCCGAAATGGCCTGCTTATCACTGAAAATCCGACTTCGTTTCGAATAGATGAGACGCACGAAAAAAAGCGAACACGAGCAATATCAAGACTTAATATGAGTCAATCAAAAAAGGCATTTTCCACAAAAACGAACCACAACGTGTATCGATCAAAAATATAATATTATGAAATAAATAATAAATTTTGTCAATATATAACAGAACAAATATAAAAATTGTTCCACGTGGAACAATTCTAATCCCGATCATATGCAACAAATGAATCGAAACGAGTATTCCTTCTTTATCTTAGGAAAAGAAAAATAATTACAAAAACCGATTGAAAAGTTATAGATAAGCAATAAAAGTAATTTCAATGTTCCACGTGGAACATTGAAACAAAAAAATACTCCAAAATAACTCAATATACCAGAAATTGTTCCACGTGGAACAATTTCATTTATAAAAACAAAAATCTATTTCCACCTAAAGAATGTTCACTTTAAAAAAATTCTATCAATTTTAAATTCACACCTATGTCAATTGTTCCACGTGGAACATTTTGAATGGGAAACAATTCTCATGGGATCAAGCGATTTAAATTCTCCATATTGTTCCACGTGGAACAATATGGAATGCCAGATACAAAAAATTAAGAACCAATGGGGAATTAAATTTAATTCAAACCGATATTTAATACCTTCAAAAACCGGTCGGAAAGTTCAGTATAAGCAATAAAAGGAAAATTCGATTGTTCCACGTGGAACAAAATTCTTATTGATAGGAACAAAAATAAAAAATATTGATACAAAATGTTCCACGTGGAACATTTTTGAGTTTTTTTATTTTAAAATGTGCCAAAAAATACTACCTGACAAAATATTGATACTTCATACATCAAAAAGAAAATTCAAAAAAGATCCAATGAAACTGTAACTTTTAAACTTTGTTCCACGTGGAACATTACTAGCAACCACTTGACTTATACTAGTTATCGTTGTATAATATATTCGTTACTTATTGCGTTTGACTGAAAACGACATACGATATACCATAGAGAACATTCTGAAGAAGAACTCGTTGGGCCGTTGGCTCAGTTGGTAGAGCGCCTCCATGGCATGGAGGAGGTCACCGGTTCGAATCCGGTACGGTCCACAGCCGCAAAATCGTGGTTTATCCACAGGTTTTACAATATTTTTCAGGCAGTATTTGCCTCCGTAGCTCAATGGATAGAGCTATCCCGTCCTAAGGGAGAGATGGGGGTTCGATTCCCTCCGGGGGCACACAAAAATATTTCTTCCGACCTTTGACAAAAATGGTCTTTTGCCCCAGAATGGAACGATTTCCTCTATTTTCGCTATGTCCCAACGAACCACGCAGATAAACGAGCTGATTCGCTCCCACCTCGGAGAGAT
The DNA here is from genome assembly GCA_964450795.1 of uncultured Bdellovibrionales bacterium. Classification (GTDB taxonomy): domain Bacteria; phylum Patescibacteriota; class Minisyncoccia; order Moranbacterales; family UBA1568; genus JAGOTT01. Next base: position 45,261 of record CAYVDI010000001.1, read on the forward strand.
TTTTTCGCGTGAAATAAGCTTTAAAATAGGGGTTCTCGCGACGATCACACGCGTTTCCGTGACGCCAGACCTGCGGCATGCCACCATTTCCGTAAGCGCTTTTCCGGAATCGGAAGCCGAATACGTTCTCAATACTCTCAAAAGAAACCGGGGGAAGATACAAAAGGATCTCAACCAACGCCTTTATATGAAGCCGTTACCGATTATTTCCTTCGATTTCGATCCCACGGAAAGCAAAGCCGATGAAATAGAGCGCATACTAAAAAGCCTCGAATAAGGGAATTTTTGAGTTATCCACGGGTTATGCAGGATTTTTCTTCAGAATTCAGAAATCTCGGCTACGTCATACGGAACGCGAAAACAATCCTCCTCTTCGCCCACACGAGACCGGATCCGGATACCGTCGGAGCGAACATAGCCCTTCGTGAATATATCCGATCGCTCGGGAAAAGGGTCGACATCGCCTGTTTCGATCGCCTTCCGATATTTGCCGCCAGACTCTTCCCGGGAATCGTTTTCCGTGATCCGACCGAAATCGATTTTTCTCTCTATGACGCCGTCATCGCGTCGGACAGTGTCGACCGCGGTTTTCACCTTGTCCGCGAAAAGATACCGGAACAGACCGTCATCGCACTCATCGATCATCATCCGAACATACAGGTGCAAGGCGACATCCGCATCATCGACACCGGATTTTCCTCGTCCGCGGAAATCATCTTCTCCTTCTTCCAATCGCAGGGGATCGATCTCACGCCGAAAACGGCAACGCCGCTTCTTATGGGATTGCTTGAAGATACGGGGAATCTTCAGCACTCCTGCACGACTCCCGCGACATTCTCGGCGGCATCGGCGCTTATTCAAAAGGGAGCTCAACTGCAGAAGATCACGGAGGGAATCTTCTCAAACAACGAGATCACCACGTTGAAACTTTGGGGAAAGGCGCTTGCCAGGGCCCGCATCAATCCGAACAACGGTATGATATACTCCGCAATAACGGAGGACGATATCCGCGAACTCGGCGACCCGTCGACGGAAAATCTCCGCATCGCATCGACCATGCTCAATGCCGTTCCCGATACGAGATTTTCTCTGCTTCTCTATCAGATCGATCCGCATACGGTCCGCGGAAGTTTCCGAAGCGAACCTCATAAGGAGGTCGACGTCTCGGAAATCGCGCGGACGCTCGGCGGGGGAGGACATGCTCTCGCCGGGGGATTCGAGATCAAGGGACGTATCGTCGAGATGGCCGACGGATGGGAAATACGCTGATTTCCGACTTATACACAGGTTATGAACGATTCCGTAAGGAAAATAAAGGAGAAACTCCTGCTCGAGCTGAATGAACGCATGGAGAAGGAATGTCGGTGCTCGCTTCGGAAAACGGCGACGCAGGCGGTTCCGGGTGTCGGATCGGCGGATGCGGACATACTCTTCATCGGCGAAGCACCTGGAAAGAACGAGGACTTGAAAGGAGAGCCGTTCGTCGGGGCGGCGGGGAAATTCCTCGAGGAGATGCTCGGCTCGATCGGGATGAAACGAGAGGATATCTATATCACGAACGTCGTGAAATACCGACCGCCGGACAACCGCGACCCGCTCCCGGAGGAGATAGCGGACTGCGCCGAGTGGCTCCGCGAACAGGTCTCGCTCATCGACCCGAAGGTGATCGTCACGCTCGGACGGCACGCGCTCAACCGGTTCTTCCCGGATGCGAAAATATCGGAGGTCCACGGCCACGCATTCCGCCGGGAGATTCCCGGACTCGGAGTCCGCGTCTTCTATGTCCTCTACCACCCTGCCGCCGCGCTTTACAACGGGGGAATGCGCGACACTCTGAAACAGGATTTCAAAAAAATTCCGAAAATTCTCGAAAAAATATCGGAAAACGAATAAAAAAGTCCCGGACAGGATCGACCTGCCGGGAGTTTTTCTGTTTTGCTTATTCCGAGAAGTGCTTCGAGAGCTTCGGGCCCCTCTGTCCGAGATAATTGCTCCGACCGAGAAGCTGACCGTAATGCCGATCCGGATCGCGTGCCATGCGTTCATATCGGATCTTCGCGATGGGTTGCCCGGGGCGGATGACGATATCCTCGAACGGTCGGACTTCGAGCGTGAGCGGATCGCCTTTCCCGGTTCCACTCTCGCCGCACCCCCAACCGGGATCGATGAACCCGGCATAGTGCGACCGGAATTCGCCACTCCGGTCATCCATGGAGACCATCTCACAAGCGAACGACGCGGGAACAAGCACCGATTCCGCGGAGGAGAGGATGAAAAATCCGTTCCTCCGGAGCCAGAGCGACCCGTTGAGGAGATTCTCCTTCAGGATCGGACGGAAAAAATCCTCTTTCCGGTGATTTTTTTTCGAAAAATCGAGGATCTTGTTCGATCCGAAGCACTCCCACCCGATGACATCGGATTCGAGATCGAGCGTCAGGATGAGAGACCCGTCGTAATCCTGGATGAGGATATCCTCCCAGGGGATGGAATCGCCGGAAAGCGAACCGAGGAGACGGTGTTCACGGTACGCCAACCCGAGCTCGGTATACTCGAGCCGGGTATCGGCATCGAAGAACCTCGCTTGCGACAGCGCTTCACCAGGGAAAAGACGGATCGGTATGAGCTGAGGTTTGATGAACACCCACGTTTCTCCCGAGAATCCGCGCGGAGTGAGCGCGTCGTACCGCGATACGCCGTCCGCCACGATCCGGGCATGCACATCCACACGTCCGGTCGACGATTTCGGATTGCAGTACCCGTATACGTTCTCCGGGAGGGAGAATCCGGCATCGATGCGGGCGATATAGATCGACCCGCGCTCGAGCGGCATGAGGAAATCATGTCTCGACGCCTCGGCGAAGGGGAGGATATCGCGAACTTTCTCCCCGGGTCGCGGCAGGAAGACATGCGCCACCCGGTAGACCTCATCCGAAAGAGGCAGGTCGATCGATGCCGGTCCGACGTGCCGGTCTTCTATTCCGGAAACGCATCCGGAAGAAATGAGTGATCGGATCATGCTGTCCGGCAACGCTCCTGAATGTTTTGCCATGTCGTTCTCCTTCTTCGGTTTCGATTGTCAAAAAACTTCCCGGAATCCTAGCAGGATGGATGATTTCCGTCCAGTCCGCGTTGACGCTCCGCCCCGATTCTGATACTTTTCATATGTTTCCGGTCCGATGGCCGAGCGGTTAGGCAAGGGTCTGCAAAACCCTGTACAGCGGTTCGACTCCGCTTCGGACCTCATTTTCAGGAATATCCACACATTCTCCACAAGAAACAGGCCGCGGTGGTGGAATTGGTAGACACAGGAGACTTAAAATCTCCCGACCGAAAGGTCATGCGAGTTCGATTCTCGCCTGCGGCACACAAAAACGCCCCGGCTTCGTGCCAGGGCGTCCGTTTTTTTGTGTGGCTTTTTACTCGAACACCACCTCCGCGACGAGGTTCCTGCGCCCGAAGGCGAACGCCTCGTGCTTCGTCTCGACATAGATGTCGAAGTGGTTTCCTTTGATCGCACCACCGCGGTCCTCGCATCGGAGCGTTCCGACACCTTCGATCGAGATCTTGGCACCGAACGGATATTCCGGCGGACACGCGAGCGTCATGTTTTTCTTCACGAGAAGTCCTGACGCCGTAACACCCTTGTCGTTCCCGCACTCGTCCGCCGAAGCGGTATAGGCGGAGGCATTGACGACGAACTTCTCTTTCGGAAGATTTTTCCATTTATCTTCCTGTTTTTCCTTCCATTTCGAGAGAATCTTCTCTTCGTCGGTCATTTCACGACTTTTCCCAGAAACCGGAATCCCTCCCGTTTCTTCTTCAAATACCAGAGATAACAGAAAAGGATCGTTCCGGAAATCATACTTCGTTTTCTCTGAAATGGTATATATCTCGTTTCGTTCCTGTTCGATTTCGGTTTTGGCATCCGCGACGCTCGTCCAGGACAGGAAAACCGCCATCCCGACGACGAACGCCATGCGTTTACCACTCATACCGTGCTTTCAATGCTTATCCGAGGTGTATGAGGCTGCATCCCACCCGGGTTTCCGCGAAATCAGGAATTCCTCCCTTTCTCACGGTAACGGTCGAGTATAGCATACTTTTTCGATACTGTCAAGCATATTTTCATGATTTTACCGTATATAAAGCAAAAAACAACCTCTTTCGAGGCCGTTTCTGCTACTTGGAGCGGGTAACGGGAGTCCTTTTTGCTCCGACAAAAAGCCTGAGCGCTACACACAGGAAGCGAAATCATTCGCTTCCGACTCGCGCCCTTCTCCTTCCGTTCCCCAGAAAAACCAAAAGACCCAGTAAACCGGGTCTTTTAGTTCTTTTGAGCGGGTAACGGGAGTCGAACCCGTATCTTGACCTTGGCAAGGTCACATAAT
>CAYVDI010000002.1:0-19058 GCA_964450795.1 uncultured Bdellovibrionales bacterium
GAAGTATCTCTCCGCCTCTCCGACCGTTTTCGCAGGCAGCTCTCCTTGGTGATTTGCCGACGGCGCGATGAGCGGCCCGGTTTCGCGAAGAAATTCGCGGAGTTCCGACTTGTCCGGGACCCGAAACGCGATCGTCCCCGTTCCGCGATGAAGATATGCGAAACGGCTGTCCGAACACGGAAGAATCACGCTTATTTCCCCCGGCCACCACTCCCCCAACCGCCCGAGAACCGCATCATCGATCGCCAACGAAAACCGATCAAGGTCGGAAATATCGGCGATAAGAACGATACACGGCTTATTTCCATCACGACCGCGCACCCGATAGACCCGTTCCACCGACTCCGGATCCATCGCCGAAGCGACGAGACCATAGAGGGTATCGGTCGGAACGATACCGATTTTTCCGGACTCGATACGAGAAATCGCTTCCTCGAAGGAAATCGGCTTCATACATATATCATAATGTGATTCTTACTCCGACCGGACAATGATCCGATCCCATGACATCGGGAAGAATGAACGCGTCCTTGATCGCTGGCCTAAGGGCCGCGCTTGCGAACCAATAGTCGATCCGCCAACCGACGTTGCGCGCCCGAGCATTCGCCCAGTGCGACCACCAGGTATAATAACCATTCCCCTCATGAAACATCCGGAACGTATCGACGAACCCCGCCGCGACAATCCGGTCGATCCCTTCGCGCTCCTCGATGGTATACCCGTGTTTGCCTTCGTTTTCCTTCGGATTGGCGAGATCATCCGGGCCGTGTGCAACGTTGAGATCACCACAGAAGAGCACCGGCTTCCTCTCCTCAAGCTCCTTCATGTACGCAAGAAACGCCGGATCCCAGTGCTTGTGCCGCAGGTTGAGCCGGGAGAGATCATCCTTGGAATTCGGCGTATAGACAGTCACGACGAAGAATTTCTCATACTCCGCCGTGATGACCCGCCCCTCGTTTTCGGAATTCCGCTCCTCACCGTCGATGAGGTCGAACCGCTTCGTTAATCCCTCCGGAAATCCATTCACGACCGAGAGCGGTTTTTCCTTGGTAAAGATCGCCGTTCCGGAGTATCCTTTCTTCTCCGCCGAACTCCAATATTCCTCGTATTCCGGCAGATCGATCTCCGCCTGACCCTGTTCGGCCTTGGTTTCCTGAAGGCAGAGGATGTCCGGCTGATATTCCTTGATGAACGGCACGAAAACATCCTTCCGCACCACCGCACGGATACCGTTCACGTTCCAGGAAACGAGAGTGAGTTTCTTTTTCATAGGTTTTTCCACGATATCACCCGGGAACAAAGAAAGCAAAACACCGCGAATGCGGCGATCATGAGTTTGCCAAACACCCGTTCTGCGATATTATGGGGAAAATGCAAACACCATGAAGATTCTCATTGTCGAAGATGATGCGGAAATACGGGCTATTCTTGCTGCCACCCTCAAAGAGGCATGTTTTGCCGTCGACACCGCGGAAAGCGGAGAAACCGGATCATACATGGCCCGGACGAACGACTACGACCTCATCATCCTCGACAACATTCTCCCGAAAAAACACGGGATCGAAGTATGTCAGGAACTCCGGGCCGCCGAAATAACCACCCCGATCCTCATGCTTTCCGTCCGATCCGAGGTAACGACGAAGGCGAAACTTCTGGATGCCGGCGCCGACGACTATCTCACGAAACCCTATTCGGTAGAAGAACTGCTTGCCCGGGTTCGAGCGCTTCTTCGTCGGCCAAAAAAGTCCGATTCCGACATACTGCAACTCGACAACCTTACGGTCAACCTCCAGAAACACCAGGTCACAAGAGGAAACCAGGAAATACAGCTGACACGGAAAGAATTCATCCTCCTTTCGTATTTCATGAAGAATATCGATGTCGTACTCTCGCGCGGCATGATTACCGAGCACGTCTGGGACATGAATGCGGATCCGTTCTCGAATACCATCGAGGCACATATCCGTTCACTTCGGAAAAAGATCGATGAAAAGTTCGGGAAGGAACTCATCCATACCGTTCCTGGATTCGGATACAAGATGTCGATCAAAAAATAACTTCAATGGATATTCATCCGCCTCGACCGTGATCGTGCGGTTTTTTTATTTTCTTTGAATCCGATTCGTCACGTCCTGACAAGATAAATAATTTTATATTTTTTTTATTACTTTTTTAAAAAACTTTTATCAAACGACGCGAATCGAAAGAATACAATGGATTTGTTTTCAGTTTGAATCACCGTGCTGGGAACACCACGCTCCTTAACATCATCAAAGGAATCCGCCATGACCACGGATCATAAAGTCTCCGCTCGACAAATCGACTGGGAGGAATATGCCCGATGCTATGACTTCCTCCTCCACCTCAATCCCTACACGTCACTCCTCGACAAGGTCGCCAGCGCGGCACTTTCCATGAAGCCGGAATCGATTCTCGATGCGGCGTGCGGCACAGGAAATCTCGCGGTCTTTCTTAAGCGACACTGCGAGTCCCGGATGCCGGACATCTCCTGCGTGGACGCATCCGCGGCGATGCTGTCGGCGGCAAAGAGGAAATATTCCGACCTACCGGCGGAGTTCGCGCAGGCATCGCTCGACGATCCGCTTCCTTTCCGGGATAAATCGTTCGATTGCATCGTAAGCGTCAACACGCTCTACGCCGTCAGATCCCCCGATCAGACGCTTTCGGAATTCTCCCGAGTGCTCAAGCCTGGCGGAATGGTCGTGCTCTCCACCCCAAGACAAGGCAACGAGAACGGACTGATTCTCAGGGAGCACTGTTGTAGCAAGAAGCCGTCGGCTTATTGGGCAGATATGCATTCCGACCCGGAACGGGAAGCGGTTCTCATCCGAGAAGCGATGCCCGATCCACGCCTGCATAAAGAGGCTCTCCGCGTCGCGGAATGGAACCGCATTATAAACGACGATGCATCGTTTCATTTCCCGAATGAGCACATGGCGAAAACGCTCTTGGAAAAAGCGGGATTCACGGTAACCATCATGTCTCTCGCATATGCCAAGCAGAATCTTTTTGCTGTAGCCGTCCGAAACCAATGAGGAGCACACAATGAACACCGAATCGATTCTTCACCGACACAACAACCGTTTCTCGATCGGCATCGCCGAAACCGAGCAGGAAGTCCGCGCGTTCCAACAGCTCGTATTCCGAAAGTACTGCGAGGAGCTCAAGTGGCTCGACCCTGAGGAGTACCCAGAAGGCTTCGTCACGGACGAATACGACCAGATCAGCTCCATCGTCGTCGTCAGTGACAAAGATGGTCTCGCGGGAAGCATCCGGATGGTTCACTCCGGTGACAGACCATTCCCTCATGAATACCTCCTTGAGAAGTCGTTGCCGAGCATTCCGCTGCCGATCGCCGATTCGGTCAAGAAACGGCTTGCGAAAATCCCGCGATCGAACATGGTCGAGGCAACCCGGGTCATCAGCGCCAGAAAGAATAGCGCCGGATTGAGTACGGAGCTCGCCAAGGTGATGCACTGGTACGGGATTTACGCCGAACTCGAAGCGTTCTATCTTGCCATCGACGTCGGCTTCTTCCAACTCTCAACCAAAATCGGGTTTCCGATCCATCCGATCGGGATACCGCAACTGTGCGAGGGTAGCTGGGTCATCCCGGGAATCGTCATCCACGATCAGATCGCAGGGAGTATCCGGGGATATTCCGAGGAACTCTACGAGCACATCGTGAGCCCGAACAATCTGATCGGGTCATGGGAATCCAACAAACGGATGGTTGCATAAACCATGCCTTAGGAGATATGGTAATGAGGGCGACGTCCCAATTTTTCATATCTCTTTTTTATTCCATCAACATGAACGAAAAAACAATCGAACTCATCATTACCCTGGTCACAGTCGTGTTCAACGGAGGGATCTTTTTCAGCATCATCGCGAATGGAAAAGATATTCTCCGAAAGAAGACCACTCTTTTTTTCCTTGGAAGCACGGCGTTTCTCATCCTTTGGGCGATATTCAATTATCTCGCGGACGTCGCCGATTCAAACGCTCAGGCGCTTTTCTTCACGCGGGCATCTTTCCCTATGGCGCTTATCGCGGAACTTTCATTCCTCACCTTTTCCTTCTTATTTCCAAAAAGAATCACGGATTTCAAGTCGATTTTCATCATCGAAACAACCCTGGCTACTCCATTCTTAATCATTCCGTTCACCGACGGCATCATAAAGGAAGTCACCACTGACCCGGACGAGGGCATCACCGATTTCATTTCCGGACCATTACATCTCCCGTTCGCCATTCTCATCACGTTCATCCTTGCGCATCTCGCGTTCAATCTATTCATTCAGTATCGTCGTTCGAAAGATAGCGGCTCCCGATCACAAGCGCGGCTCATGCTCATCGGATGGGGGTTATTTTCCGCAGGATCGTTCACTACCAATCTCATTCTCCCATTCCTCACGCAAAACGCCGCCTGGTCGAAGTTTGGTCCGGCATTCAGCATGATACTCGTCGCCTGCGTAGGTTATGCCATAGCGCATCATCATTTCCTCGACATTCGCGTCATCATCCAGCGCGGAATCATCTACGTCCTGTTCTCATCGTCCGTATTCACGGCATACTTCCTACTTGTCTCGGTTTTCGGATTATTCATCGGCCAAAATCCGAGAATCGGATTCCTCGCAAGCGGCGCCCTCGTGGCTATTTTCGGAGCGACAGCCGCAAAACCGCTTGAAAACTTCCTCAAAAGAAAAACGGACAACATCTTCTTCAAGGATCACTACGACCTCGATAATGCCGTACGAATGATCGGCGACACCGCCAAAAAAAATCTGAATCGGAACGACGCCATACGACAGGTTTCGATATCACTCCGAAAAATTCTTAAGGTCGAGACCATCTCGTTTCTTCGACTCCGGAAAGAGAACCGACAATCCGATTTCAGCAGGCAAGAACTCGGGATATTGCGGGATAACAGATCCATCATCGATTGTTCCGGTGCCAATTGTCGGAATATCAACTGGACTCCAAGATCCTCCGTAATTTCCATTGCCGAAAACCAGGCACTCACGCTTCTTCATGAAAAAGGTTTCGTCGTTTTTCTTCCCCTGATCCGAAACAGGACACCGGAAGAGTACATCCTCCTTGGAGCGAAGCGCTCCGGAGATCGATACTCTTCCGATGACTTCCGCTTTCTGGCATCCGTAGCGCCGCACATTTCCGCAATACTCGAGAAGGCCCGTCTTTACGAGAAGGATCGACAGCATCTCAAACTCCTTGAACAACGCGTTGACGAACGGACCAAGGAACTCCACGATCTCCAGAAAGATCAGCGGGAGATCATGGTCGACATAGCTCATAACCTGCAATCCCCACTGACGACGGTAAAGGGAATACTTGATCTTCTTCACCCGAAAGATACGGAGCAACAGCAGAACCTCGCAGTGGCGCAACGGGCGGTTGACCGGGTTTCAAAGTTCATTTACGACCTTCTCACGTTAACCCGGTTCGAAGTCATAAACAAGGATGTGCCATTCGCTCCGATTTCCATCGAGACGCTCTTGAAGGACCTCGTGGACGAATACAAGGTAATAACCGCCGGAGAACGGGTGGAATTCAAGATACAAAGCGACACTCGTGGTATCATCATCGGAAATCAGCATCTCCTCGAGCAGCTTTTCGGAAACATTATCGGCAATGCTATAAAGTATCGCAAGCCGAGCGAGCCGCTTCATGTCACTCTTCGTATCACATGTACCGAAAAGTTGATCGACGTGACGATACAGGACGACGGTGTCGGAATCGCGGAGGATGACGTCCAGAATCTTTTCCAACGATTTCGCAGATTCGGAGGAGAAAAGCCGGTACGCGGGTCAGGTCTCGGACTTGCCATTTCGAAAAAAATCACCCAGCTTCACTCCGGATCCATTTCCGCCAAAAGCACACTCGGAATCGGGAGCTCCTTTTCCGTATCCTTTCCAATCCAAAAGAAAAAGTGGCACCAGCAGAATAGTGGCACCACAAATTGATTCGCCTAATGAATGTGTGCGCTCGGAAGAGCGTAACGGAATCCCTGGGCCTGTATGTCCAAATACGGATACCGCTCTCTTAGTTCGTTCAGCCAGTTCTCATGGGAATCGGTCTCAACTCCCTTTATGATCACCGTTTGCACGAACAGTTCCCGAAGGGTTCGGAACATGGAATCAAGACGGATCGCATCCAGAGTCTGCGTATACAGACAATCGATTTTGACCGTCTCAAACAGAAAGACTTTCAACGTCTTCTGCTGAGTCTCGCTCCCGACGTAATCGTCGAGCACGAACCGTATGCCGTATGCCGACAGGCCGAGCAACGGAACAACGAGATCGCGTTCAAATCCCTCTTCATCTTCGGTAACCTCGATCACAAGCCGCTCCGGCGCGATCCCGAACATTTCGATGACGTCCAAAAGCATGAACGACAGTTCATCGTCTATGGCATTCCGAGGAACATTGATGGCAATCGGAACATCCACTCCCGAACGATGCAACGTCTCACAAATTTCGATCAACACACAGCTCGTAAATTCAGATATCTTCCCAGCCCTACGAAGGGCAGCAAGAAACTGACACGGATACATCAATGAATCATCGGATTTTAGCCGAGCAAGCGCTTCCTGATATACGACATGATTCGTGTCGTCGCAAATCGGCTGATAGTGCACAAGCAGACCAAAATCACAACTCGGTGGATAGCCGTTCGGAACGCCCATCCCCTCCTGTCTCCTTGCGTTCATCGCGGCCTCTCTTAGTTAAAGTACCAGCTGAAACGTAACGAACTCATCATTTGAACATCATAAATAAAAGATAAAATAAAGATGAAATGTAAAATATCAACAGAAAAAACGCCGCTAGCAAGCCAAAAAAGAAAATAGGAAGCCTTGCGAGGGCTCCCGTGAAAAACTCAAAGGACAGTGACGGCGGCAGATGCAAGAAAAAGGACGAGCGCCAGCACAGCGCCAACCTTTTGCCATCGGGTTCGAAGAATGGGCCCCTCCCATGGTTCATCGGGACGGGCGCTGATCGGACAAAAATTCGATTCGATTTCCATGTTCATCTCCCATTTGTTAAGCAACGATCCTGTTATACTACAGAGATAGGCTCCTGTAAAGCTCAGGAGTGAATCCGTGGAAGATTACTCCCCTGATTCTTATCAAGAAGATGCCCTCGACCGGAAAGCTCGAGCACGAGCCGATCGAGTTCGTCGAAACGGCGTTTCTTCTCCGGGAATGGGACATCGTCCTCCATTTTCGTCACGCCGACCGTTCCAGGTCGTGGCGAATACCAGGCGATATACGCCTTCTCGAACCGGACGCGGCGCACCGCTCTGAGTGTGTCCCGGAAATCCGCTTCCGTCTCACCCGAAAAGCCCACGATGATATCGGTCGTGAAGCGTACGTCCGGAATCTTTTCCCGGATCCGCTCGACGAGCGCGAAATACTCATCCCGCGTATACCATCGGTTCATGCGTTTCAGGACCGCATCGCTCCCTGCCTGAATCGGAAGATGCAGGAGTCGGTCGATATTCCCGTTCCGCGCGATCACGTCTATGAGTTCGTCGGAAAAATCCCACGGATTCGATGAGAGAAAGGACACTCTCTCGACGCCCGGCATCGTGGCGATCGTTTCAAGGAGATACGGAAACAGCGTGGGAATCCGATGACGGTTCAAATGTTTCACCATAATCGGCTTCACTTGTCGTCCGTCCGGAAGCATGTATTCCTCCCCTCCGCGGATTTTTGCAGCAAGAATGTCGGCACCGTACGAGTTCACGTTCTGCCCGAGGAGCAGAATCTCGTTTTTCCCCAAAGCGATCGCCTCTTTCACCTCCTCCACGATATCCTGAAACGATCGGGATCGCTCCTTCCCCCGTGAGAACGGGACGATGCAGTATGAACAGAAATTATCGCACCCGTTCGAGATGACGACGGACGCGAGCTTCCCGGCCGTACGGATCGGCGTATGCTCGAACCCGACTTCCTCAAGCGGCAGGAACTCGGCATCCGGAACGCGCTTCCTCAGTTTCTTCATCATCTTCCCCGACGGCTCGCGCGAGGCCGCTCCGATGAGGCATCCGGTGATGACGATCCGCGCATCCCTGTTCCCATGCAGACCCTTCCGGATATTGCGGATGAGCCCATGGACCTTTTCCTCCGCCCGCTCGCGCACCACGCAGGTATTGAGGATGATCGTATCCGCATCCTCCATCCGCGCGGCGCGAGAAAACCCGCGCGCTTCGTATGAGGCGGCGATCCGCTCGGAATCCGCGATATTCTGCTGACACCCGAAAGTGTGAATGAAATATTTCTCCTGCATAAATTCCATCACCCGCCAGTTAACTATTCCCCTTGTTCGCAAGCTGGCCGCAGGCGGCGGCGATGTCGTCGCCCATGGTCTTGCGGCGCGTCACGATGACTCCCGCCTTCTCGAGCGCCTTTTGAAATCGCTCGATGTCCGATTCATCGCTTTTCCGGAATCCGCCCTCCGTGATGTTGTACGGAATGAGGTTGATCTTCACCTTTCCGATGCGCTGCGCGAACGAGACGAGCGCCTTGGCATGCCCGACCGTGTCGTTCACTCCGGCGAGCATGATGTACTCGAAGGTGAGGTGGCGACGCTTCTCGGAAAATTTCCGGAAATACTTTTCCGTCCACGTCGCGAGCCGGTCGAGAAAATCGGTATATGACGTCGGCATAAGTTCCTCTCTCGTCTTCGGATCGGCGGAATGAAGCGAGACCGCGAGTCGCACCGCCGGCCACTCCGGATCGTCGAGCGTCCGATCCAGCATCGGAACCAGTCCGACCGTCGACACCGTGATCCGCGTCGGACCGATACCCATCCGATCGATGAACGCCCGGAGCGCGCCACGTACGTTTTCATAATTTGCCAGAGGCTCGCCCATTCCCATGAAGACGACGTTCGTTATCTCCCCCGGAAGGTTCCGATCCCGGATGAAGTCACGGAAAAACCGAATCTGATCGATGATCTCGTCTGCCGACAGGTTCCGTGCGAATCCCATACGTCCCGTCGCGCAGAACCGGCAAGCCATCGCGCATCCGACCTGCGTCGAGACGCAGACTGTGAACTGGCCGCGGCTGTTTTTCATGAGCACCGTCTCGATCCGCGATCCATCGACGGCCTCGAGGAACGCCTTCCAGGTATCCCCGCGCCGGCTCGGCAGGACGGCGACCGGCTTGAACAGGTTCCACGGGACGGACTCCGATAGTTTTTCTCTGATCCTTTTCGGCAGAGCGCTCGCCTCTTCCCAACCAGAAAAGATGGCCGAAAACAATGCGTCATATGATTGACGCACCCGAAACGCACTCTCCCCTTCCAGAAGTGCGGAAATAAGCTCTTCCCGTGACTGATCCATAGGAAGGAGAGTAAAGAAAAATGCCGGAGACGTCAACCGACATCACTTATCCTCCATTCCCGGAATCGGGACGAAGAAGTCGTTTGTTATGACGATGTCCTCCTGATGAAGGTCGAAAAGTCTTTCCGCTGCAGCAACCGATTTTCGAAATTCCGCCTCATTGAAGATCGTCTCCCGAAATGCCGTATCCGCGTACGCCTGTTTCTCTTCACTGGTCCATTCGCCACGATAAACATCCTGGTACCAGACGAAAGTGCCGAATCCGATAGCGGCGAAAAAAATCAGCACGAAGAATTTTCTGGCTGAACGGAACCAGAAGAGGAGTATCGCTTTCCCTGAAATATTCGGTTTTTTTATCGGGAGCCTCATAGGAATTTCTCGACGATTCACGCGATTACTTCAAATACACGACCAGTCCGAAAGTGGCTGCCACCGGATGTTTCTCCGGTTCCACCGGTGGCGCTGGCGATTCCGGAACCGGAGAAAGAGCCGCTCCGTCCGTCGGGACAGGCACAGGAAGCGGTGCCGGAGCGGAAACTGGAGCAACAAAATTTTCCTTCTCAGTTGTCGGACGGATATCGACCGAAAGAACATCCAAACGGTACGACATCGTCTCGACCTTATGGAGAAAATTCACCGCCCTTCCGTATTCCCCGTCAAACGTGATCTGAAGCGAGAGCTGCTTCCCCCAGGACAGATTCCCCGCGATCGATTTGTCTTCCACGACTTTCTTTTTCGACGCATCACCGTCCGATTCGTCCCCCTTCGCCTTGGGTGCCGGCTTTTTGGTCGCGTCGACCACGGATCCCTGAGCGATCGATACTTTCCCCCCGGCGTCGCGGGCGACATCCTCCATTTCCTTGATAAAGTCGACTGTCTGCGCTTCGGAAAGCAGCCTCGGTATTTTCCGTTCGTCATCCTCGACTGTCGCATATTGCGCCCGCAGATCCGGCAGTCGCGAGATTTTCCGCTCCGCGTTCTCGGTTTTCGCCTTGAACTTCTGTATCTCATCACTCTCGGAGGCGATTTTTACCCGAAGCGGCATCGCCGCGAATACGAACAGTGCCACCGCGATCACGGTGACAATCACCGTCGGCACACACAGACATTTGAAAAACGATGATGAGATATTCATGGACGTGCTTTTCCCTTTATGCATTCCTCTTTCACCGAAAAATCGATCTGGAAGTCGACATCCTTCTCCGAGAAGAGATTCGAGACCGGCGCCTTCGGGTCGCTGAAACATGATTCGTTGCCGATACGGCTCTGAAGTTCGAGAAAATCATCGCGGGTGAGCGCGCGTCCGGACAGGAAGACCCGATAATCCTTCGTCGAGAGACTCGTGAGCGCGATATTCTTCGGTACGAGCTGATCGAGACGGAGAAAGAGTTCCGTCCATCGGAGATGTTCACGATCGAACTGGTTCGACTGCCCGGCGATGCGGTTCACTTCGCGGAATCGCTCCTCGTACGACTCGAGTTCTTTCGCGTCGGTCTGGGTCGCCACACGGTCCACTTCCGCCTGTTCGGTCAAAAGCCGGCTCTCGCGGAGAATATAGAAGACGCTCCCGAGCAGACAGAGATAGAAGACCTCGATCGCCAGAAGGAATATCGACTGCCAGAAGAAGAATCGGTTGTAGTACTTCCGCCGGATCTGGTCCCTCCCCTCCTCCGGCAGAAGGTTAAGTAACACTCTCATACTCGTCGAGGGCCCGGAGCGCGAGCCCGATAGCCGTTGAATACTGGACTGACCGTTTTCGTTCGATCGGCGGAAGCGTATCACCGAGATGGACATTCACCCACGGATCGCCGAATTCCATGTGCTGTTTCAGTCTCTTGGAGAGATACGGAAGCATGCCCTGCGTGTTCGCACCGCCTCCGCAGAGCACGACACTGTCGATCTTTTCCGAATACCGAAGACTCGTGAAATAGAAGTCTATCGACCGTTCGATTTCGGTCACGAGGTTTTCAAGGATCGGCTGCACCGCAATAAGCTGCGGAGATGGGAGTGCGAGCGAACCGAGACCGGTCGTAACTTTGAGTTTTTCCGCCGCATCGAACGAAATTCCCATTCCTTTTGCGATCGCATCCGTCATGGATTGCGACGAGAGCGGCACACTCGACGTGAACACCGGTATGTTTCCGATAGCGATAAGAAAGCTCGTGCGTCGGTCGCCGAGATCGACGATGAGGGTCGTCTCGTTCTCGTGCGCCTCCGGAAGCAGGCTCCGCGCCTGTGCGATCGATTCGGTCTCCAGACCGACCACTTCAAGCCCCGCTTCCTCGAGTGTCACGCGGAACTGATCCACCATCGACCGCGCCACCGCCACCACGAGCACGCTCATCTTCTCCTTCTCCGACACGATCGAATCGGACAAGATCTGCCAATCATAATAGACCTGATCGAGCGATAACGGGATATTCGCCTCGATCTCCCACTTGATAGCCTCCTTCACTTCCTCATGACTCATCTTCGGGAGAGAGATGATCCGAAGGAACGCCTTCGTCTCCGGAAGCGAACAGACCACCCGACGAGTACCGATTTTCCGCGGACCGGAACGCTCCAAGAGAGACCGTATCCCCTCGGAAACCGCGGCGGTATTCATGATCTCGCCATCCACGATCGCTCCCTGCGGAAGTGAGACGGATCCGAAACTCGTCACACACTCTTCTTCCCCCTCACGGGAAAGCCACACCCCTTTCAGCGAAAGGTCGCTCATGTCAAGCCCGAACGGCGGCGGGAAGAAATTGAATATTTTTTTTTGTAGGAGTCCCATTGTATGTATTCTTCTTTTATTTTCTACAGTTTCTCATCTATAGCAATACATGCCTATCGATATCAGATTTCCTCCCAAAGATCAACGAGATAGCTTGTTCCGGTAGGAAAGTATGGCGGCGGGCAATAGAGGAGATTATTATCGTAATAAAGGTTCCGATGCTGATATCCGGACACATGATTCCCTAATGCATCGGCCCAAGCAAACCCATACCGTTGATTACTCACGATCGCACCATTCACAGTAATTGTATCACGAATAGCGTTTGGTCCGGTATAGTTCGAACGACCAACTCGCCCGCTCTGCGCTATGAGCGCCGCATCGATCGTAAGAAAATTATTGCTGTCACGGGTAATCTCGACGTCCTGCTGACCGATTACACCGACCACTTCCGAACAATCGTCATGCGAATATGTGATATCCTTCCCAATATAGACACTTTTCACCGACGCCGAAATAAGATTCGCCGCCACCACCGTAACTTTTTTCGAATTTACAGCGCCCTCAAGCCAGACATTGTTTTCAACAAAAATTACGCCATTGTCAACAATCGGATAATTGGAAAGACACTGACCGGCACATGCGGCGCATGTTCCTGCACCGGAAGTTTTCTTATACTGATTGATTTCGTTTGTCGATGCAACAAAAGCATTCACCGTACAGATATCATAGGTTCCGTTCGCCTTCAGAATGATGCGCCTTCCCTGACCATCGTTGTTAAAGTATTTTCCACGCCCTGCCACCGCTTCCGATTTCATGAGCGAAAGATCGCCGAGTATGCCATTGAAATCGACCGGTGTCACCGGAAACTGTCGCCCGGCCTCAAATACATCCGTCCGATTCGGGACAGCGCTCGGCGGAGCTTCTGCGGCGCGAAAAGCATTATTCACTCCAGTCGCCGGTGGAGCATTTACATGCGTATGCACACCGAATTCATCGTTTCCATTGTGGTCAGGATCATCATACTGGTCCACGGAACTTGAAACGACATTATGTGCGACGCCGTCGAAACGGATCCCCGAATTGGAGTGCACCTTCCCATAAACATCCGTCCCGGACCCGAATCGTATGAAGTCATTGGAAACAACTGCGCTCTCACTCCACGACGGTCGACGGAGACGGACTTTAATCGTTCGAGTAAGCAAAGGATTGGCAGTCGTATGCCCGGACGAAGTGATATATACGATAGTTGATCCGGTAGCCGGAGGCGTCACAGTGATGGTATATTGACCATTATCATAGTTTCTCGTATAAGGCGTCGATTGCCCGAGGGCCGTTCCGGCCGCCCAAAAGGCCTGGACCTGACTCGCTGTTCGTCCATCCAGCTGATGCGCCAAGTACCACTTATAGAAATGGATTCCGGCCTCTGCTATCTGGAGTGCTTGCTCACGATCATGCTGCTTCAGGCTGTATTGGAGTTGCGATACGACAAATCCGATAATCGAAGTCAATAGAATAGAAGAGACGGTCATGACCACCAAGGCATAGACAATCGCCGAACCGCCGAGAAGATGGTTGGTACGCTTAATGGGCATAGTTATTGAGATTCCGAAGTTCGACGAACGACTCCACATTTATGTTGTTCGGTGCATTTATCGGGTCGATATTCACAAGAAGACGGATTTTTATGAGCTGGACATTTTCCACCGATACCGGGGTAGCAAGCGGGTTATTGGTCGTATCGCTCGGATAATCACGATTATAGTAATAAAAGACCGGCTGTGCGTTCGTGTTCGAGATATAATTCGCGATCAGTTGAGTAGTTTGGTCGCTTGACGGATAACTGATCGGCGTTGTCGCTGCAGGATCGGTGATGCCCCGATAAATGGCTCCGTTGTCCAGATAGTAGTGTACCCGCTCCGTTACCCCGTCCCCGTCGATATCCATATATGCCTTGAGACTGAACTGATCGCCCGATTCGATCGGGTAGTCCCCATTGTCCGCCTGACGAACTTTCCGGATATCGCTTATCATGCTGTTTACCGCGCGAGAGGCGAGAAATGAGGCGTTTCCGGTTTCCAAAACAAATTTGTTCGTCTTCCAACCGTTCATGAAAAGAGCTGTCACTCCTCCCATACCGGCAATCAATATGAAAATGGCCACAAGCATCTCGACCAGTGTCATGCCCTTCAGTGTTTTTTTCGGTATCCACCGAATCATATCCGATACTTCAGTGTTTCAAATCACAAGGAAAGATTCATGGTTTTTGTCTGGAGACCCGAGCCGATGGTTACCGTGCTCGTCGCCGTCGCAAATCCGGATGCAGTCACTTCGATATCGTATGTTCCGGCAAGAAGCGGAGTATTACTTGTCGGAAAGTATGCCTGCCCATATACGTCCGCGGTCACCGTCACATCGTAGCTGAGCGCCGCATTCCAGATCCTCACCGACGCTCCCTGGATAGGTTCGTTGCTCGAGGCATCATTTACTACAATAAGGGCGGAGTTGAGAGTTTTATCAGCAAGCACCATAGTCACCGACTTCGTTTCTCCAGGCGCAAGGTTGATCGTTCCAAATGTTACTTCTTCCGGATTGAGACGGAGATATTTATAACCGGTTTCACCGGAAGAGAGCGTCACATCATAAACGCCGGAACTCCGGTCCGAAAAGGTGTGTTGACCGCTCCCATCAGTGGATCCGGAGTAGGAAAAATCATACACGGAGGCTCCCGTCGCCGGATCGGTTCCTATGACCAACCCGCCACTTACGGAAAAATCGACGTTCGATATATCCGTACCAAAAGGATCCTGGGTACGGAAATCTATATCCGAGTGCTCATCGGAAACGATGGTCGCGGCAGTAAGCCCTCCAGCCACAACTGACGTATGCGTATTCACGGGGTTGAAAGCCGATGTCGGATACGGACTGTATGTCATGTTCGGATAATATCCATTCTTACTGACTGACAACTGGTAACCGGAAACGGATGCCGGAGCCCCCGGAAACATGAGATTCCCATTCGTATCGGTACTTGCAGTCATGTTGACTTGCGGAGAAACCGCCGTATTCACGATGTGCACCGAGGCGTTTGACACTCCTACCCCGGCATTGTTCAGGATATTGATCGAAAGAACCCCGGTACCAGCCGCTACCGATTCGACTCCGTCAAGGGAAAACACCGATACCATACTGACTTGTTCGGAAGACGATGCTCCGCCCCATGAAACGGTAACCGTTACCTGCTTGTAATCGTTCGGGGCAATATCCGTATGTGCCGCGAGCGTTCCATCCGTCGCGTCGTCTACATACTGCACGACCGTATGCACTTGATAGACGGTATTGCTTGCGGTAATCGACTGGTCTTGTGCCAAGGTACCGTTCGGAATTCCACCCGTAGTCCCGATGTCATCAAAAATCAGACTCCGAATTATTTCCATCTGCTGGTTCGCTATTGCCGTTGCGCCCAGACGATACTTGGCATTCATGATATTCCGCGTTCCGACGCTCCAGGCCTCATAGAAAGTCACTGTAATGAGAGAAAATATAAACAGGAACACCGCCGCCTCGATCAAAGTAAAGCCGCTCATTCGATAATTAGTGCGTTTTCCCCGCCGGAAAAAATATTGCTTCATGCGCCTCAATAACATCATTTGATATTCTCCATAACGCTGTACATCGGTTGAAGCATGGCGATCGCGAAGAACCCGACGCCGCCGCCGATGAGAAGCATGAGCACCGGCTCGACGATGGACGACATGTTCTTCGTGATCTGGTTCACCTCCTCCTCATAGAACTCCGCGAGCCGCTCGAGCACGATTTCGGTCTTTCCCGTTTCCTCGCCGACCTCGATGATCTGCGAAACGAGGATCGGGAACTGCCGCTCATGCGACCCGATGATCTTCGAAAGCTCGGTGCCCTTCTGAATCTCCTCGATCGCCTCGTCAAGCACGTCCTTATAGTAGACGTTCCCAAGCGTCTTCCCGACGATCTTGAGACTGTCCACGACGGAGACGCCGCTCTTGAGAAGGGAGCTGTAGATGCGCGCGAACCTGGCGCAGTTCACTTTCATGACGATGTTCCCGACGATCGGCATCCGGAGAAAGAGGAAATGAAAGAAGCGTTTCCCTTTGGATGTCCCATAGAGAAACTTCACGGAAAAAACGGCAAGGACGACGATCACGAGCGAAAGAACGGCATGATCACGGAGAAAATCGCTCATTCCCATGATGAAGAGCGTCGTTTTCGGAAGCTCGACGTCCATATCCTTGAACACGCCCGTGATCTTCGGAAGGATGTAGGTGAGCATGAGGATTCCGATCCCGACCATCGCCACGACGATGACCGCCGGGTACGTCATCGCACCCTTCACCTTGCTCCGGAGGTCATGTTCCTTTTCGAGTTGGAGCGCGAGAACGTCGAGCACGCTCTCGAGGTTACCCGACACCTCACCGACGTAGACCATGTTCGTGAAGAGCTCCGAGAAGACACTCGGGTATTTCGCCAGACTTTCGGAGAGCGACTTCCCTGCCTGAACCTCCCCATGCACGTCGGTAAGAATCTTCCGGAACGTCTTGTTCTTCGTCTGGAGCGACAGACTCTTGATCGCACGGGCCACCACGAGCCCGGACGATATCATGACGGCCAGATTCCGGGCGAACACCATCTTCTCCTTGAGCGGAACCGACATGAACCGATCGAGGAACTTGATCTTCACCTCCGATTCCTCGCCGACTTCCCTGGCAGACGTAAGAAGGAGACCGTTCGCCCGGAGGTCTGATGCGAGTTCCCGTTCATCCTTTGCGTTCGCTTCGCCGCTTGACGCCGATCCGTCCGCGATACTTTTCGCAGTATACAGAAATTTCGCCATATGAAGATCGTGTTCGTTTGTTTTTCTCCCTGCAGTATATCACAAAACGCCGCAAGAGGCTCACGGATATCGGATCACGCGCGGTACGATCAGCGGATACGGAACTCCGCCCATGTGCGCATGAACCGTTCGAACACGCGCGGGCCGCGCGGCTCCGGGAGAAAGATAAGTGCCTGATCGGTCGCCTCGATGCGCCCTCCGTGAATGCTCGTCTTCGGATTTCTCGCGATCTTTTTCTTCTGCCATGAAGAGAGCCATGACTCAAGGAACGGGAAATCGAGACCGTTTTCAAGAAGTTGACGGACGAAAAGCGACGCACCCGGCTCACGGCGATACCAGAGCGGCAGCAGCTCCGTCTGTCGGAACTCCGGTTTGAACCTGCCGATCCATCGATTCTTGAGCTCGAAACGCCTGAATACATCCGCACCGACTACAGGGATAAGGAACCGATATTCGTGCGCGGAAAAAAGATCCTTTGTCGATATTTCCAACGAATCATCCGCCACATAATAGTTGAGACAGGCCCGATCCCGGTGAAACTCACCATGCCGACGCTTTCCGATGACATGAAGAAATCCCGTAAGCAACGTCCGCCCGAGCCAGATACGCCCCGACCGAAGCACGACGAACAGATCCCAGTCACTCTCCCGACCCCCTTTTTTCATCGCGAGACTCCCGGTCACGCCGATCATACGCACGAACGGAACGAAGGAAAGAAGACGTGCGAGACGACGGATCCGCTTCAGTTTCGCGGAAGATACCTTTTCGAGACGGATTCTCGATCGTATCAGGCTCTCTCTCCCGGAAAGAGTGATGAATCCGTCCTGAAAAACGACCGCCCCGGGAAGATCGTTTCCGCTGAGCGCCGAAACAACCTCGCCGAGACGAATCGCGGACCGTTCATCCTGCTCATCCATCCGGACAAGGTGCGCCCATGCCTCGAACGCGGTAAGCGGATAATCGAGCGCATCATAGTAAGCGACGGTGGCGAGGAGGTTTTTCGAGAGAGACACGGAAGTGATGTCACGGGTTTCAGAGGTATCGCGCAGTCGGGCTCTTCTTGCATTTCCTGAGCTTCTCCGGAGTCCCTTCGCAGACGATCTCGCCACCGGCCGCACCGCCATCCGGTCCGAGTTCGATCACCCAATCGGCGTGATTGATGACGTCCGTACTGTGTTCGACGACCAGCACCGTATTCCCCTTGTCGACGAGCGCATCCAGCACATCAAGGAGCCGCCTCGTATCCTCGAAATGGAGACCGATAGTCGGCTCATCAAGGATGTACAGCGTGTTCCCGCTCGATTTTCGCGCCAATTCCGTCGCAAGTTTCACCCGTTGCGCCTCGCCGCCGGAAAGCGTTGGCGCCGATTGCCCCAGAACAAGATATCCCAAGCCGACCTCCTCGAGCGTCCGAAGTTTTTCCTCGATGGGCGGCTGGTCGAGAAAGAAGGTCCGCGCCTCGGCGACCGTCATCTTGAGCACCTGGGAGATGTTCATGCCGCGATACATGACGGAGAGGGTCTTCGCGCTGTACCGACTCCCTAGGCAGACCTCGCAGGGAGCGTACATATCCGGAAGAAGATACATTTCGATCTTCTTGACACCGGCACCCTGGCACGCTTCGCACCGCCCCCCGCGCATATTGAAAGAGAAATGGCTCGCGTCGAATTTCTCCTTTTCCGCCTCGGGCGTCGCCGCGAAGAGATCGCGGATATGATTGAAGACTCCGGTGTAGGTCGCGGCATTCGACCGCGGCGTCCTGCCGATGGGATCCTGATTCACGGTGATGACTTTGTCGATGTGCTCGAGACCGTCTATCCGCGTATGCGCCCCCGGCTCCGCCAGGGCCCCATAAAAATGTTTCGCCAGGACGCGGGACAGGATATCATCGACCAACGAGGATTTCCCCGAACCGGAAACGCCGGATATCGCCACGAACGTTCCAAGTGGGATGTGCGCGTCGATGTTCTTGAGATTATGCTCGGTCGCGCCGATCACGGAAAGGAATTTCCCGTTCCCCTTCCGGACGGATTTCTTGTTCGATACCAGCTTCCGGCCGGAAAGATACATTCCGGTTGCCGACTTCGA
>CAYVDI010000002.1:19158-36476 GCA_964450795.1 uncultured Bdellovibrionales bacterium
TTCTCTACCGCCGAAAGACGCGACTCCATCTCGCGAAAAATGAGATCTGTCACCCGTTTTTCCTCACCGGAATACGTCTTCGAAAGTTCCCGCAGGAACGGACGGAGCGCGGAGACGCTCTTGGTCGCGACATCATGTATGGAAAGATCCCTGATCCGTACGGACAGCGATTCATGACGGAGGCGCTTGCCACCGCATTCCGAGCAGACCTTCTTCCGCATGCATTCTTCGAGTTCGGCCCGGAAATGATCCGATCGCGCTTCACGATACTTCTGTTCGAGCATCGGAATGACGGCTTCGAGCACCGCGTCGAGGTGTTTTTTCGGCAGTTTCTTCACCGGGACCGAAAGCGAGAAACGTCGCGAACGAGCGAGATCCTCGAGGATCCGCAAAGGTCCGCTCCCCGCTCCCCGCTCCCCACCGGTCTTCGCGAGCGGTCGGATAGCCCCCTCGAGGATGGACAGGTTCCGATTCGGAATGACCAGTCCGGGATCGAACTCGAGCGTGACTCCGAGTCCGGAGCAGTGCGGACAGGCTCCATCGGGACTGTTGAACGAGAACGAACTCGGAACGAAATCGGGGAAGCTCACACCGCACGCTTCACAGAGAAAGAGATTTTTATATGAATGCTCGGTATCATTGGAAAGGAGCGTCATCGACCCGGATCCGAGCCGAAGCGACGTCTCAAGCGAATCGAGGATGCGCTCCTTGTCCGGTCGAGCCGCATCGAGTACGAGCCGATCGACCACCACCTCGATCCTCTCCGGGTCCGAACCGGAACCGATGGCGGCCTCCGCGTCAGCAAGCGATACCACCTCGCCATCCATGCGCACACGGACATACCCCCACTCGGAGACCAACGCAAGACGGGCCGAAGCGCTTTTCCCATGGAACGAATCCGGCTCCGCAAGGAAGACGAGCGAAGTCTCGTCCGGAAAATCGAGAATCTCCCCGAGAATTTCCTGCGACGTCTTTTTCGAGAGGGGTTTCCGGCAAGATGTGCAATGCGGAACGCCCTCCTTCGCAAAGAGCAATCGGAGATAATCATATACCTCCGTCATGGTGCCGACGGTCGAACGCGGAGACCGGGAAACGGACTTCTGATCGATCGATATCGCCGGTATCAGGTTCCGTACGGCATCGACGTCGGGCTTATCGAACGCCTCCATGAAATTCCGCGCGTACGAAGAGAGCGATTCGACATATCGGCGGTTCGCCTCCGCATACAAGGTATCGAACGCGAAAGAAGATTTCCCCGAACCGGATAGGCCGGTAATCACCACGAACGAATCGCGAGGGATATCGACATCGACGTTCTTGAGGTTGTTCACCCGCGCACCGCGGACCTCAATGACCGGCTTCTTCCCTGGCATAGGCGTGGAATGTGGAAGCGGATGACAGTGTTTCCCAGGGTAGCATGAAATGAACGGGACGTAAAGCCGCGGATAGGAGTCGGAAGAGCGACCGCGGGGATGCCCCGCAAGGGACAATGCAAAATCAAGTTATTGGATTTCCGCCATAAACAGGATCGCATCATCACTTGTCACGGGCGAGTCGAGAGTGACGACGTAATCACTGCCCAATTCAGCGATACTCGGGGTTCGTGTCGAATGCCCGGATGGTCCATACACACTCACAGTGGCATGGATATCCCCCGGAGGAACTACCCATGCTCCTTTCGGGAAACTGAAAGTTTGAAGCGTTCCTGACAGCGTCCATGCGACAGCAAGTTTCTTTTTAGGATCATCAACGGACGAAAATGGATAGACATATGGTCCAGACGTCGGGTCCATACTCTTTACGGCAGAATCTCCAAAAAATCCATACCATTCGGAGAGAGCGGTATCAACTCTGTTTCCAGAAGGTCCGGAATCCCAGCCATAAAATAATCCGCGAACAAGACCAGGCGCATACCCATGGAGAGCGGTCCATCGAAGGTACCTGGCTGTAACCTTAAGAGCGGCGACACCTCCACTTCCATTTGTCGCCGCCTGTATTCCACACTCCTCGCTTGACCAAACGCCATTCACTTCGCCGGTCCCGATCCAAGTATTACGGATATGATCCAATCGCGACTCCCAGACCTCAGAACTCATGAAATAATGAAGCGTAATGATATCGACTATATCGCTCACTTTTTTCCCGGAAAGTTCCGGCGCATACGTCCCTTGAATCTGATAATTCAGGAGTGAGTCAAGAAACGGCTCGGCATTCGAATTGGAATAGACGGTCATGCTTCCAAGCGCCACTTCGACCCCCGAAAGGAGAGACGGTCCTGCGGAACGAAGACCGGAAACAGTCGGGGCAAGATAGTACTCGACATACCAGGGAATCGTTTCCGGATCGAAAAACTTTCCAGGTTTTCCATCTCCCTTCCATAAATGGAGATTTTCCGATGGCTTGTCGCTCGTAATCTCATTTCCGACTTGGATTACAAGCTTGTTTCGTCCCGTATTCAAGTGGTCAAGTTCAATAACACGATTCTGGACGGACTGTCGCCAGGAAGCTCCGCTATCGCTCTCGATGGAATTCATATAATCCGCGACTTGATCTTTCCCTCTCCCGGATCCGAATCCTCCGATAAGGAATATCGCGTCATGGCCGGAAAGAATACCGCTTATCGTTGATTGCGTACTCGTATCAAGCTCCGTATACGGATATGAATGAGAGGAGGAATCATATTCAATGCCATATTTATGGTCTCGGACAACTCCAGCCCATGATGCTGCAAGATAGTGTGATCCAGCATAGGAAGTCCACGGAAACCCGGTCGTCAAACCAGGCTCCTCACCGCCGACATTGCCACCGCCGACATTGCCGCCGCCGTTGCCGCCACCGACATTGCCGCCGCCAGTATCACCATTCGAACTTTGCGCAGCCCCCGCAGGAATCCCACCGCATGGAGCCGAAGAAGAGAAGTCAAAAGCGGCATCGGACCATTCAAAAAAACAGCCTCCATTATTGTCCGCATAGTAGCCACCACCGCTTTGACCGCTCGGCATTTTCACCACGATAGCCCATGCCGCGGCGCTTCCGAAACTTGCGACCTCGCCATTTTCTGCAAGCGTAGTTATTTCGGAATACATACGGGCGATGTCGCTCACATGCGGAACTGAAGATGATGGGGATGCGCTTCCCGGGTTGATATATGCTGGCGGATCTACAGAATAGCTATAAAGCGCCTCTCCTATGTTCAATTGATGGGAATACTCAATGATTTTCGCATCTTTTGCACGATCCCGAGCTCTCAATTCTTCAACAACTATAATGGACGCCAAAACACCAATGATTGAGACAACAATCATCACCTCTATCAAGGTAAATGCCGAAACAATATTTGCTTTTCGATTCAATATCACAAGATTTTTCTTTTCGAAGTTACAGATCCGAAATTCAATCAAATCTGAAAGACCAAAAAGGCGCGAGAAGAAGACTGGGACACACCAAAACAAGAACCTTTACCAATCGAAACAACTCCCCCAATCACATACTACAATTCTTCCCGACCTTTTTCAATACGAACGCCCGCGAGATTTTCATTTCATCAAGAAATCACGACTGCGACGTTTCCGATGATAGCCTATAGCGAAGCGGTGTGCCTCGGCGTTACAGAGCAAAATCGCGCGGCGATGCTCCGCGATCGCGGTTCCGTCACCGATGAGCCGCTCCGGCTGGTGCTTCGCGTTCTTCACGATACCGACGAGCCGCACGTCGCCCCACCCCGCCTCAGCGAAGAGTTCCTCTGCCACACGGAATTGGTTCACATTCCCGTCCACCACGACGATATCCGGCCTTGGCCACTCCTGATGCTTCAATCGGCGCGAAAGGATCTCCTCGAGGGCGGAAAGATCATCCCCCGCATGTTTTCCGCGCAGAAGGAATCTTCGATACTCATCCTTGTCCAAAGCTCCCCTACTATGAACCGTCATAACACCGACGGACGATTTTCCCGAAAGATGCGCCGCGTCGTATGCCTCGATTCGGACCGTGGTCATCGATCGTTCTCCGGCGGTTTCAGCCGGCTCGAGAAGTGCCACGTCACGGATATGCCTCAGAGCGAAAGCGGTATTCCTCAACTCGGCCGCCTTTTCGAACTCAAGCCGCGTCGCGGCGACCTTCATCTCGCGCTCAAGTTTCCGGATGATTTCCTCCTTCCTCCCGTCGAAAAAGAGTTCGATCCGCCGGATCGTCCGTCCATACTCTCGTGCGGAAATCTCCCCCGTGCACACCCCGGGGCAAAGTCCGATCTGCCGATGGAAACATGGTTTCCCGGTCTTTTTTGTCAGGCGTCCTCCACTCTGCGTTTCCACGACAGCCGGAACGCATGCATCACGATACGGGAACAGTTTCCGGACGATCTTCATCGCCGCCTTGAGCTGGGTTCCATGCGGGAACGGTCCGAAGAGCGATCGGATCGGTTCCGCGAACTTCCCCTCCGAAAGATCGCGTCCGCGGACAAGCAGGATGCGCGGGAATTCCTCTTCGGTAACGACGACATGATTGTAACTCTTATCATCCTTGGCGTCGGTATTATAGGGAGGCTGGCATTCCTTGATGAGACGCGACTCGAGAAGAAGTGCCTCAAGTACCGAGTCCGTCCCGCGCCACGCGATCGAACGCGCGAGCGAAAGCATTTTCCCGATTTTCGGTCCGCGCGTTTCGAGGATATCGGAAGAGAAATAACTCCGCACACGATCACGAAGACTCGTCGCTTTGCCGATATAGAGCGTGCTGCCCGTTTCATCAACGAAGAAATACACTCCCGGGGTTTCCGGTAGTTTTTTCAGATCATTGACGTTGGCCTGCCCATCGAATTTCGGTTTCATACGCATTTCCGTTCTACCACGCCGCATCCCGCTGTGCACTTTACATTTGTATTGGAATATGCTATAATAGCATCTTGTAACTTGAAAGGGGAGGCTGCGATGGCACAACCGGAATGGATCAAGGCGCTCGCCAAGCGGGTCATCGAAATTCTCGAGAGCAACGGGACCATCTCCCGCGGAATCTACGAGAGTCTGGCTTTCAGAAACGCTCTCGAACAGGCGGCACGGGAACAGAAGATGAACATCATCACCGACCACGCGAAATGGGTCTACGCGTTCGATGGAGTGAAGAATTCAGTCCAGGCAACGCTGCGCTATCGTAACCGGATACAGGCAGAAGCGCATCATCCGGTCACCGCCGGCATCACTGCCCCGAAAAAGGGATGGATGGAGCACGCTCTTCCTCCCGGTGATCGGGACTGACGGGAACGAACGACGGGCAAGGAAACTCCTTGCCCGTTTTTTTATTCCACAAACAGCTTCTCTGTCCATAAAAAACGGGCCCGAGCATTACGCTCAAGCCCTGTTCCGATTCAGAAGAGATCTCTCGGGGAAAATTCAAGCACCCGGAGAAGATTCCGGAGCTCGATCAGTATCACCGCGACCTGACGCCTCATCTGACGCTCGTTCAGGCCAAGCGATACAAGAGCTTCGTCGTCCTTCCAGAAACAGGCTCGAAGTATCGCCCGACTCCGCTCGTCAGGAAGACTCTCGATAAGGCCGTTGCACAGCCTGACCAGTTCCTCACGCTGTACGATCCGCCTCGGATCGCATTCGCATCCCGCAACGAACGACCTATCCAATAGACCGTTCCTCTCACCGAACGGCAAATCGGCGGTCAGGGAGAGTTCTCGAAGACCACCCGGCACGATTGCCGAGGGAGTATCGATTCCCATCCCGGCTCCTTTCGTGCCGGAAAACAGCCGGTAATCCTCGCCAATCGGCATTTCGAACAGCTCCATGATCTCACTCTCGCCCGAATATCTGTTTTCCGAACCGATATCCGCCGTCATGACTTTCCCCTTCCTTTTTTAAAGTGACAAGAAAAATGAAACGCGATACGCCATAAGTATCACAGGCGAGGACTCCGGTCAATCGTCATCCCCCGCGCAGACGAAGTGGGCACCAATCACACGTCCTCGTTTATCTCGAGCCGGTCGATGCCGTGTTCGGCGAATTCCTTACGATACTTCCGATAATACCAGACGACCCGCTCAGGATATTTCCCAGTCCGCTCCGCTTCGGCGAATTCGTCATCGGACGCATATACGTCGAAATCCCGTTCCCCGAGCCGGCCCTCGAGCTCCATCCAGAACGTATCCTCGTCGTACTCCCTGAGGACGCTCTCGACAAGGTCGTCAAATGACTTCGCTGGCTCAAGAGTTCCTTTTTCTCCGCTCACCCAGTCGTCGATATCAGACACCTGTGCCTCACGGAGCAGTGTCTCCCGCGAATCGCGAATCGGCTTCATGTCCGCGCCCATCGCTTCGGCGACGGCCTCGCGCACACGGAAACCCACCTCAGCGGAAAGAAGAAGCTCGCGCATCTGTTCTTCGGAAAATGTTCTTTTCATACATATGCAAGAGTACCGTGTTTCGAAGTGGCGGGCAAGAAACAGGGGCGGACGATATTTCGTCCGCCCCGGATCGCCTACAGAAAATGCTCGGCGCGCAGTTTTTGCCGCTTCATCCGTACACGCAGTTTCTGCCTGATGACAGCGACACGAACCCCGGCATCTCGCGCGGACATACCCCACTCCGCGCCCAATTCGGACTGGAGTTTCCGTTCGGTGAAAACTCCGACAGAATCGAAGAACATCATCCGATCATCGACCGAGAGGCATCCGAGCGCGACCTCAAGCGCCGGAATCGCCTCCGACCAGAGGACGCGCTCGTCTTGCGACATATCCTCCGACGGGAACAGATCAATCATGGAAATGTCAGAATCGGAGTCATCGGCCGGAGCATCCACGGACAATGCGCCGCATGACAGTTGCTCGAGCTTCCGGGCATCGTCCGAAGAAATGCCGAGTCTGTCAGCAATCTCTGAGGCGGTCGGATGACGCCCCAGTTCCCGTTCGCAGGCGGAAAGAGCTGCATGATAGCCCTGAATCCGATCCTCGAGATGTACCGGAAGGCGGACGATCCGATCTTCCTGCTTGATTGTCCGACGAATCCGATTCTTTATATGCCATGCGGCGTATGTCGAGAACCGAACATTGAAACTTTCCGGATCGAAGTTGTCGATGGCTTCCATGAGACCGATATTCCCTGCCTGGATAAGGTCCTCCCGCGAAACCGAAAACAGGCTCCGGTATCGCATGAACCGGGTGACGAACATCACCACCAGCCGGAGATTCCGGGTCACGAGGTCGTGTCGGGCGCGCTCGTCGCCGCGGCACGCGCGAGAAAGCAGTTCCCTTTCCTCCTTCACCGTCGGAACCTGATATTT
This sequence comes from uncultured Bdellovibrionales bacterium, assembly GCA_964450795.1. Taxonomy (GTDB): domain Bacteria; phylum Patescibacteriota; class Minisyncoccia; order Moranbacterales; family UBA1568; genus JAGOTT01. The sequence continues at coordinate 26,436 of CAYVDI010000002.1, forward strand.
CCCGATCTGCGACAGATACAAGGTCAACGCGTCAGGTGACGGATCGTCACCTGGAAATCCAAAACCCTCCCACGAGACACGACCAAGAGAATCGTCCGGCGATTCGTCAAGAAACGATGGATCCAGCATGAAACCCCCTTCCTTTTCCTGTTGAAAGAACGAAAAAACCGCATATCGCGGAGATTCATCATGGCACAAATGTGGAAATCCGTCAATATCAAGCGCGCAACAAACCCTCTTCCAAGATTTCTCCATATTCTACGCGTCGCCCTAATTGGCGACGAGGCAACAACTTAATTTTGAAGTCTCCGCGCCGGAGCTTTCCTTCCCGGGGTTTCCAATCCGCGACCGGCGGATTTATAAGGGATTTTCTAGCAAGAAAACCCCGACCCTGGGAAGGGAAGTCCGGGGGGTGGAGGCGAATGAGAATAGATATGACTGCGGATCAAGATGAAATCGATACCCGTCATATCCGTTTCATGCGTTTTCGGATATCGGCATGGTCCGGGACGGTACGGGCGACCTCTCTCCAGAATGCCACGGAATGATCGAAATGCGCCAAATGACACAGTTCGTGCACGATGACATAGTCCGCCATCTCCGCAGGAAGCGACAGGAGCCGCCAATGAAACGAGAGATTCCCTTTCTTCGAACAGCTTCCCCAGCGCGTCTTCTGGTTCCGGACGGAAATCGCTCCGTGCGAAAATCCATAGAAACGGTTCCAATATGCGACACGATCCGTCACGAAAGCGAGCGCCTCGGTCTTATGCCTTTCATACTCACGTTTCCCGGTTTTCAGGAAGAATACCGGTTCACGACCGGAAAGATCAGATCGTTTCCGGAGAATCCAGTCCACCTTGGAACGGACCCACCGTTCTACGAAAATAACCGGCACGAACCATGGATACGCGACCGTGATCGATCCATCGGAAGCCACCGAAAGTCGGACCGAATCGGATTTCCGACTCCGTTTCATCCGATACGATATCTTCTCCCCGGATACGGTGAGTGTTTTTTCCATGGGAACATTCTATCCCAATACGGAAAAAAGAAGAACCGCCCCATCTTATGAAGCGATCCTCAAATGAACGATGCCGGCAGGAGACACCGTCTTCACCACGACGCTCGTCCCGTGCGAAAAAAAATTCCGCATCGGAACGAAGCACTCTTCCTTGCCGGAAGGATGGCACCGATAATACACCATTCCATCTTCCCGTATCCGCTCGACCAGAATGACGTGCCCCTGCAGATGCAGGCTCGCCCGTGGATCGAGCTCCCGGCGAAGATCGATGACGAGCAGTTCCGATCCGACAAAGAAGTCATTTTCGGCAGCGGGAACGTACGGCAATTTATGCTTTCTGAGCCAATCGAAAAACTCGCTTTTCCCGACCATCACGATCTCCTTGTAAAAAAACTACGACCGCTAATGCGAACCGACTCAATCCGCCGCCTTCGCCATCCGAAGCAGCTCTTCCACGCCGTGCTCCTCACGAATGGCGGTATCGTACTCGTTTTGGAGCCTGCGATACTCCGCGCGGTGCAACACGCGATACCACACCGGTTGCTCGCCAAAGCTTCCGATGAGCGCCGCTGTCAGCTCGATTTTCCGTTTCGCCTCCGATAGGTCTTCCTGCAGTGATGCGAGATATGCGACCGGATCCTCGCCGAAGGATCTCCCGGTGGTACTCCGTCTTTTCCGCTCGATCACCTCGTCGATGTCCGGAGTATCCGGTGGCAGGCGGCGCCGGTCATCCTCTTCGCGGAGCCGGTCAAGCACGGGTCCGCCGATCTCGGGACGATAGCCTTCCGATGGAACCGTCTCCGGAACCGCCGGCTGGACCGCTGGCATCTCGAAATCGCCCTGATTCCTTTCCGTTTCGATCATATATGACCATTATTATTGCTGCTGTTCCATGGTCCTCCGCACGCTTTCGGGAATCTGCTTCATATCCGGAACCGCCGGCACCTTCCCCTTCACCTGCTCCATCATCCGAAGTTGTCCTTTGAGAAGCGCGCACTGATCCGAAAACGAGACGTCGGCCGGAACAGACACATCCACCGGGCCGCTCTCCGAGCACGCGATTCCCGGTCGATCCCCGAGCGCCTCTTCCGGCGATGCCGCATATTCCGGAGCCGGACCGCCATCCTCCGGAATGGTCGCGCGGATATCGTCCATGCATGAGAATTCCATCTTCATACCCTGCTTCTCTCCCTCGACCCACGTCCATAACATTTCTCCGTCGGAGACCGAAAGATGCTTCTTCCCGTCGATCAGGCTTTCAGTCCGGTATTTCTTTCCTTCTGCGGAAATCTTCGTCGCCGTTTCCCCGCCGGGCACGGTGCATTCGACCGATTTCCCGTCGCCAAGAAGGCTCACCCAGTCATTTTCCGACGCCGATCCTTCGGTAGCGACGGATTTGCCATCACCATCCTGTGTTTTCACTGCCTGTTGCGACCCCGCACAGCCGGCGAGCGCCATTGCCGCCAGAACGGTCAAGGGAACCAGAAGGAGGTTCTTCATATGATAGTGCCACTGTTTACGCACAGCCAGTATACTCCTTTCGGGAGACCTCCGCACCTCCTGGACGGATGGAAACGGAAACGCTATACTGTTCGGGTTCTATGACAGAGAAATCGCCATCGACCGTCGTTTCGGAGAAATCCGGAAGCCGGCTGGAACAACTCGCGTTCGAAGCTCCGAAATATCTCGGTTCCATCCCTTCGCTCATCCTCCACACGATATTTTTCGTGGGGATTTTCGGACTGCAATGGATCGGTTTCTCTTTCGACCAGATCATGCTCATCCTGACGACCGTCGTTTCCCTCGAGGCGATCTATCTCGCCATCTTCATCCAGATGACCGTGAACCGTCACGCCGAGCAGATCGAAGAAGTGAGCGAGGACGTCGAGGAACTTTCCGAAAACGTCGAGGATATTTCCGAGGATGTCGAGGAGATATCCAAAGACATCGACACCATCCAAGAAGACGTAAAGGAAATTTCCGAGGACGTGGAAGACATCTCCGAGGATGTCGAGGAGCTCGGCGAAGAGATCGAGAAGGACGACAAGGAGGACGCCGTCGAACGCAACCAGGACATGAAGCGCATCGCGCGGCTCGAGACCGTCCTCGAAGAGCTCCTCACCGAAGTCCGCGGGATGAAGAAATAAACCAAGGAAACGCTATTTTCCTCCAGAAAGAACCCGTATCCCGATTGCCAGAACCCCGAATTTCTTTTCCTTCTCGGAACATACGTCTGTTGATCAAAGAAAGAATCCGGGACAATACTCGGTTATTTTCTCACTTCCGGAGCGCGCGTTTGAGGTATTGTCCGGTGTAAGAACGGTCGTTGTGCGCGACTTCCTCGGGCGTGCCGTGCGCGACGACCTTGCCACCACCCTTGCCGCCTTCCGGACCGATATCGATCACGTAGTCGGCGGACTTGATGAAATCCATGTTGTGTTCGATGACAAGCACCGTGTTTCCTTTGTCCACGAGCCGGTTCAGAATCTCGAGGAGTTTCTTCACGTCGTCGTAGTGAAGACCGATGGTCGGCTCGTCGAGGAGATAGATGGTCCGTTCGATGTTCTGCCGGTAGAGCTCGCTTGCAATCTTGACCCGCTGAGCCTCGCCGCCGGACAAGGTCGTGGCCGACTGGCCGAGCTGCAGATATCCGAGCCCCACCTCGACAAGCGTCTTCAATCGGTCCGCTATCGCCGGGATATCCTTGAAGAACGCATGCGCTTCCTCGATTGTCATCGAGAGTACTTCGGCGACGTTCTTACTCTTATACGTGATCTCGAGTGTCTCCTTGGTAAACCGTTTTCCGAGACAGACATCGCAGGGTACATAGACGGTCGGAAGGAAATGCATTTCCACCGCGATGAAGCCGTTCCCCTCGCACGTCTCGCACCGCCCGCCGGGGCGGTTGAACGAGAACCGCCCGGCCTTCCATCCCCGTACGCGCGCCTCCTCGGTCGACGCGAAGAGATCGCGGACATGCGTCCACGCGCCGGTGTAGGTCGCCGGATTCGACCGCGGCGTACGCCCGATCGGGCTCTGATCGATCATCACCGCGCGGGAAAGATATTCGGATCCGGAGAACGATTCGCAGTTGAAGACCTCGTTCGATCGATATCGACGGTCGAACCGTGCCTGCAGGTTCTTGTGGATGATCTCGTAGAGGAGCGACGACTTCCCCGATCCGGACACGCCGGTAATCACGTCGAACCGCCCGAGCGGCACCTCGACATTCATGTCCTTGATGTTGAATATCCGTCCGCCGCGGATCCGGAGTTCGCCCTTGTCCTTGCTTCTCCGTTTTGGTATCGAAAGCCGCTCCTCTCCACGGAGATATGAAAGCGTAAGCGACCCGGAGACGTTCCGTTTCGCGGTGAGGAGTTCCTCGAGCCAGCCGGAAACCACGATCTCCCCGCCGTGCACACCCGCCCGCGGACCGATATCCACGATGTAGTCGGACGCAAAAATCGTATCCTCGTCATGTTCGACGACGATGATGGTGTTTCCGAGATCGCGGAGCTCCTGAAGCGTCCTGATGAGCCGGTCGTTGTCGCGACTATGGAGCCCGATAGTCGGCTCGTCGAGCACGTAGAGCGCGCCGACAAGCTGCGAGCCGAGCTGGGACGCGAGCCGGATACGCTGCGCCTCACCGCCCGAAAGCGTGTTCGCACGGCGGTCGAGCGTGAGGTAGTCGAGACCGACATTGAGCAGGAATGTGAGCCGGCTCCCGATTTCCCGAAGAACCACCGCGGCGATCTGCTTCTCGCGCGGCGAAAGCTCGAGCGAATCGAAGAAGACCTTGGCATCGACGGTCGAAAGCGACGTGAGTTCGACGATATTTTTCCCGCCGATCTTCACATGGAGCGCCTCCTCGCGGAGTCGCGACCCGTGACAGGTCGGACACGGCTCGTTCCCAAAGAAATGTTTCGTCCCGAGCCCGTTACATGCGTCACACGCGCCGTATGGGGAGTTGAACGAGAAGAGCCTCGGCTCTATTTCGGGATACGAGAATCCGTCGTGCGGGCAGGAATATTTCGAGGAGAGAAGACGGTCTTCTCCGGGAAGGATGGTCCGAAGCAATCCCTCCCCCTCCAGAAGCGCCCGATCCACCGCCTCACGAAGTCGATCCGCGGACACCTGCGGAAACTTCTCGAACTCATGGAGCGGAATCTCGTCGACGACGAGATCGATATCATGCTTCTTGTTCTTGGAAAGAATAACCTGCTCGCGGAGGCTCTTGCGCGCACCATCAACAACCGCTTCCGAATACCCCTTGCCGAGCGCGTCATAGAGAAGCTGGTAATATTCGCCTTTGCGGCCCCGGACGATCGGCGCGGTGATGACGAGCGAATTCGTCTTCGCGGTTTTCTTTCCCTTCGCCGCGTCCGCGACGGCCTCGGCGACAAGCAGGAGAATCTCGTCCGGCGCAAGCTTCTCGATCGGCCGGTCACAGAGAAGACAGTGCGGCTTGCCGAGCCGCGCGAAGAGCACGCGCAGATAATCGTAGATCTCCGTCACCGTCGCGACCGTCGAACGAGGATTCCGCCCCGCGGATTTCTGATCGATCGAGATGGCCGGCGACAGACCGATGATCTCGTCCACATCCGGCTTCTGCATGGTATTCAGGAACTGCCGCGCATATGCCGAAAGCGATTCGACATACCGCCGCTGTCCCTCGGCGAATATGGTGTCGAACGCGAGCGACGATTTCCCGGAACCCGAGAGCCCCGTGAACACGATCATCTTGTCCCGCGGCATCGAGACGGAGACGTTTTTCAGATTATGTGTCCGCGCACCATGAACCGAGATCCACGTATGCGGATCGGCGTGTTTCGGCGGTTTCGGATGGATTTCCTTGGAATGTGACATATCAGAGAACGATACCGTGAAAATGCGGGAAATGCAACCATGAAATCGATACCGAGGCTTGCCAAAACCGTTTTCCCTGCTATGATGGCGCCATCGTTATTTCACAAGGAGCATGGAATGAAACATCCCTATGCGACGGCGCTCTCGGTCGACTCCACCAAGACAGCAAGAAGGAACACCCGGACCGGACAGACCGATTGGCAGCTCTACTACGAAATAGGCGACCAAGCGGCGCTTCAGATGATTGCCGGATCCTCCCTGCTTCCTCCGCATCTCCTCATTACGACCTCGGAGGAATCCGCTCGGGAACTCGGTATCACCCTTCTGGAAAGCGAATACCCGGAAAGCGGCGGATGGAGAAACCACCGCGTCTCGGTCGTGGACATAGAAAGCGACTTCCTGCTTTACGAACAGGCGCAGCAATTCCCCGTCTATGCCTCACTGAATCTGTACATCGTAAGCGGCATCGTCATGATGCGATTCGGTTCCGCTCTCATGAATCGGCTCACGATCGTCGGGACGTGCCCCGGAAACAGCGAATCGGAAGCGTTCCGGAATTTCAAGGAACGATATCTCGACCGATCGTTTCCATCGGACTTCCGTGTCGGCTTCGCGGCAAAAATCCGACCCGTACGACCGGAGGTGATACGGTTCTGGAGAAGAGAATCATTGAAACCCATTCTTGCGACCGCGGAAAGCGGCTAGGAGTCATCATGAAAACGGCTCTCTATATCATCGCCGCGATGGCGGCGGAGCGAAACTGGTTCAGCCTCAAACGGAGGCTCTTCATCGGTCTCACGACGGCATCGTCGAAGGAAGAGGCCGAAATCGGCTCACGACGGCTCTTCCTCGAACAGACATCAAAGTCCGACGAATACCTCAATACGCTCTTCGAGGCGGAGCCTGTTCCGGAATCGCGCATCAAGTACTACTGTTCCCAACTCGGGAAACAACGCGATGGCGCACATCAGCTGGTCACGCTGTGGGCATATGCGGCATTCTCTCCGGATCGCGGAGGCCTTCACCTCGGTACCATCATCTCGCAGACGAAACAGGATGCCGAACAGGAAATCGTGCTCCGCCTCGCGGAACGGAAACTCGAGCACCGGAAACACTTCGACTTCATCGTCAAAGGGATACCGCCGCGAATGTTCCTCCCGCAGTTCTCGGATCCCGAAACCGCCCTACGGCTCCTGAGACAGCGGTTCGTGTCATGCGAATCGAAAAAATGACGGACGAAAACAGGCAAGGAAACCCTTGCCTGTCTTTTTTTCCTGCATGAAAGGACCGAGAGCCGACTATTCCGCCGGTTCCGCTACGGATCCGGTTTCAGCCTCAGGAACTTCCGTCGTACCGAATGCCGCAAGAAGATCCGCTTTCGCTGCGGAAACCTCCTTCTTGAACGCATCCATCGCAGTCTTCAGGGCCGCATTCCGTGTCTCAGCAAGCTTTTTCACCTGCTCACCGATACCGGCCACCGACTGGCGAGCTTCTTGAAAATCCGCACGAGCGGCCTTCATCGCCGTCATAAAAGTGCTCCGGACGGTCTTCGGGTCCTTGCCTTCATCGCATCCGGTTTTCGCGGTGCTGATAGCCGCCTCGTATGCCGTCTTGAACGCCGCCGCAGCCTGATCCATGGTGCCCCCGGTCTTCTTCGCGCTCACGAGCGCGTCGACTCCTGAGCGGAAGTCCGCCTTCGCCGTATCGATCGCATCGCGGCGCGCCTTTACGGCAGCCTCCATCCGCGTCTTGAACGCCTCCACGGCGGCAAGCTTCGTCGCATCATCACCCGCCCGAGCCTTCAGTTTCTCGTACCACTCTGCACGCTTCGCATCCTGGGCCGCGCGCAGTTCTTTCATCTTCGCGTCGAGCTCGGCGCGTTTCGCGTCCATCTTGTCCGCACGATCGGACCGCCTCTCCAGCACGTTCTGATACCGTTCCTCGACGCGACTTTTTTGCGCATCTATACCCTCAAGAAAACGCGTACAGAACTGCTCCTGACGGTTTGCCTGCATCTCCTCCTTCTTCGCTTCCCGCTCCTCCCTGTTCTGTTCCATTTCCGCGGCACGGGCGGCAGTCCTCTCCTCGACATTGTTCTTGGCCTCCCTCGCGTTCTTCATCGCGTCTGTCGCATAAAACGCCGAAGCGTTCCCCGCGAGAAGCATCGCGACAACGAGCGATCCGAGTGAAAAGGCGACCCTAGTATGCGTTTTCGTCATAGGTGTTGTTGAGATCATCAAGTGATTTAACATCATCTTCGACATCCGCCGTCTCCGCCGCCATTTCGGCATCAAGCGATGCGGAATCTTCCGACAACTGCGAATCGATCGCTGTGGCGACATCCGACGGCGTCTCGGGATCCGCCACCGGAACTGCCGGCTGAGCGGAATTGGCCTGGCTGCCACCCCATACCTGATCACCTGTCGGCGCCATCGCCCTTCTCGGAGCGAACTGGGAATACACGACCGCAAAAAGAATGACGGCCCCCAAAACGCCAAGCGAAATCGCTATGGCTTTTTTCTGATCCATATGCGTTTTATTTTATCTGATAATTCATGATTTAGACTGGTTATTCAGGGAAGACCGACCATCAACTTCCCTTGCCAATTTTCCGTAGGAGGCATAATACCACATTTTGACAGAAATCCATATTTTCTGCTTTACTCTGTCAAGAGGGAAACCCTCTTTTTTCTTATACGAACCTTTACAATAGAAGTTTTCACCGAAAAGGAGCTTCATCATGAGCAAACAGGCCACAGATCCCGGCATCACGGATTATGAATCCGGAGTTGTCATCAACCCCTTCGACGACGAGTACCACCGCCTCCTCCGACACATCCTCGAAAAAGGAGTTCGCAAGACCGATCGCACCGGAACCGGCACGATTTCCGTCTTCGGAACCCAGATGCGCTTCGACCTCTCCCTGGGCTTTCCCCTCCTCACCACCAAGAAGGTCTTTCTGAAATCCGTCATCCATGAACTCCTCTGGTTCCTTGCAGGCGACACCAACATCAAGTACCTCGTCCGAAACGGCGTGAAAATCTGGAATGAATGGCCGTTTCGGCATTACCTCAAAATACAAGGAATCGACTGGCTGACAATTTCGAAAGAGGAATGGGACTCGCGTCTCGTCGACTTCGTCGAACGTATTCGAACGGATGACGGATTCGCCGAGCAATACGGTGACTGCGGCCCCATCTACGGATACCAATGGCGGAAGTGGCGGACCTACAAGCCGAACCCAGATCCCGACTCCGATTACCGGACATTCGTTCTTGGAGAACCGATCGATCAGATCAGCAAAGTGATCGCTCGGATCAAGGGACGTCCCGATGACCGACGATTGCTCGTATCCGCGTGGAATGTCGCCGAGCTCGAAGAGATGGAAAAAGCCGGACTCCCGCCCTGTCATAAGGATTTCCAGTTCTCTGTCGCGGATGGAAAGCTCTCCTGCAGGATGGACCAGCGGAGCTGCGACACTTTTCTTGGCGTACCGTTCAATATCGCTTCCTATGCTCTCCTTACTATGATGGTGGCGCAGGTCTGCGATCTTGAGCCTGGTGAATTCATCTGGCAAGGCGGCGACACTCATATCTACCTGAACCATCTGGAACAGGTGAATCTGCAGCTCTCGCGCGAATCACGCAAATCGCCCTCAATGCGCCTCAATCCGGATGTGAAAGACATCTTCGCATTCCGATACGAGGACTTCACGCTCGAAGACTACGATCCACACCCGAAAATCGAAGCTCCGATCGCTGTTTGAAACCCGCGCGGCTCCCATCAGGAGACCGCGCATCTTTTTTGGAAAAGGAGCAGGAAATGAAACAGCATCTCTCGCTCATCGCCGCTGTCGGCGAAAACGGCGCCATCGGTCGGAACAACGGACTCATCTGGCGGTTCCGGAAGGACATGATGCGGTTCCGATCCCTCACGACCTCGCACGCGGTCATCATGGGTAAAAATACGATGCAATCGCTTCCACATCCGCTCCCGAACCGGGTGAACATCGTTCTCGCGAACCTGAATGTGAAAATCGAGGGATTCGTGATCGCACATTCGATCGAAGAAGCGCTCGATCTCGCGGGTCACGACAACGAGATCTTCTTCATCGGCGGAGCGAACGTATACGCCCAGGCGATCCCGATCGTCGA
>CAYVDI010000002.1:36576-43555 GCA_964450795.1 uncultured Bdellovibrionales bacterium
AGATCTTCTTCATCGGCGGAGCGAACGTATACGCCCAGGCGATCCCGATCGTCGACCGCATGTATCTCACGGAAGTGAGCCACGCTCCGGAAGACGCCGACACGTTCTTTCCCGAATTCGACCGGAATGGATGGGTCGAAGCGTCGCGGGAACCCGAAGACGAAGGTGGCTACCGTTTCGACTTCGTCATCTACGACCGGAAATAGGAAAACCCTCCCCCTGCCAACGGCAGCGGGAGGATTTTTTCATACACCCGATATCATATGTCCTTCATCCGTTTCTCGAGTGCGCGGATCTCGTCGCGAAGGATCGCGGCGGTCTCGAAGTCAAGTATCTTCACGGCATCCTTCATTTCCTTCTCTTTCCGCCGGACGATCTTCCCGGGATCCTCGACGAATCCCGCCGCGTCGAGCGCAAGACTGCTCGCGACCGCTCTGTCGTGTTCGCTTTCGAGATGTTCGGTGATGTCATGGATATTCTTGCGGATCGTCTCGGGCGTGATCCCATGTTCCTCGTTGTATGCTATCTGCAACGCTCGGCGGCGACCCGTCTCGTCCATCGCCCGTTTCATCGAATCCGTCACCGAGTCGGCATAGAGCGTCACGCGTCCCGTCGCATTGCGCGCCGCACGTCCGATGATCTGGATGAGCGACGTCTCGGACCGGAGAAACCCTTCCTTGTCGGCGTCGAGCACGCCGATGAAGGACACTTCGGGAAGGTCGAGACCCTCGCGGAGGAGGTTCACTCCGACAAGACAGTCGAATTCCCCTTTGCGGAACGAAGTGAGTATCTTTATCCGGTCGATAGTCTTGATATCGCTGTGGAGATACTCCGCCCTGATATCCTTTTCCTTGAGATACCGCGAGAGATCCTCCGCCATCTGCTTCGTCAAGGTCGTCGCGATGACACGGCCGCCGAGCCCGACCTCGAGTTCCGTCTCGCGGATGAAATCACCGATCTGCCCCGGATAGACACCCGCTTCGCGGACCGGTCGGACGGAAATTTCCGGGTCGAGCAGTCCCGTCGGACGGATGACCTGCTCGACGATATTCCCGCTCACTTCCCGTTCGTGCTCCGCCGGCGTCGCCGACGTGAAGATGACGGGACCGACGTGACGGTCGAATTCCTCGAACCGGAGCGGCCGGTTGTCGAGCGCCGACGGAAGCCGGAATCCGTATTCGACAAGGTTCTTCTTCCGCGCCTGATCACCCGCATACATCCCGCGGATCTGCGGAACCGTCACATGCGATTCATCGATGACCGTGAGGAAATCCGGCGTCCCGTCCGGAAGATGCGGGAAATAATCGAGAAGCGTCTCCGGAGGCACTCCGGCCTCGCGAAACGAGAGCTGTCGGGAATAGTTTTCGATGCCGTTGCAGTAGCCGATCTCCGCCATCATCGCGAGATCGTAATTCGTCCGCCGCTTGAGCCGTTCCGCCTCGAGGAGCTTCCCTTCGGACTCGAATCTTTTCAGCTGTTCGGCGAGCTCGACACGGATATTCCCGATCGCTTTCTCCTGTTTCCCCTTGTCCATGACGAAATGCTTCGCCGGAAACAGGAATGCCGATTTCTCGGCCCCGAGAATCTTCTGCGTGATCGGATCGACCATGGTGATCGCCGAGAGCTCCCCGCCGGACAGCTCGAGCAGGTAGACGAACTTTTCCGAGACCGGCATCACCTCGATACGGTTCCCCATCGCCCGGAACGTCCCCGGTGACAAGTCCGCGTTCGTCCGGGAGAAGTGTATCGACACGAGCCGATGCAGAAGCTCCGTCCGGGAACACGGGTCGCCGACCGAGAGCAGCAGATGTTCCTTCGCGTATTCCTCCGGACTTCCGAGACCGTAAATCGCGGAGACGGACGCGACGATGATCACGTCCCTGCGGGTGAGGAGCGAGGCGGTCGATGCATGCCGCAACCGATCGATCTCGGCATTGATCTGCGCGTCCTTCTCGATATAGGTATCGGTGATGGGAAGATACGCTTCCGGCTGGTAGTAATCGTAATACGAGACGAAATAGTGTACGGCGTTTTCCGGAAAGAACTCCTGATATTCCTGCGCGAGCTGGGCGGCGAGCGTCTTGTTATGCGCGAGCACCAACGCCGGTTTCCCGTATGCGGCGATCACGTTCGCCATCGTGAAGGTCTTTCCGGAGCCGGTCACGCCGAGAAGCGTCTGACGTGGAATACCCTCCTTCAACCCGCCCAAAAGCCCGTCGATCGCTTGCGGCTGATCGCCGGACGGCTGCCAGGGAGCATGGAGATCGAAATTCATAGGAAAGTAAAATGGAAGATGATGGAGTCCGCCCCCAGCTGATCCAAGATCTTTTATTTTTGAGTTTTCAATTTTGATTTTTGGCAGAATGCCACGCACCGTTGCCACAGCCACACGCCCTTTTTCCGGTGGTACCAGAGCAGGAAGAGACCGACGACCGTCGCGACCAGAATGAGAACGCTCACATGGGAATGGAAGGCGGCAAGGTGACGGAAGAACCTTCTGAGCGCGACCAGTCCGTAGTATCCCGAAAAGAGATACGCGAGATCCTTGATGAAATTCGCCACATAGGTGATCACGAGGAATTCCGTGCGCCGCATACGGATGGCGCCGCAAGTGAGCGACACCGGCGTGGTCGGGACAAACGGAAGAAGCCTCATGAAAAAGAGCAGGAGGCTGTCCTTCCAGCTTCCGGTAAATTTCCTTCCGATAGCCTCAATCTGACTCTGCTTCACTCCGAAATATTTCCCGAACCGTCGGACCGCGACATGTTCCAGGCGATCGCCGATGACATAGTATATCCACGCCCCGAGCACTTTTCCGAAATTTCCGACGAAGGAAAGCAGGAAGAGATACTGGATCGGATAGCGATCCGCCGCTGACGCCGATCCGGCAAGCCCCATGACCAGCGCGGACGGAATCGGGCTCACGACCTCTTCGACGAACGACCCGACGAACACGAAGATCGGGAGCGGAACCGAGACCGAGAGCACCCGGAGAAACGTCTCAATAGAAGAGAGGATGTGAATCATGCCGTTTTTCACAGTATACCACGAGGACCTTCTTTATGAGGGCGAGTCATGCTATCATGAAGGTGGCAGAGAGTCAAAAACACATATGAACAGGGAACACCGGTATCTCGGGCTTTTCGTTTTCGAACGAGAAAAGAGGATCGCGCTCCTCTACCGCTTCGGGATCGGATCAGCTTCGACGCTCGGTCTTGCGGAAAGCCAGGATGGCACAAACTTCACCTCTACCAGAAAGGCGGTCGCTTTCGTCACGAAGACCGGGGGAAAACGGTCAGTCGAGGAGGCCTCGGATTTCCGCATCAGTCGGATCGGTAAAGAATTGTTTCTTTCCTTTCTCAAGGACGGCGGGGAATCGCTCGGGATCGCTTCCTCGAAAAACGGGCTCGAGTGGAAACTTCTCGGCTCGACCCGGAATTTTTCGCATCCGACCGTATTCGCCACGCTTCCGAAAACATCGGGCACGCGATCAAAAAAATCGACCTCCGTCATCGCCGCGTTCTCGGGAAGCGGAAGAAAATTCATCTCGCTTTCGACTTCTGACAAGACCCTCAAAAAATGGACCGACCACGGGGTGATTCTCGAGGTACGTCCGCGCCTTTTCGACGCGTCCTCGATCGCTCCGCTCTACGCTACTGAAACGAAGCGCGGAATCCTTCTCGCCTATACCGCCAAAAACCAGCAGGGGCTCCTGACGATCGGCGCGGCGCTGTTCGATCCGAAACATCCCGAAGTCCTGCTCTGGAGAAGCTCCACTCCGCTCTGGACGGCACCGCAAAGCTGGTACGGAAAAAGCGTCTCGATGCTTGGCGGCGCACAGGTCGGAAAATATTTCTACGGATACTTCCAGCGCGACGGTGAGGATGTCGAGACGTTCCCCATGTCGAAGCTCTGGGAAACATACTCTCCCGAAAAAAAGAGACGGCCCGCCAAAAAGATCACAACGCGAGCGCAGGCACGCACGTCCGTCCCGCATCGACTCGCCCGACACCACGAAAACCCGATACTTTCCCCGCGCGCCGAGCATTCATGGGAAGCCCTCTCCGCATTCAACGCGGCCGCTGTCTTTCTGAATGATCGGATCCATCTCCTCTACCGGGCCCAAGGGTACGACGGCATTTCCGTTCTCGGCTACGCCGGAAGCGATGACGGCACGGGAATTTCGGAGCGCCTGTCCCACCCCGTCTTCGTTCCGACCAATCCGTTCGATCATCGGAAAAAGGACACTCCGCCTTTCTCATTCCCCTATCTTTCCGGCGGCGGATGGGGCGGATGCGAGGATCCGCGGATCACGCGCATCAAGGACACCCTGTACATGACCTACGTCGCCTTCAATGGCATTCACCCGCCGGGCGTCGCGCTCACGACGATCAAGGCGACTGATTTCCTGAAGAAGCGCTGGAATTGGAGCGCGCCGAAGCTTATCTCCAGACCTGGAACGATGCAGAAAAACTGGGTGATATTCCCCGAGAAGATAAACGGGAAATTCGCCGTCCTCCACAACATCTCCCCGGAAATCCGGATCGAATATCTCGATTCCCTCGAGGGCGACATCATCATCGACAGCCTGCCTCCGAGGCGCGGACCGAAAGACGCCGAGCGCTGGGATAACGTCGTCCGAGGCGTCGGCGCACCGCCGATCCGGACCGACGCCGGCTGGCTCGTCTTCTATCACGCCATGGATGAACGCGACCCGAACAAATACAAGGTCGGCGTCATGCTCCTCGATCTCCGCCACCCGGAAACGATCCTCGTCCGCTCACCCGAGCCCGTCCTCGAACCGGAAACCGACTACGAGAACCACGGTCACAAGCATGGCGTCGTCTACGTCTGTGGAGCGGTCATAAAAGACGGAATAATCTTCGTCTACTACGGTGCATCCGACAAGACGCTCGCCGTCGCCTCGGCGCCCCTCGACCAATTCCTTTCCGCGCTTCGTGACGCCAAGACACCGAAACTCAAAACCATAACTCTCTCGTAACGGAATTCCCTATGCCGATGTTCGAACGATCATTCGAAAACCCCGTCCTTGTCCCGGAAAGCGACCTGCCCTGGGAAGCCGAGGGAGCATTCAACGGGTGTGCGATCCGGGAAAAGACCCGGACACACCTCCTCTACCGGGCGCAATCGCTCCCGCTGCTCCATGACGACGGCCCCTGGCTCTCCATGTCATCGATCGGGCATGCCGAAAGCGACGACGGCATACACTTCAAAAACCACCGACCTTTCATCACGCCCGAAGAAAAATGGGACCGCTTCGGATGCGAGGATCCGCGCGTCACCCGAATCGGCGATACATACTACACATTCTACACCGCTCTTTCCGATTTTCCGTTCGGCCCGGAAAGCATACGGGTAGGCGTCGCTCTCTCCAAGAATTTCAAGAAAGTTTCAGAGCGGCACCTCGTCACTCCGTTCAACGCGAAAGCGATGGCACTCTTCCCGGAGAAGATCGACGGAAAACTCTGGGCGATTCTTACCGCGAACACCGATCTCCCGCCGGCCAAGATCGCCGTCGCATCGTTCGACACGGAAGAGGACCTCTGGAATCACGCGAAGTGGAACAGATGGTATGAAAAACTCGATTCCCACGCCCTGCCGCTCCAGCGGCACGACGACGACCATATCGAGCTCGGCGCCCCACCGATCCGAACGAAAGAAGGCTGGCTCGTCTTCTACTCCTATATCCAGAACTACCGGTCCGACCATCCCATATTCACCGTCGAGGCGGTCTTGCTCGACGCGAAGGACCCGCGGAAAATCCTTGGGAAGTCGCGCGCGCCGCTTCTCGTCCCCGAGGAAGAATACGAGGAATATGGAAAGGTCCGCGACATTGTCTTCCCTTCCGGAGCCACAATAAAGGGAAATACGGTTTCCCTCTACTACGGTGCCGCCGACACGACCACCTGCGTCGCGAAGGGCGACCTCCGGAAGATTCTCGCGGACATCACCGATCCGCCAGAAGAATACCCTTCGTTCGAACGGTTCCGCGGAAATCCGATCCTCGAGCCGGTCGAGGCCAATCCATGGGAGTCGAAGGCGGTTTTCAACCCCGCGGCGATCTACGGCCGAGGGAAAATCCGCCTCCTCTACCGGGCGCAGGGGCAGGATGACACCTCCATCTTCGGATACGCCGAAAGCAAGGACGGGTTCCGCATCTCGAAACGTTCTCCCGAACCCGCCTACGTCCCGCGCGCGCCGTTCGAACACAAGGTGAATCCGGGAAATTCGGGCGTCGAGGACCCGCGCATCACGAGGATAGGCGGAACCTACCACATGCTCTATACCGCCGTCGACGCATCCGGACCACCGAGAGTCGCCCTCGCTTCGATCAGTGCCGAGGATTTCCTCTCCTGCCGATTCGACCGGTTCTCCTTTCCCGTTCTCATCTCCCCGCCCGGAATCGACGACAAGGACGCCTGCCTTTTCCCTGAAAAGATCCGCGGAAAGTACGTCCTTCTTCACCGCATCCAACCGTCGATCGACATAAATCTCTTCGATGGCCTCGGATTCGACGGCGAGAGCCGGTTCCTGACGCATCGTCCGTTCATCTTTCCCCGGCGAGGCATGTGGGACAGCCGGAAAATAGGCATCAGCTCCGTTCCCATCAAGACCGCGAAGGGCTGGCTCATCCTCTACCACGGTGTCTCCGAATATGACAGCCACTACCGTGTCGGAGCGCTTCTTCTCGATCTCGAGCACCCGGAACGAGTGATCGGTCGGAGCCGCTACCCGATCTTCCAACCCGAGAAACCGTACGAACTCGAGGGCATCGTACCGAATGTCGTCTTCCCCTGCGGTTCCGTCGTCCGCGGCAACAAGCTCTTCATCTACTATGGCGGTGCCGACCGAGTCATCGGTTCCGCTTCCATGCCGCTTCCGAAGCTCCTCAAACAGCTCCTCAAGGATGGCGCATAATCATTTTTTCAGCTTTCCAAAGAAAAAATAGCCTTTTGCG
>CAYVDI010000003.1:0-1193 GCA_964450795.1 uncultured Bdellovibrionales bacterium
TTCCCGTTCATGAAGATACCCGCATATTCGGTTCCCGCTCCCGTTCCCGCGTCGACATAGAGGCCGTAGGCGGTACCGGCGTTGGACTCGGTAGTGATGTACTGGCCGTAGACGGTGTCGGCATTGGTCGCTCCCGCGACGCCGGTATCGATGTAACTGCCGTAGGCGGTGGAAGTTCCAGCTCCGGCGTTATCGGTCGTGAGGAGGACATACTGGCCGTAGCTGTTTATGGTGCCGCCGGTGGCGCCGGTGCGGGTGGCGGAGAGGTAGTCTCCGTAGGTCGTGTCGGTGCCAGTGGTGACGATGCCGGTGTCGGAAACGCTGTTGTAGATGCCGTAGAGCGTTCCGGCGGTGGTGCTGGTAGAGGCTTGGGTCACGGCGAACTTGGCTCCGGTCTGAAGGGAGGTGTTTCCGATGGAGACACCGCTGTTCTGGATGGATCCGGCTCCGTCGGATTCGGCGTAGACGGTGAGGAGGGCGTTGCCGTCGAGCATCGCGGTGTAACTCTCAATCGTCCCCGCGGTCGCCGAGGAGGTAACCGGCATGTCGATCCAGGTCACGGCACCCGCATCCGTATCGAAGTTCGTCGCGCCGAGATTCAGGTTCGCGATGCTGACGGTTCCGGTCGAATCCATCGTGAACTGGTTGGTTCCGGAGATGTCGGAACCGGCGAAGATCTTGAACTTGTCGGAGTCGGAATCGTCGACACCGAGAGTGAAGAGCTTCGTTCCTTCGGTGAGTTCGAACTGAATCCCCGGGTTGTAGTCGCCGGCGTTCGTGTTGGCGAGAGTGAGATAGGTGTGGGCGGCGGAGGAGGAGAGGATGTCGAGAACGGAGTCGGGGGTGACGTCGCCGAGGCCGAGACGGTTGTTCGTGTCATCCCAGAAGAAGTTCGCGTTGTCCTGAGAATAAACACCGCTTGCTCCCGCGAATACAACTGAACCAGTAGTGAATTGAGTAGCAGTCCCCGTGCCACCAAGCGTAACACCAAGAGAGGACGCAACGCTCCACGATCCGGAGGAGATCGTCGGCACGCCGGTGGATGCAGAGGTATTGATACCCGTACCGCCGTACTGCGCGCCGATCGCGGTGCCGTTCCACGTCGCGGAGGTGAAGGTCTGTCCGCCGTTCAGGGTCGCGACCGTGCCATCCACGTTCGGGAAGGTCCAGGTGCGGGCGGCGGTGAGATCGGC
>CAYVDI010000003.1:1293-25438 GCA_964450795.1 uncultured Bdellovibrionales bacterium
AGCCGTTGCCGTAGAGGACGCCGTTCGACGTGAAGGTGGTCGCTCCGGTGCCGCCCGATCCGACACCCAGAGCGTTGGAGAAGGTCCATACTCCAGCTATGGTCTCGGCCTGATTTTTCCTGGCGATTCCCGAATTCGCATAATCGATCGAAACGATCGCTTCCGTTCCAACCGTCGAGATGCTGAAGTCGTTCGCGGTGAAACCAAGCGTATCGATATTCGTAAACATCGTCGCTCCTTCCTTCACGTTGATGATTGCAGTACTGCCACCAAGGTCATTCGAACAGATCCATTGAGACAGGGCCTCGTCCCATTTGAGCAGCTGCTCATCGGAACATCCCTGAAGCAGCGAAAGCTCGTTTGATCCAGTACCGGAGAATTCAAGTCCGGAAGAGGACGCGCTCAACCCGGTCCCATCAGCAGAATCGAGAAGATCGACGGAAAGGGTGAGCGCGGCACCTTCCGATCCGACGGAACCGCCGGTAAGACCATTCCCGGTGGAAACCGAGGAAACGTAATTTCCGACGGTATCGGAACCGAGATCGATGAGATTCGTGAACGACTGTGTCCCCGAAAAGACGATATCGCCCGTCATCGTTCCACCGGAGAGCGGAAGGAATGATCCGGACGCGCCGGTCAGCAGCTGACTGAACGATGATCCGTTATTCGAAAGCTCCCACACACCGAGCGATCCGTTGTACCGAAGCGACGGTTTCGCCGAATCGCCCGAGACGGAGAGTGAGAAATTTTCCCCGGCACCCGAGCCCGAGCCGATATTGAATTCCGTCGAGCTGGTTCCGGTATCGGTGTTCTGGTCATGGAGCCGTCCGTCGTTTCCCAATACGAGCTGTTTCGTTCCTGTTCCGGTCGGAAGAAGTTTCATGTCGACCTTCCCTTTTTTCCCGAGCACGAAAATGTTTCCTTCGGCTGTTCCGACAGCGCGGCCGTCCAGGAAGCGCGTATTGAGTGCCGAAGGAACCGACGCGATCTTCTTTCTCGGAATCATTTCCGAGTCATCCCCGATCTTTACGCCGAGATAGTAATCCCCGTTTCCGGAGAATATTCCGAGAGGAAGCGCGACCGGATTTCCGAGATAAGTGCGAAGAACGCCGTTCACCACTTCGACCTCCTTCGTCTCCTCCCAGATTTTCCCGGAAGCATCGGAAACAGCGAGGTTCGTCCGATCCTGCGTGTAGATTCCGAAACGGACCTGATACTTTCCGTTCACCGGTTCATTTTTCACGTCAAACAGGGAAAGTGAAAGGCTTATTTGGTCGAGTGATTGCGCAAAAACCGGTGCCGGGCTTCCCTGCCACCAGATGTGCACCCCCGCTCCGAAGACTGCGGCGAGGATGAGTATGAATTTTTTCCAGTTTTTTTGTTTTACATACTCCGTCATGAGAGTGTCAAAACCTCTACAAATTCGAGGCTGGATTTTCCCAAATTATAGCATAAAAATCGTCTTTTCAGAAGCACGTCAAGCTACTTGTCAACCGCCCATCCGAACACGTCGCCGACCGCTCCGGCAATGAGCTCAAACAGCGACACTTCCCTTGCTCCGGTATAGACCGCGTATGGCTCACTTTCGGCTTCATTTCCCCATTTATCCCGGCTCACGATCACGTACACGTATGTCGATGACTGGGAAAGATCCGGGATAACGACGCTATGGTTCGTTCCGTACTTCTCCTCACGGATAACTCCGTCCGCCTGGCCAACCCCTTTTCCGTAGGAAATTTCCGAAAGAGACGGCTTGTTCGTTTCCCAGGTGATGACAAGTTTCGCTCCGTTCTTGCCTTTCTCCGTAAACGCCTCACCACGAACGGATACGATTTCAAGCGGATTCGTGTCTGTCTCAGGAACGAAGATCTCGGCCTCACCGCCAAGCGCGATATCACCGGCCCGGAACCGCTCGCTTTGGTACGGCGCTATCGAAGAGGCCGGCTGTTCGGGAGTCGGCTCAGTCGCAACAGGCTGTTCGGGCAGTTTCACCGAAACAGGAGCGGCCTGCGTTGGCCCCTGTGTTTCCCGGTGAGAATACCGCCACCACAAAAAGAACCCCACCCCCATGACCATCATGAGAGACAGAAGTGCGATCACTATTTTCTTGGTTCGGGCTCCCTTCCGATCAAGACCCGAAAGACCCCCGGAAGATACCTCTCCACCCTCGGCGCCAGCCATACGGAATCAACAGAAAAATGTGTTTGTGTTCCACAGGATAACACTGGAATACTATCATAAAACAAGGATTACTGCCAGCGGTTTTCAATGTCGCGACTCCTTGCCTTTCAGTTTTTTTTCACCTATGATTCCGTTGCGAAAAAATCTATGCCGAAACAAGAAAAACCCCGCGTTGTCGTCATCATGGCCGGAGGATCCGGAACCAGACTTTGGCCGCTTTCACGAAAGAGCCAGCCGAAGCAATTTCACGCGTTTCTCTCGGAGAAAACCCTCCTTGAGGAGACGTACGACCGGGCAAGAAAAATTGTCCCAGAATCCTCGGTGTTCATCTCCACCAACGAATCCTATCGGAAAAAGATACGGGAGATTCTTCCAAAGTTTCCTGAAAAAAGGCTTATAATCGAGCCTACTTCAAGAGGGACCGCTCCTGCCATAGGACTGATTTCATCCACCATAGAGGCCGCGTTTCCAGGCGCATCCATAGCGACCATCGCTTCCGATCACGCCATCGAAAACGAAAACGCATTCTCCTCCGCCATAAAAACGGCTTTTTCCGCAGTCGAGAAAAACCCGGAAAAACTCGCGGTTGTCGGCATCAATCCGACATCCCCTGATACCGGACTCGGCTACATACGAATGGGTGAGAAACTTCCCATGTCAAAGTCGGGAGACATCTTTTTCGTCGACGAATTCAAGGAGAAGCCTGATCGCGACACCGCCGAGTCCTACCTTTCCGACTGGCGATATCTCTGGAATGCCGGATATTTCATCTTCTCGGCGAAGAGCATGCTCGGCTGGTTCGACGAATACGCACCCGAACAAGGCAACATCATAAGAACCATCGCCGAGCGCATCCGCAAAAAAACGCTTTCCCGGAAAGTGTTGGCCGACATCTACGAAAAAGCCCCGAATGAGGCGATCGAACCGGTCATCGTGGAGAGACTTCCGTCATCATCAAGGATCGTCGTCCCCGCTCCCATACGATGGAGCGACATCGGAAGTTGGGGATCGCTTTACGATTTTTTCAAGACACGTCACGGAAAGGACAGCGTCCTCTCCGGCGACTGTATCGAATACGACGGAAAAGGGAATCTGATCTATGGAACACGAAAACGGGCCATCACGACGTTCGGAGTGAAGGACCTTGTCATCGTCGATACCGCCGACGCGCTTCTCATCGCCGACCGACATCAATCAAGTGACATCAAGAAACTCATAGACGACCTGAAACGGAGGGAACGACACGAACTTCTCTAGAAGAATCTAGGCTTTATCAAGCCATTCTTGGAGGATTATTCGGGCCGCCTCCATATCATCGAATCGGGCGATGTGCCGTATGCCACGCTCTTTCAGATTCGCTTCCGCCATCTTGGTCGTAAACATCTCATCCTGGTAGGCAACTGCCACCGGAAAATGCTTTTCAAGAATGGAGCCGAGCTTTTCGCCTTCGTATGAAACGCTCTTCCGGTTCACATGGGACGGAATACCGATGACGATCGTCCCGATATTCTTCTCGACGACGATGCTTCCGAGAACGCCGATGAGATTCCGATCGTTTCGAAGCGTGGAAAGCGGGAATGCGATCCTTGTCTCCGCGTCCGCAAACGAGACGCCGACATCGGACGCGCCCCAATCGATTCCAAGAAAATTCTTCCCGTCGATATCTTTCAAGGTCTCTTTCATATTCGCGTGACGATCTCCGTTCCGTGGTCCGTCACGATGACGGTGTCCTCGAAGTGAGCGGAGAGTTTCCCGTCCTTGGTGACATACGTCCATCCGTCCGGGGAAAGTTTCACAAGAAAGGAACCTTCATTCACCATCGGTTCAAGAGCGACCGCCATTCCTTTTCGGAACGAAAAATTTTCCATTCCACGAATGAAATAGTTCGGGATCTGCGGTTCTTCATGAAGCTCCCGCCCGACCCCGTGCCCGACAAGATCGCGCACGATGGAAAACCCGTCCGCATGCACGCGTGACTCCACGGAGCGGGCGTAATCCGACAGTTTCGCGCCGGAACGGATGCTCGCTATCCCACGATCAAGGCTTTCTTTTGTGGCTTTTATAAGCCTAAAAGCAGAATCAGAAACGACACCGATAGGGAAAGTCCGGGCCATATCAGTGACCATGCCCTGAAACCGCATACCGATATCGATTTTCAGAATATCACCCTCGGAAAGCGTGCGGGACGCGGACGGAATCCCGTGAACCACTTCGTCATTCAAAGAGAGGCACACGACCGCCGGAAAAGGTTTTCCCCATTCCGCTCCATACCCTTTGAAGATCGGTACTCCTCCCTGTTTTCGGATAAGCGTATCCGCCGCATCGCCGAGAGTGGCGGTAGTCGTTCCGGGAACCGCCATCGCCGACAGTTCTGTGACGACCGCCGCAAGTCGTCTCCCGGACTCGCGAAGTCCGTCGAGTTCCGCTTCGGTTTTTATCCAGTCGTTCATAGGACGCTACTTTTCCAAGGAAAACAGTTTCGATCGGATATCGGAAAAAATCTCCTCCGCGCCCTTCTCGCCCGACACGCGGAGAAGCTTCCCTTCCCGTGAAAAATGTTCGAGAACCGGAAGCGTATCATCATGGAATATCCGCCAGCGCGTCCGAACCCCGTCCGGCGTATCATCGGCACGCTGCGTCACCGTTCCACCACATTTTGGACACGCGGATTCTTTCGTCTCGATATCTTTACCGAGGATAAGTTTCTCGCCGCACGATGAGCACGAGAATCGACAGGATATTCTCTTTACTGATTCTTCTTCGGAAAGTTCGATAAAAATGGCTCCATGAAAGCTTTTTCCGGAAGAAATGAGCGCGGAAACGGTGTCATGTATCTGACTCTCCCGCCGCGGAGCGCCATCGACGACGACAGACTGTTCCGGATCCGTCTTGCGAAGCTCCCCTTCGAGAACGGATCGTACCACTCCGTCCGGAACCAGCGCATGCTTTTCGTAGATGATTTCCCGGAGCATCTCTCCGATCGGAGTCGGTTCCGAAGCGGTTTTTCGAAGCGCGGCTCCCATATCGATGTGCGCCGATCCGAGCTCACGCTTGAAGATGTCCGCCTGCGTGCTCTTCCCGCTCCCGGGAGGGCCGAGAAGGATATATGCGTACGGTCTTTTTTCCTGGGACATTTCCGTGATGGATCCTAAGAATGAACCCTAAAATCCGTCGTAGTTCCGCATCGAAAGCTGCCCTTGCATCTGCTTCATCATCTCAAGGACTACGGAAACGACGATAAGCACGGAGACGCCCCCGAGCGTCAACGCCTGAATGTTCGTCACGTTCTGCACCACGACTGGCAATACCGCCACCGAACCGAGAAAAACGGCTCCGGCAAGGGTTATCCGATTGATGATACGCCCGAGATATTCCGCGGTCGCGGTCCCCGGTCGGATTCCAGGAATGAATCCTCCCTGCTTCTGAAGATTCTCCGAAATCTTATACGGATCGAAGATGACTGCCGTATAGAAATACGTGAAGACCGCGACAAGGACGAAGTAAAGCCCGGCATAAACCCACGGGTCACGGAGAAACGTATTCACGGAAACGGCAATATCCGCGACTTTTCCTCCTCCGCTCTGGGACAGGTAGCTCGCGATCATGCTCGGGATGAGGATGATCGACACCGCGAAGATGATCGGGATGACGCCGGCCTGATTGACACGGAGCGGGAGATGCGTCGACGCACCACCGTACACGCGGCTTCCCCGCAACCGTTTCGCATACGAGACCGGGATGATCCGCTGTCCGTCGTTGACGAGTACCACCGCCGCGATCGTGATGAGCGCGATACCGAAAAATACCAGGTATGAGAACGCCTGCGACGCATCCCACGTGGAAAGGAAACGGGAGAACTTCGTTGGAAGCCCTGCGATGATACCGGCAAAAATCATTATAGATACGCCGTTTCCAAGCCCTTTTTCCGTGATGAGTTCCCCGATCCACATGAGAAATACCGTCCCCGCGGCAGCCGTCACGATCATGGCGACCATCATGAACGGAGAGAGCCCGGTCAACACGTTCTGTGAACGAAGAAGGGAGATCATGCCGAACGCCTGGATAAGGGAAAGCGGAACAGTAAGCCACCTTGTCCACATGTTGAACTTCTGCCGACCCGCTTCACCCTCTTCCTTGTACAGCTTCTCGAGCTGCGGTGAAATCATCGTCATGAGCTGCATGATGATGGATGCGGTGATATAGGGCGCGACCCCGAGCAGAACGACGGAAATATTCGAAAGACCGCCGCCGGAAAACAGATTCAAAAGACCAAGAAGCTGATTGCCTTCGAACATCTGCCGGAGAGCCAGAACATCGACCCCGGGAAGCGGGATATTGGCAGCGAAGCGATAGACGACGAGCATCGCAAGAATGAAGAGCATCTTCTCCCGAAGCTCGGATACGGCCCAGATTTGTCGCAAAGCCTGCATCATGGACTGAAAGAAAATGTGTTTCTTTTTCTGGCACCGAAAAAAAGACTCCCTATTCCGCCTCGCGGATCGTGCACCCTGCCTTCTTCACCAGATCAAGCGCGGTGTCGGAGAATCGAATCTTCGCGTCGAACGAAAGCGATTTTGAGAGCGTTCCGCTCCCAACGACCTTGAATCCGCCGGTCACATGTTTCGGAGAAAAGAGCTTCTTTCCGAGAATCGTCGCCCGACTCACTTCTTCACCGGCGGAAAAATGCTTCTCGAGAAACGCGAGCGTAAGCGTCACACGCTTCGGTTTCGGAGATTTGAAACCCTTCACCTTCTTCATGCGCTCAAGCAGCGTAGTGCGACCACCCTCAAAGAGCGGATCGACGCTCGCGCCGGTACGCGCCTTCTGGCCCTTCGTCCCTTTTCCGGACGTGGTTCCGCGCCGACCGCCGCGACCGACGCGCTTGCGCCCCTTTTTCTTCTCGACTGAAAGAGTATGAATCTGCATACGTTCAGAATAGCTTATTTCTTCGACTCTGTCTTCACTGTCTTCG
Organism: uncultured Bdellovibrionales bacterium; assembly: GCA_964450795.1. GTDB lineage: Bacteria > Patescibacteriota > Minisyncoccia > Moranbacterales > UBA1568 > JAGOTT01. The sequence goes on from CAYVDI010000003.1 coordinate 8,447, forward strand.
GTTTTTCCTCGGAGGACACGGTATCAACCGGATCCGGAACATTCCGGAGTTCGCCGAGCGCGAGCGCAGTCGCACGGGCGAGATTGAGAGCGTTCGACGATCCGAGGGATTTCGAGACGACATCCTTCACGCCGAGAAGATCCATGACCGCGCGTACCGCCCCGCCGGCGATAAGCCCGCGTCCTTCTTTCCCCGGTTTCAGCATCACCTTCGCGCTTCCATACTTCGCGTACACGTCATGCGCGATGGTTCCGCCGACCAATGTCACCGAAATCATGCTTTTCTTCGCATCGTTGAAAGCTTTCTGGATGGCATCGGAGACATCGGCGCCCTTTGCGACACCTACGCCGACCTTCCCTTTCCTATTCCCGATGACAAGCGTCGCACGGAAACGGAAACGGCGTCCGCCTTTCACGACACGCGTGACACGGGCAAGATTGAGGAGTTTCTGATCGAACTCCGGTTTCTCTCTCCTTCCGCCTCTTTTCATCTGCTTTGCCATACACTTTCCAACCGTTTAGAACTTAAGTCCGGCTTCCCGGGCGCCTTCCGCCACGGCCTTCACTTTCCCATGATACCGGTAACCGGAACGATCGAAAACGACCGATGTTATCCCTGCCTTCGTGCATTTCTCTCCGATAAGTTTTCCGAGAACGAGCGCCCCTTCGACCGTATTTTTCGCCTTTTTTCCAAGCTCACGGATATCACCGGACACGAGAGTCCGACCAACCGCATCATCGATCACCTGAACAGAAACGTTCCGGAGGCTCCGGAAAACGGAAAGTCTCGGGCACTCGGCTGTCCCAAAAATCTTCGCCCGAACCCTTCGCGCGCGGGCCGTCCGACCGTTTTTTCTTGATACTTGCTTTATCATATTCGTTGGTTCAGCATCTCATATTAGGCGGAGGCCTTCTTTCCTTCCTTTCTTCGGACGACCTCGCCCTCGTATTTGAAGCCCTTGCCCTTGTACGGCTCAACCGGCTTCAGACCACGGACTTCCGCCGCGAACTGTCCGACTTTCTGTTTGTCGATACCGGAGAGAACGAGCATATTCGCTTCGATCTTCGCCTCGAGCCCATCCGGAATCGCCACCTCGACCGGATGCGAAAACCCGAGTGCGAGATTGAGTTTTTTCCCCTGGACGGCCATGCGGAATCCGACGCCGTTCAACTCAAGCTTCTTCTCGAATCCCTTCGTCACCCCCTCGATCATGTTCGCGATCACCTTCACGGTCGTTCCCCAAATGGCTTGGGCGCGCTTCGCTTCTCCGACCTTCGAGACCGTGAACACATTCTCCGAAAGCGCCACGGAAACGTCCGGATGATGCGCGAAGGAAAGCGTTCCTTTCGGACCCTTTACGGAAATCACGTTCGCCCGGAGGGTCGCCTCGACACCCGCAGGGACTTCAACTGGTTTTTTTCCGATTCGACTCATAAGACAGAACTCTAGCTGATTCTTACCACACTTCACAAATATACTCCCCGCCCAGCCCCTGCCGGTACGCGTCCTCGCCGGCCATCACTCCCTTCGAAGTGGAAATGACCGCGATCCCATATCCGTTCTTCACTTTCCGTATTTCCCCATTCTTCGCATACACACGGTTTCCTTCCTTGCTCACGCGACGAAGCTCCTGTATGGCCGGATCACGGTGAAGCGGAGTCTTTTCGGAATATTTGAGCGTGATGACCAGATTCTCCTTCGGACCATCCGTCTCCTTGAGGATGCTTCCGATGAACCCGCGCGATTCAAGAACCCGAAGGATGGCGAGTTTCATCTTCGATCCCGGAACGGACACCGTCTTATGTCCCGCCCTCTGGGCGTTCCGGATCCGAGTCAGCATGTCTGCGATTGGGTCTAACATAATTTCGAGCTTTCAGCTTATAGCTTTTCGCCGTAGGTTCTTTCCGGACCATCCCCGAAAAAACCGGCAGCGAAGAGTTATAAGCTTTTCAATCAATTACCACGAAGCCTTCCGCACGCCCGGAATCTCGCCTTTCGAGGCCAATTCCCGGAAGCAGATACGGCAGAGATCATACCGACGGAGATACCCGTGTTTCCGTCCGCACTTCCAACACCGATTCACGACTCGCGTCGAGAATTTCGGGTGTTTCTCAGCTCTTGCTTGTACTGAAGTCTTCGCCATAAGAGATACGTTTTTGAAAAATCGTCTGATTATTCCTCGGTCCGGAACGGAAACTTGAGTGCCCGGAAGAGGGCCTCACCGTCCTCCCGACTCGTAGCTGTCGTCGTCACGACGATCTGGAGGCTGAATATCGTCTGCACCTTCTCAGGAATGATTTCCGGGAAGATCATGTGCTCGCGAAGACCGATGTTGCAGTTCCCGCCCGCATCGACCGAGCTCACCGGGATACCCTGGAAGTCACGGACGCGAGGAAGGGTAGCAAGGAGGAAACGATCCAGAAACTGCCACATGCGCCGCCCGCGGAGCGTGATTTTCACTCCGACTTCAAGCCCTTCACGGATCTTGAACCCGGCGATCGCCTTCCGCGCCTTCATCATGACCGGCTTCTGCCCGGTGATCGCGGTCAACGACTCGATGATCTCATCGACGCGGGACTGCTCCTTCAGGAACTTCCCGAGACCGACGTTCACCGTCACCTTCGAGATACGCGGGAGCGAGAGAATATTCTCACGACCAAGAGTCTTCTTGAGCTCCGGAAGCACTTCCTGATATTTCACTTTCATGATCGGCTGTTTCATAATCGATCCTTCCACAATTCCTTAAATCTGCTTCCCCGACTTCCTGCTGATCCGGACCTTCTCCCCGCCTTCGGTCGCATATCCGATCCGTGTTGGTTTTCCGGTATGGGGACACACGAGCATGACGTTCGAGACATGGATCGGAAACGGCATCTCGACACGCTCACCCTTCGCGCCGTCGCGACGGGCTTTCCGGTGTTTCTTCATGACATTCACGCCATCGACGACCACCTTGTCCTCGCTCGGAAGCACGGAAGAAATCCTCCCGCGCTTTCCGCGGTCCTTCCCGGCGATCACCTCGACTTCGTCACCTTTTTTCAGCTTCATAGTCATGCAATTACAGAACTTCCTGCGCGAGCGATACGATCTTCGAAAATCCCTTCTCACGAAGTTCGCGCGCCACCGGTCCGAAGATGCGGGTTCCTTTCGGATCGATTCCGTTCGCATCGACGATCACCGCGGCGTTCTCATCGAACCGGATATAGGAATTATCCTTCCGACGGTACTCGCGGGACTGACGGACGATGACCGCGCGGACCTTGTCACCCTTCTTCACCATACCCCGCGGTTCGGCGGACTTCACCGAGGCAACCACGACATCGCCGACAGCCGCATAGCGCCGCCGCGTGCCACCGAGCACCTTGAAGCACTCGATCACCTTCGCGCCGGAGTTATCAGCCACCTTCAATCTTGTTTCTGCCTGAATCATAATCGTCGCTTTCCCAAGGACTTATTTCGCCGTTTCCGAAGAGACCACTTCGTGCCGCTTCTTCCGGCTCATCGGACGGCATTCGCGGAACAACACGGTATCACCGACCTTGTAATTCCCTTCCGGCGCATGCACGAGATATTTCTTCGTCGACCGGTATTTCTTCCCGTACTTCGGATGTGTCTTGAGCGTATCGACGGCTACCGTAATCGTCTTTTCCATCGCGACACTCGAAACGACGCCCGAGAGCTTCGGTGCCTTGGAAACGATTTTTTCTTTGGTCGTCTTTCCCATTGCCATACGTTTATGCCGTTAATGCCCCTTCACCGTCGAGCGTAAGTAGTCTCGCGATATCCTTCTTCACCTCGCGTATTTCCCGGTGATTCTTCGTCTCGCGACCCGCGATGGAAAACCGGAGTTCCCGCTCCTTCTTCCGAAGCTCGAGAAGGAGCTTCTCGCGTTCACCGGACGATTTTTCCCGCAATTCTTTCATCTTCATAACCGTATTCTTATTCGTTGCCGTGACGATCGACGAACTTGGTCTTCACCGAAAGCTTGTGCGAACCGAGCCGCATCGCCTCCATCGCCGTCTCGCGCGGAACACCGTCGAGCTCGAAGAGCACCTTTCCTGCGGTCACCTTCGCGACATAATGGTCAACCGACCCCTTACCCTTTCCCATCGGCGTCTGCTCGCCCTTCTTGGTCATCGGCTTATCGGGGAAAATGCGGATCCATACCTTTCCTCCACGATGGATGAACCGGGTGATAGCACGCCGCGCCGACTCGATCTGACGAGCGGAAACGAGTCCGGTCTCGACGGCCTTGAGGCCGAAGCTCCCGAAACTCACGCGAGCACCCGCGGTCGTCGGCCCCTTCGGCCATCCGCCGCGGTGAATCTTCCGGTGTTTCACTTTTCTCGGCATGAGCAGCATACGGTTGATTCCTCACTTCTCTTATTATCCTTTTATTCCTCCGTCCGTTCCTTGGACTCGAATTTCTCACCCTTGAAAACCCATACCTTCACTCCGATGACTCCGTACGTCGTCCTTGCCTCATATCGGGCAAAATCGATGTCGGCACGAAGCGTGTGAAGCGGGATCTTCCCCTTCGCGGTCCATTCCCGTCGGGACATTTCGGCGCCGCCGAGTCGTCCGGAAATCTCGATCTTCGCTCCCTCGACGCTCTTGTTCGCCATCACCTTCTCGATCGTTCCCTTGAGAGCGCGGCGGAACGGCATACGTTTCTCAAGCTGCTCGGCGACGGACTGCGCCACGAGCATCGCGTTCTCGTCCGGGGATTTCACTTCCTGGACATCGACCTTGAGGTCGACCCGTTTCCCCGGGAAGAACCGGTGCTTCGTGATACGCGTCAGATCCTCGACGCCCGATCCTCCACGACCGATAAGCACGCCGGGACGGGAAGAGAAGATGGTGACGCGGATAGCGCTCGCGGAACGGTCGATATGCACGTCGGCAATGCCGGCCGCCTTCCATTTTTTCACGATAAATTCCCGAATCTCGACGTCCTCGCGAAGCTTCCGCTGAAAATTTCGCGCGTCAAACCAGCGGGATTTCCATCCTGCCGTCACACCGAGCCGGAATCCGATTGGGTGAACCTTCTGTCCCATAGCGACAAGTTTAGAATGATTTTCGTTGATAAACCCGTTTGACTGCGTTCTTCCGATCCTTCATTTCCTGCTTCATCGAAATATCCTTTTTTACTTCCTTCTTTTCCTCGGCCTCGAGAAGCGTGTTCCCTTCTTTCGGCTTCTCCTCCGGTTCCGTCGGTTCGACGGATTCGAATTTCTTCGCCTCGTGCCGTTTCGTCACATCCTTCCGGTTCAGTCCCTCGATCGTCTCCTCGAGCGTCAGGGTTATCTTCGAAAGACGCCTGATGATCGGATTCGCACGTCCGAACGCGCGCGGCTGCCACCGCTTGAGACGGGCTCCGTCACCGACGGTCACCGAAAGCACAAACAGATTCGACGGATCGAGCCCGAAGTTGTGTTCCGCGTTCGCGATCGCGCTCCGGAGGAGTTTCTCCATCGGCTCGGACGATCGTTTCACCTGCTTCCCGAGTTCGACAAGCGCCTCGTCGGCGGTCATACCGGAAATCGAGTGCGCCACGAGACGGACTTTCCGGGGAGCGACCTTCAGATTGTTGAGATGTGCGACGACTTGCATATGCACGATTGATCCTCTCTGATTATTTCTTCGTTCCGGCAGCGGCGGCCTTCGCGGCCTTCGCGGCATCCAATTCGCGCTGTTTGGCGGCGGCTTCCTGTTCCTTCTGCATCTTTCCTCCGTGTCGGACGAACTTCCGTGTCGGCGAGAATTCCCCGAACTTGTGTCCGACCATCTCCTCCGTGACATACACCGGGATATGCTCCCGTCCGTTATGGACACCGAAAGTGAATCCGACCATTTCTGGAGAGATGGCGCAGGCACGCGACCAGGTCTTGATGACTCCCTTGTCACCGACCTTCTTCCCTTCGAGCTTCTTGAGCACGCGAGGGTCTACGTATGGTCCTTTTTTCAGGCTTCTGCTCATAGTGGCTTTGACTTATTTCTTCGTCCTCCGCTTCACGATATACTTCCCGCTCGCCTTCTTCGGGTTCCTCGTTTTCTTTCCGAGCGCCGGCTTTCCCCATGGCGTCTTCGGATGCATACCGAGTGGCTGGCGTCCTTCACCGCCTCCGTGCGGATGGTCAACCGGGTTCATGGCGGAACCGCGGACCGTCGGGCGCTTCCCTTTCCATCGATTCCGTCCCGCCTTGCCGATACGTTCGACTCCGTGCTCAAAGTTGGAAATCTGTCCGATCGTCGCGTAACATTCCTTGGAAATGAGACGGACTTCTCCGGACGCGAGCTTCACCTGAGCCATCTCGCCCTCAAGGGCCATGAGGGTCGCGGACGATCCGGCGCTTCGGACGATCTGCGCGCCGCGGCCGATCCGCATCTCGACGCTGGAAATGGTCGTCCCGGTCGGAATATTCTTGATTTTCATCCGGTTCCCTTCCGCGATCGGAGCCGCTTCCCCTGAGACGACCTCCTGACCGACTTTCATCCCGGCAGTCGCGACTATGTAGCGCTTTTCTCCGTCCTTGTAATGCACCAATGCAATCAGTGCGGAACGGTTCGGGTCCCGCTCGATCTGCGCGATCTTCCCGGGAATATCAAGCTTATCCTGTCGGAAATCGACCAACCGGTACATCCGCTTGTGACCACCGCCTTGGTGCCGTACGGAAATCTTTCCGTTGCTCCGTCCCCCGTTCTTCTTGATCGGACGAAGAAGCGATTTCTCCGGAACCGACGCGGAAACCTGGTCGGGCTTCACGATGGACATGAACCGACGTCCGGCTGCATTCTTTTTGTAGATCTTGATCGCCATACCGTTACTCTATGCGCCTTTAAACATCGGGATCTCTTCGCCTTTCGGAAGCGTCACGATAGCCTTCCGAACAGCGGACTTGAATCCGACCGAACGACCGGACATCTTCGCTTTCGGCGGGATGTTTATCGTCCGGATCTTCTCGACATGAACGCCATACGCCGTCTCAATCGACCGTCGGACCTCGTCCTTCGTCGCCCCTTTCGGAATCCGGAATACGTACTGGTTCTGCGCGTTCAAAAGATACGCCTTTTCCGTGACGCGCGTCGAGAGCAGCACGCGGTTGGCGAGCGTCTGCGCAGGAAGCGACTCCGCCAGCTTCGTGATGTCGGCCTTCACCGTCTTGTCCTCTTTTTTCTCAAATAATGCCATAAGAAGATCTATTGAGCGGAAGATTGTTTTTCTTTCGAAAACCGCGCGGAAAGCATCGCGACCGTCTCCTTGCTCACCACGAGAAACTCATGATTCAGGAGATCATAGACGCTCATGTTTTCCGAGAGCACGTTCGTCGTCTTGTCGATGTTCCGGCTCATCCGTTCGATATCGCGCTCCGATGTCGAGAATCCGAGAAGCGCCTTTCCGGGGCGGACGCCGAGCACATCGAGAAATCCGGCGAATTCCTTGGTCTTCTTCGTCTCGAAAGAAAACGTATCGACGACCCGTATCTTCTCCGCGCGAAGCTTCTCAGACAGCGCGACACACAGGGCCTTCTGCCGCATCTTCCGATTCGTTTCCTTCGAGAAGTTCCGGTCCTTCGTCGGTCCGAACGTCACGCCACCCTTTCTCCAAAGCGGACTTCGGACTGATCCGGCACGAGCACGACCCGTTCCCTTCTGTTTCCACGGCTTCTTTCCGGTTCCTGCGCGCTCCCCGCGATCCTTCGTATGCGCGATCGGATTCCGAAGATTCGCGGAAATGGCGACGTAAACCTGATGCAGAAGCGTATCGTTCGACGGCATTCCGAAAACCGATTCAGGAAGCTCGATGTCCCCTTTCTTCTCGCCTTTCACATTGTAGAGCGGAGCTTTCAACATAGTCTCGATATACATCCCTTATTTCCCACCGACTTTTTTCCCCATCCCCCGAATGCCGACGAGCCCCCCGTTCACACCGGGAACCGCGCCACGAAGTGCGATGAGACCCTTCTCGATATCGACGGAAACGACACGAAGACCGCGGACGGTGAAATTCGCACCGCCCATCCGACCGGCCATGCGGCGTCCCTTGACGACGTGTTCCGGAAAGGTGGCTCCGATCGAACCCGGCTTTCGGATATCATGCTTCCGACCGTGACTCGTCGTCTGCCCGCCGAATCCGTGCCGCTTCACGACGCCCTGGAATCCTTTCGCTTTCGTGACCCCGATGACATCCACGATGTCTCCGGCCTCGAACGCCGACACGGAAACCGAGTCGCCGACTTTCGCTTCGCCGAGAATCGCCGTAGCGACCGCTTCGTCCTTCCCTTTCGCGGTGAACGGTGGGCGGAATTCCCGCTTCACCGTCTTCCGGGCGGTCTTTTTCGCCTCAACCTGAACGGCGGCATATCCGTCACGCTCGACCGTCCGAACCAACGTCACCGTATTCGGCTCACACGAAACAAGCGTCACGTTTTCCGCGACCGCACCTTCGTGAAGCGTCGTCATTCCGAGTTTTTTTCCGATGAGGAATTTCATAACCGTTTCTGCGTGATTCCGATAAACAAAAGGCCGGTTTTCTTGTCAGCCAAACCGCCCTTCGCGACTGGCCCGTTCAGTATCCCGGAAATCCGGGACTTTAACGAGTTTTGTATTGATTGTATAACCCTACTACATCTTTATCTCCACGTCCACCCCCGTCGGCAAATCCAGATTCGTAAGCGAGTCGATGGTCTTCGGGGTCGGATTCACGATATCGATAAGCCGCTTGTGCACGCGCATCTCGTACTGATCACGGGAATTCTTGTGCACGAACGTGGATCGGTTCACCGTCACCTTGTGGATCTCCGTCGGAAGCGGCACCGGGCCCGTGATGCTCGCACCGCTCCGTTCCGCGGTTTCGACGATCTTCCGGGCAGACTGATCGATCACCTTGTGGTCGTACGCCTTGATTTTCACGCGCATCCGCGTCCCTTCCTCATGATTCGCTTTTTTCGCCATTGTCGTTTCTTGATGGTTATTCACCCGCCGTCCGAGAGACTTTTCGGGGAATAGTTGCGAGCAGAGCATCTCCGCCCGCGCAATTCCCAGAAAGGGACAAACTTACTTGATGATCTTCGTCGTGGCACCGGCACCGACGGTCCGTCCGCCCTCGCGGATCGCGAAACGCATCCCCTCTTCCATAGCAACCGGAGCGATAAGCTTGATCTTGAGAGAAACCGTGTCGCCCGGCATGACCATCTCGCTCCCTTCCGGAAGTTCGACTTCACCGGTGACGTCCGTGGTTCGGATATAGAACTGCGGCTTGTATCCCTTGAAGAACGGGGTGTGGCGTCCACCTTCCTCCTTCGTGAGGATGTAGACCTGGCCCTCGAATTCGGTGTGCGGCGTGATCGAGCCCGGCTTCGCGAGAACCTGTCCGCGCTCCACGTCGTCCTTCTTGATACCGCGGATAAGGAGTCCGGCGTTGTCACCGGCGGTTCCCTTGTCGAGCTGCTTGTTGAACATCTCGATACCGGTCACGACCGTCTTCGTGGTGTCCTTGAGGCCGACGATCTCGACTTCCTCGTTGATATTCACCGTACCGCGTTCGATGCGACCGGTCACGACGGTTCCACGACCCTCGATCGAGAAGATGTCCTCGATAGGCATGAGGAACGGCTTTTCCGTATCGCGGACCGGCTCCGGAATCTTGGTATCGAGCGCAGCGATAAGGTCGAGCACCGGCTTCGCACCCTCGTCGTCGATCGACTTCGCCTCGAGCGCCTTGAGCGCGGATCCGCGGATCACGGCGGCGTTGTCGCCATCGAATTCATACTTCGTGAGAAGCTCGCGGACTTCGGCCTCGACGAGGTCGACGAGTTCCGGATCATCCACCATGTCAACCTTGTTGAGGAAAACGACGATCTCCGGGACACCGACCTGGCGCGCGAGAAGGATGTGCTCGCGGGTCTGCGGCATCGGACCGTCCGTCGCGGCAACCACGAGGATCGCACCGTCCATCTGGGCGGCACCGGTGATCATGTTCTTGATATAGTCGGCGTGCCCGGGGCAGTCGACATGCGCGTAGTGACGGGCATCGGACTCGTATTCACAGTGCGCCGTCGCGATGGTGATTCCGCGCTCCTTCTCTTCCGGAGCCTTGTCGATCTCGTCGATACCCTTCACCTTCGCGAACCCCTTGAAGGAGAGCACGTTCAAAATCGCCGCCGTAAGGGTGGTCTTTCCGTGGTCGACGTGACCGATGGTCCCGACGTTGACGTGTGGTTTAGTCCGCTGAAACTGTTCCGCCATAGCTTTGAGATAGCGAATTATATTATGTTACGCCCTACGAGATCCCTGCGTCGTTCGGAAACGAAAACTCCGAATTCCTCAGGGAAAACATCATTTCGAATCCTAACCGAAGCGATTCCTTTTGTCAACCCCGCCGGCCGATACCCGACCGAGTCGTCTTATGCCTCCCCGCCCTTCGCCATCATGCCCTGCCTGGTTCCGATGATTTCGGTCGCGACATTCGTCGGAACCTCGGCGTAATGGCCGAATTCCATCGAATAGCTCGCCCGTCCCTGGGACATGGACCGGAGCTGGGTCGCGTAACCGAACATGGACGCGAGCGGCACATCGGCATGGATTTCCTTTACGCGCGCGTTCCCTTCCCCGCGGTCGTGCATCTCCCGGATCATGCCGCGTTTCGCATTGAGGTCACCGACGATATCGCCCATGAACTGCTCCGGAGTGATCGCGACCACGTTCATGATCGGTTCGAGAAGAACCGGTTTCGCACGACGCGATGCCTCCTTGAAGCCCATGGAACCCGCGATCTTGAAGGCGGCCTCCGAAGAGTCGACATCATGGAACGACCCGTCGTAGAGCGTCACTTTCACGTCGACCATCGGATACCCGGCAAGCACGCCCGTCTGCATCGCCTCGGATACGCCGCGATCGATCGGCTTGATGAATTCCTGCGGAATGACACCTCCCTTGATCTCGTCGACGAATTCGTATCCCTTCCCCGCCTCGAGCGGCTCCACGCGGAGCCAGCAATGACCGTATTGACCGCGACCTCCGGATTGACGGATATATTTCCCTTCGGCTTCGGCCTTTTCGCGGATCGTCTCTCGGTACGCCACCTGCGGACGACCGACGTTCACCTCGACCTTGAATTCCCGTTTCATGCGGTCGACGATGATATCGAGATGGAGCTCACCCATGCCGGAAAGGATGGTCTGCCCCGTCTCCTCGTCGGTGTGGACACGGAAGGTCGGATCTTCTTCGGAAAGTTTCTTGAGCGCGACGCCCATCTTCTCCTGGTCGGCCTTCGTCTTCGGCTCGATGGAGATATCGATGACCGGCTCCGGGAACGTGATCGACTCGAGAAGGACCGGATGATCGACATCGCAGAGCGTGTTCCCCGTGGTCGTCACCTTCATGCCGACCAAAGCGCCGATGTCACCCGCGTGGATGTCCTCGATCTCCTCGCGATGGTTCGCATGCATGCGGACGATACGGCCCACGCGCTCCTTCTCGCCCTTGGTCGAGTTGAGCACGTAGCTCCCCGCTTTGAGGGTTCCCGAATACACCCGGAAGAACGTGAGCTGTCCGATGAACGGGTCGGTCGCGACCTTGAACGCGAGCGCCGAGAACGGAGCCTCGTCCTTGGCCTCCTGCGGGATCTGTTCGCCCGTCTTCACGTTCTCCCCGATCACCGCCGGAATGTCGGACGGAGCCGGAAGGAAATCAATGACCGCGTCGAGCACGAGCTGTACCCCCTTGTTGCGGAGCGCGGTACCGGTATACACCGGAACGAGCCGCACCTCGATAACCGCTTTTCGGAGCGCTGATTTGAGTTCATCGAGAGAGATATCCTCTCCGCCGAGATACTTCGTCGCGAGCTCGTCATCCGTCTCGGAAATCTTCTCGACGAGCGTTTCGCGCCATTTCTTCGCCTGGTCGGCATATTCGTCCGGAATGGCGATTTCAATCACTTTTTCCCCCATCTCCCCATCGAAGGTATACGCCTTCATGGTAAGGAGGTCGACGACGCCGTAGAAATCGCCGCGTTCGCCGAGCGGAATCTGCATCGCCACCGCGTTCGGAGTGAGACGGTTCCAGATCGATTCGAGCGCCACGAAGAAATCGGCGCCTTCCTTGTCGATCTTGTTTATGAAGCAGATACGCGGGACATGATATTTCTCCGCCTGACGCCACACGGTCTCGGACTGCGGCTCGACACCCTCCTTGCCGTCGAAGACGACGACTCCGCCGTCAAGGACGCGCAAAGAGCGCTCCACCTCGACGGTGAAGTCCACGTGCCCGGGAGTATCGATGATGTTGATCTGATGATCCTTCCAGAAGCAGGTCGTGGCGGCCGACGTGATGGTGATACCGCGCTCGCGTTCCTGCTCCATCCAGTCCATGGTCGCCGCACCTTCGTGCACCTCGCCGATCTTGTGGGTGATACCGGTATAGAAGAGCACGCGCTCCGTGGTCGTCGTCTTTCCCGCGTCGATATGCGCGATGATGCCGATATTTCGGATCTTGTTTATGGGGCGAAGCCTGGCCATATGCTTTGGTTACCGATTTATTTATATACGAAACCTATAAGATACCCTTTCAATAAGCACAAAGACCGCAATAAAGCGATCCGAGTGTCCCTCGCGCGGATGTGGAACGGATGCTTACGCGAAGTGCGCGAATGCCTTGTTCGCCTCCGCCATGCGATGCACCTCTTCACGCTTCTTCATCGCGGCTCCCGCCTTGTTGGAAGCTTCGATAAGCTCGTCGGCGAGCTTCTCCGCCATCGCCTTTCCCGCGCGCTTGCGGCAGGCGTCGCGGATCCACCGCATCGCGAGCGTCTGCCGGCGATCGCCGGAAACCGGAATCGGAACCTGATAGTTCGCTCCGCCGACACGACGGCTCTTGAGCTCGAGGAGCGGCGAGACGTTCTTGATGGCCTGCTCGAAGGTGTTGAGTCCGCCTTTCTTCGTGCGTTCATGGATGACGTCGAACGCATCGTAGACGATCTGCTCGGCCACGCTCCGTTTCCCGTTCCACATGATGAGACCAACGAAATGACCGACAAGCGGGCTCTCATATTTCACGTCCGCCGGCCAAGGTTTCTTATATTGTCGCTTCCGTCGAGGCATAGTTCAGAATAAAAATGACCAATCATCGAGAGACGAAACGGGCTAATCCTTCTTTTTCTCCTTCTTCGCACCGTACTTCGACCGGCTCTGCTTCCGCTGGACACCGGCGGAGTCGAGAACGCCGCGGACGATATGGTACCGGACACCCGGAAGATCCTTCACGCGGCCGCCACGGATCATGACGATGGAGTGCTCCTGAAGGTTGTGTCCCTCTCCGGGGATATACGCCGTGACTTCCATGCCGTTCGAAAGGCGGACACGGGCGATTTTTCGCAAAGCGGAGTTCGGCTTCTTCGGGGTCGTCGTCGTCACCTTCACGCAGACACCACGCTTGAAAGGGCTCCACGAATAGGTTTTTCGGTTCTTGATGGTATTCGTAAAATACGCCATCGCCGGAGACTTCGATTTCCGGGCATCGGTCGTTCTTCCACGCTTCACGAGTTGATTGATGGTTGGCATTCCTTTAGGACAACAAAACGAAAGAGCGTTGAACGCTCGTATGAGCCATGGTAGATGAAAGCGGGAAACTTGTCAACACGGGGTTCCTCCGATATCCGAAAGAAATGTCCGAGCCGCTAAAACAGGAGTCCGAAGAAGAACCCGAGAGCGGTATTGAGAACGATCGAGACCGGAGCGGAGAAGAAAAACACGATAAAAATGAGAATAAAGAACCCCCACTGCTCGAGAAATCGGACCGTTTCCTCGCGAAGCTCGAAAAGCGAGTACAGGAGTTTCGAGCCGTCCAGAGGCGGGATAGGAATCAGATTGAAGAACGCGAGAAGCACGTTCCAGAAGATGACGAGGAGACAGAGACCGAAAAAGATGTTGGAAAACGACCCGGAGAGCGCATCCGCAAACAACCCCCATCGGTCGAAGAAATCGCCGGAACCCGACAGCACTCCGATGAACCGGGAAAAGACGTCCTCCTTGGCAAGTGCCGAGATGGGAAGCGCCTTCGCGATGACGACCGCAAGCAATGCGAGAAGGATATTCGAGAGCGGCCCCGCGAATGCGACAAGTGTCGGCCCCCATTTCTGGTCACGAAGATTGTATGGATTATACGGGACCGGTTTCGCCCATCCGAACGCGAATCCGGTCGTCAAAAACATGGTTGCCGGCAGAACGATCGATCCGATCGGGTCGATATGCTTCATCGGATTCAGATTGAGCCGTCCGGCATACTTCGCCGTCAGGTCCCCGAGCCACAGCGCCATCACGCCATGGGACACCTCATGGATGATGATGGAATACACCATCACCACGAAATAGAATCCGACCAGAACCAGTTCATTTGCCATACGATACGAACATAGCGAAAATAAGGACCTTCCGTTTGACGATTACGCAGATACATGGTACATTCTTTCAGGTAACATTTCAACCGATACGACATATGAGCCGGGTATGCCAACTGACCGGTCGTGGAACGAAGTCCGGACAGCAGCGGAGCCACTCCAATATCGCCACCAAGCGGAAGTTCGCGATCAATCTCCAGACCAAGAAGATCGACGGCGTCCGCGTCCGTCTCTCGACGAAAGCGATCAGGACCCTCGCGAAAGGAACGAAGTAGGAACGAGCGAAAAAACACCCCGATCGGGGTGTTTTTTGATGCCGCGGATGATATACTTCCCACACTATGACTACGACCGATTTCCGTGCCGTACTCGGAAGAAACATGAACTGGATCATCCCGGCGGGAATATTCCTTCTCGCGGCAGGCATCCGGATTGGTTTTTTCCTTTCCCTACGGACCGATCCTATATCCACCTACCCGATCCTCGATGCCGCATACTATGAACGGTGGGCGAGAGACATCCTCTCCGGGATACCGTTCACGGAACACGCCTATTTCACCGAACCGGGATACGCCTTTCTCCTTGCGGCATTCTTTCGGATATTCGACGACGGAAAGACCGCGATAGCGATTTTTCAGATGCTCCTCGGGAGCCTGACGCCCGTCGTCATTTTTCTCGGCACCAGGAAACTTTCCCGCTCCGTCGGGATCGCCGCGGTTTCAGGGCTCCTCGCGGCCATAGCGGCACCGCCTGTCTTCTACGATGCCCTTCTCCTTAAGACATCCGTCGAACTCTTCCTCCTTTCCGTGATCGTTCTCGCTGTCGCTTCCTTTTGGGAGAAACGCCTTCCACTGCCGCTCTTCGGAACCGGTGTCATCATCGGCACGACGGCGCTCGTGAAAGCGAACATCCTCTATTCCGTACCGATACTTGCCGTCGCGATACTTTTTCGGAACAAAAAAGCGGATCGACAGCGGGTGATGGCCGCGGCGATGTTCGTTCTCGGTACGGCGCTCGCGATTTCCCCTGCCGGAATCCGGAATTACCTCGCCGACGGATCGATCGCCCCCATCAATGCTTCCGGCGGTCCGAACCTCTATATCGGCTCATGGGAAGGTGCCGATGGGTCGCTCAAACCGCCGGAGTTCGTTTCGGTCGACCCGGAGCACGAGGAATCGAGTTGGCGCGCGTTCGCCGAAGCTTCCCTTAACCGGCAACTCTCTTCCGGAGACGTGTCCGGGTTCTGGAGCAGGAAGGCGGTCTTCGAGGAAATCATCCCGCATCCGGTTCGGTTCATCGGACTTACGATGACGAAGCTTGGTCTCATCGTCTCGTCACGGGTTCTTGACGACAACTATTTCCCCGGATACGGCGCCGAGCGGTTTCCGATACTGGGGTTTCTTCTTCCTGCGTGGATACTCATCATCATGGGAGTCCTCGGAACCGTCCTGGCGATGATGAACCAGTCGGTCCGGATGACATGGCTCCCCGTCGCCGTCATCGCGCTCGCCTATACGGGAACGCTCGTGCTCGCACACGTCGCGGAACGGTACCGGATAGCGCTTTTCCCCATGCTTCTTCCCGGCGCAGGATACTTCGTCGTAACGACGTTCCGGCGGATACGCTCGGGACGATTCCTTTCGGCATTCTGGATCCTCATTCCGTTCCTCATCCTTTCCGGACTCGCCTTCATCTCCGGAGAAACTGCAAGCTCGACGACCGGTCCCGACATGAAAACGGCGATCGCGGAAAAGGCCGACAGAAGCGGCGATCGGGAAACGGCCCGCCGGTTCAACGAAAGCGCGCTTCAGGAAAACCCGTTCCATGTCCCGTCGCTTCTTCTTGCCTCACGGATCGCACTCGAGGAAAACCGAACCGGGGAGGCGCTCTCGTATGCGAGACGGGCGCTCCGTGCCGATCCGGAAGCCGGTACTGCGGAGCTCCGGACCGCTTACGAGGCAGAAACCGGAAAGCTTCAAGGAGACGATTTCGGCAATGCGGTCAAAAGGCTTACCGATCCATCCATGGGAACCGGAAAGATCGCCGACCCAAACTACTGGACCGGAATGGGCTTCTTCCGGAAACGGGATTTCGAAAAGGCTCTCCCTTTTTTCGAGCGGGCATCCGCAAACGATCCGGAAAATGCGGCGGCACTCGGCAATCTCGCCACGTGCTACAAGAATACGAAACAACCGGATCTAGCCCTTCCTCTCTTCCGACGGATCATCGAGAAGGACCCGTACAATCTCGCCATCCGATTCAATCTCGCCCAGTTCTACGAGGCGAAAAAAGATACGTTCGCGGCGATGAAAGAATATGAGGCGATGCAGGATATCGTCCCGGGATTCCATCTCGCCCGATTCAATATCGCGGAACTCGCCCTGAAACGGAACGATAAGAATCGCGCCCGAAGCGAGCTCTCCGCATTCATCAAGGAGAACCGTGGCGACCCGCGGAAAACCCAACTCATCCGTGAAGCCGAACAAACGCTTGAACGTATCGGGAAATGATCTCTCGGTACCGCTTCCTCAGTTCGGAAATCGATCGTTTCTTTTCGGGGTTTTGAGGTCGCGACTGGCGGCATCATGAACGTCGGC
>CAYVDI010000003.1:25538-30851 GCA_964450795.1 uncultured Bdellovibrionales bacterium
GTCGGGGCGCCGGGAATCGAACCCGGCCTACGTGCACCCCATGCACGCGTACTGCCGATATACTACGCCCCGATACGACATCATCTTTGGTACCATGAAACGGGACAAAAGAAAAGGAGGCGCCGCATTGCGACACCCCTTTGTTTATACCCTACCCGGGAATCGGATAGAGCCGCATTTCCCGATCCGTATCAAAAACCGGGATATGCGTTTCGATCGCGTCCGCGACCTGCCTCAACCAGCCATCGAGCCGGCCAAGGAGTCCTTTCTGCTCGAGCAATGTCTTGAGCTCGAACTGCCTCTTGCGAAGCCGCTGCCACTCGAGACTTCCGAATTCCGCGACCGCCAACTTACAGCAGACGTTGTTGAATTCGGTGATCCGGCGACCGTTCATCCGGCTCGCTTCCTGTTCCG
The DNA here is from genome assembly GCA_964450795.1 of uncultured Bdellovibrionales bacterium. Lineage (GTDB taxonomy): Bacteria > Patescibacteriota > Minisyncoccia > Moranbacterales > UBA1568 > JAGOTT01. The sequence goes on from CAYVDI010000003.1 coordinate 25,953, forward strand.
CAATCACATTCCCTAATACATGTTCCTGCATAGCTTACCCCTTCCATGAGGAATGTTTTTCGTGAAATTTGTCGATATGGTATCCGACAAGGCCATCGAAACCGTCGCGACGGACCCCGTGACTGTCGAGAAAGCTCTGCGGAAACGACTTCACAGGACGATTGCACGTTTTGTTCTGAAATACCGCCTTGGCGCACGTCCTCCCGCATTCGATCAATTGACACATCGGGTTATACTCACAGCCCAATTTTTGAGCCATTACAACTCTCCTCTTTTTTTGTAAAAACAACGAACATTCCCGATGTTCCGGGAAACCGAATGGCGGATCCCTTTCCGCACATTTTCAGCCATTATACACCGTTTTCTCATTTCCGTCAATGGTACGACAAAAAAATCCGCTCTCTCAAGCGGATTTTCAGCATTCTTCAAGCCAGAACTACTCCAAGATACCGTCCAGGTTCACGTCGTAGAGTATCTGTTCCGAAACGAGACGGTATTTGATGATCTCGTCCTCCGAAAACCATATCGCGATCTCGCGCTCCGCCTCCTCCGGCTTGTCCGAACAGTGGACGAGATTGCGTACCGCACGGTTGTCGATGGACGAGAGCGCGTACGAATCGACGGTCAGGTCACCGCGGATCGTCCCGACGTCTGAGGTCGACGGTTCCGTCCCCCCGACAAGCTTCTTCACGATCGCGACGGACTGGTTCCCCTCGACCACCATCGCGAGCACCGGCCCCGAGGTGAAGAAATTCACGTTCGCGCGGATGATGTCCTTGCCATACTCGATCGCTTCCTTCTCGACCGGAAGTCCCTGCGCCTTGCGATCGTCGACGATCCGGCTCCCCTTCGAGAGGAACCACTCGTCATCCTTCGCGTAATGTTCCCAGCACTGGTCCTCCTTCGGCACAAGGAATTTCATCGCCGAAATCTTGAGTCCAGTCCGCTCGATCCGGGAGACGACTTCACCCATGAGACCGCGCTGAACGCCATCGGGCTTCACGATCACGAACGAGCGTTCCTTTTTCGGATGTGCATTTGCCATATCCCTTGATTGAAACAAAAATTACCCCTCTCGTACCGGAATACCACGGAAATCGAAATCTGGCAAGGATGCGCCGAGGTCGCGCCGACTACCGCTCGACAAAAGCGCACCGGTTCCCTTCCGGAAGACACCGGTATACGATATCGCCGGAAACATCGGTGCGACGGATCAATGCTCCCGCAGCGGCGACACGATCTAGCACTTCCGGTGCCGGATGCCCGTAGCTGTTCTTCCCGACGGAAACCACGGCTTCCTCCGGATGGACGCGGGAAAGGAAAGCCTCGCTCGACGAGTATTTCGACCCGTGATGCGCAAGCTTGAGCACTTCGGATGGCGGCACATCGGGAATGAAAACTTCCTCCCTCGGAAGGTCACCCGTCAGGAGAAAATCGGTGTCGCCGAAGGAGAAGCGGGTGACGATGCTTCCCTCGTTGCTTTCCTTCGGGGTCCGTTTTCCGTCCTCCGGATACAGCACTTCGAGCCGACCTCCGTTCGGAAAGGCGAACGCCAGGCCACGCGAAGCGATGAGGCGCTCGACGGGAACACGGGCCTCCCTGACGGATTTCTCAAGGAGCAGGAACGCGTCCGAGTCGGAGCGCGCCTCCGTCGAGACATACGTGCCGACACGATACCGAGAAAAGAGCTCCGGAAGTCCGCCGATATGATCCGAGTCCGGATGCGTCGTGATGACCACCTCGATAGTCCGATCCCAAAACGGCACGAAGCGCGATATCCGCGAAAGGAGCCCTTTCCCGCTCCGACCGCCGTCGATCAGTATCTGGTTCCCGCCCTGCGAGATGAGGATCGAGTCCCCCTGGCCGACGTCGAAAAATACCACTTCCGTCTTCTGTCCATCCCTCCACACCGAAAAGGAAAAAACGCCGCCTACAGCGACAGAGAACAGCAACGCGATAAAAATTACCCGAAGGACGATCTTTCTCATATCATCATGTTATCCCGATTCCCCCTCGGAGAAAATGCCCTTCGTCGCATGATTGTCCGGGACACGAAGACAAAGACGCCACCGAGAGTCACATACCAGACCGCCGATGCCGTCCAGCCGAAAGAATCCCAAGTGATATCCGCGGACGTGAACGACGCGGCGTACGAAGCGCCGGACACGATCGCGTGCAGGAACACATACGCCGGGAATCCGAGAACGGATCCGATCGTCTCCGAAAAAATCCCAAAAAATCCGGAAAGGAACGAGAAAAGCATCGCGAGCGGTACGAGCGGAAGCAGGAGCGCGTTCGCCGGAAATGTCATCAGTGAGAAGTGTCCGAAATTCGAGAAGACGATCGGTAGAATGGCGGCTTCGGCGGCGACCGTCAGAAACAGCCCTTCAAGGAACATCCTCGGAACGGACCGTGTGTCCTGCAGGAGTCGACCGACCACGGGAGAAGCAAGGATGATCCCCGAAGTCGCCGCGAACGAGAGGAGAAATCCGAGATCGTGTCGGATGAGCAACGGATTTCCGATCAGCATCACCACGGAAGCGAAGAGGACGGCATGAAGCGACGCGTACCGACGCCCGAGGATCCATGCCAAAACCAACGCCGAAGCCATACCGACCGCACGAACCGATGACGGTGGCGCTCCGGAGACGCATACGAACGCCACCGATCCGAGAAGCGCGCCTATCGCCGCTCCGGGTCTCGGTAGAAAGAAGACGATCCCAAGCAGAAGCAGATACTCCGCGACGATGGAAATGTTGTATCCGGAAACCGCCACGATATGTGCGAGTCCGGCATTGCGGAAATCCTCCTGCACATTCCGCGGAAGGCGCCCGTCTCCACCAAGCAGGATTCCCATCGCCAGACCGGATTCCGGCTCCGGAAGCGCACGTCCAAGCGACGATTCGAAACGGTCCGAAAATCCGGAAATGGAGACCAAGAGACCCGACTCTTTCCCGAGCCGTTCCCACTTCGGATTCGCACATACATGACTTATCCCCTCCTTCGCGAAATACATCCGCCAAGCCTCGTCCGGAAGCGTCGCATCGCAGGAAAATTTCCCCACATCACCGAACGATACCTCTTCAAGGAGCGGAAATCTGGCACGGATCAATCCCTCCGGGCAGAGGTCTCCGTCGCAAGAGCGCATCCGCACCGTAGCGTTCTTCGAAAAATCACCCGACTCCGGTTTTCGCACGACTTCGGCCGTTCCCGAAACCGTCCCGATCCGCGATAGACCGCGCCAAAATGATTCCTCCCTCCCCGAATGAATCAGCCCGAGACAGAATACGGACGCGACAAGGAAAAACACGGTTCCGCGTCGGTCCGACCACGCACCCCACATGGCCGCTCCGACCCCCAGGACAAGAAACGCCACCGGAAGAAACATCCCATATAAAAACGTACCGAGCGCGACGCCCAGCACGAACGAGACCAACACGACATAAAAAACCGCCGATCGGGACATATCTATTCCAGATTCTCGATCGCCTTCCGGAAACTCTTCGCGCTCCCGAACGATTTGTAGACGCTCGCGAACCGGAGATATGCCACCTCATCCGTGGACCGAAGCCTTTCGAGAACCAGATCGCCGATTTCCTTGCTCGTGATTTCAGGAATACGCTTCTCGTGGAGGGCATATTCCACTTCTCCAAGGATCCGTTCCGCCTTCTCTTCGGCTCCGGGCCGCTTCTCGAACGCGCGCTCAAGACCGGCCTCGATCTTTCTCCGGTCATATTCCTCGCTGCGTCCATCCTTCTTGACGACGGAAAGCTTGAACATCTCAGCCTCCTCATACGTGCTGAACCGCGCCGAACATTGCTCGCACTCGCGACGCCTGCGTATCGAAGAACCGTCCTTCGTCTCGCGCGAATCGACAACCTTCGTTTCCGGATGACTGCAGTATGGGCATTTCATGTCTTCACTGTATACCCGAGCACCCCGTTTTGTCCAACGAAAAACCTCCCACGGGGAGGCTTTTCCGGAAAATTCCAGCCCCGTTTGACTGGATTATTTTTTCATCTTCCGACGGATGAATGCCGGGATCTCGAGATCATCACCCTCGTCGACAAGCTCCTTCGCATCGTTCCGAAGCGGAGCCTGGCGGGGTTGGATCTTCTCCTCGATGATCATCTGCGGCTGTTCCACCATGCGGCGCGTGCTCTCGAACGCGGCGCGCGAAAATTCCTCTTCCGGCTCCTCCTCCTTCGGCTGTTCCGCGATCGCCCGTGCCACGGTCATGTTCTGTACGCGCGTCACGAGCCCGACCGGAGATTCCTTCGTCCGACCCGCGTCAAAACCGGTCGCGACGACCGTTATCTGGATCTCACCCTTACGGATCTGGTCATCGACCACCGCACCGAAGATGACCTTCGCGTTCGGATCGATGCTCTCGGTGATAATGTTCGCCGCCTCGTTGATCTCGAGCATGCCGAGATCCGACGATCCTGACACGTTTATAAGCACGCCCTTCGCACCGTCGATGGACAGTTCGAGAAGCGGGCTGTTGATCGCCGCCTTCGCCGCCTGCGACGCGCGATCATCCCCGGACGCGATGCCGATACCCATGAGCGCGGATCCGCTGTCCTCCATGACCGCCCGGACATCCGCGAAGTCCACGTTCACGATACCCGGCTTCGTGATGAGATCCGAAATCCCCTGCACGCCCTGCCGGAGCACGTCGTCCACGATACGGAACGCGCTGATGAGCGTTGTCTTCTTGTCGATGATGGAAAGCAGCTTGTCGTTCGGAATGGTGATGAGCGAGTCGACGCGGTCACGGAGATTCGCGAGTCCTTCCTCGGCTATCGATCGGCGTTGCGCCCCCTCGAACGCGAACGGCTTCGTCACGACACCGATGGTGAGCGCACCGAGCTCCTTCGCCGTCTCCGCGACGATCGG
>CAYVDI010000003.1:30951-34596 GCA_964450795.1 uncultured Bdellovibrionales bacterium
GAGATGGCATTGCCTCCGGAACCGCCGACCCCGACCACCTTGATCTTCGCGAACGTTTCGATGTCGGGCTTTATTTCTGCCATACAAGTGGTGCTAAAAAAGATAAATCCAAACGGACCAGGCGGAATTTTTCTTTTTGAAATACCACTCTAGCATGCGGAAAAAGCGCGTGTCAAGCGGCTTTTTTTGTTCATTTTGATGTTCAGTCCATCGGAAGGAACCGACGGAGCCACTCTTTTGTCTTCTTTCCGGTCTGTTTCATCCATTCGGGAATCGCGCGTTCCGCCCCGCTTTCGAGAAATCCGGCACCGGAATGGGCACGAACGCGCGCAAGAAGCGTGAGTCCGAGCGCCGTCGCGAAATCCGGCCCATCCACCTGATCGAGTATCCCTCCCTGCGGTTTCGGATATCCGATATGCGACGGCAGACGAAGGATGTCTTTCGCGAGCTCGACCGCCCCCGGAAGAAGCGCTCCACCGCCCGTCAAAACGACTCCCGCCGGAAGAAGCCCTTCCTTCCCGGCTCTCCTGAGTTCCTCATTGACGAGATGGAACATCTCATCGAGTCTCGCTTCGATGATTTCCGCGACATGGTGCCGCGAGACGAAATCCGTCTCGTGCGAATCGATGGAGGCAAGATTGATCTCCTCTTTCTTCCCGACTTCGCGGGGAAGAGCGATCCCATACTGCGTCTTCACGACCTCCGCGGTCTCGACCGAGGTCCTGAGTCCGATCGCGATATCGTTCGTGATGTGCGATCCGCCGACGGGAAGAACGGCGAGATGCACGAGTTCGCCCTCCTCGAAAACCACCATCGAGGTCATGCTTCCGCCAATGTTCACGAGAACGACGCCGAGCTCCTTCTCTTTCGCGGAAAGCACCGCCTCCGCCGCCGCGATCGGCTCCACGGCATAGAAGTCCGGAGCCATCCCGACATGTTCGAAAATCCGGGCGATCCCCTTCATCTGCCCGGTGCTTGTCCCGACGACGAACGCTTCCGCCTCGAGCCGGACCCCGCGCATGCCGATCGGATCCTTGATATCCTTCTGGTCGTCGAGACGGTAGTGCTTCGGAATGACGTGGAGCACCTCGCGGTTCGCGGGAAGCATCACCCGCGCCTCAACCTCGGACATGGCGCGTTCGACATCCTCTTCGGTCACTTCCCCGTCCGCACGACCGACCGCGATGACCCCTGGAGACTTCTGACAGAAAATCTCGGTACCGGAGACACCGATCCCGATCACGTTCGGAGCGACTCCCGACATCCGTTCCGCATGCGCCACGGCTTTCGAGACCGTTTTCGCCACCGCCTCCGCATCCGTAACCGCCCCGCGGCGCATCCCCTCCGCCGGAAGCGCGATCGCGCCGAGTATCCGAAGCGTTTCCTCTTCGGGAACTCCCTGCGCCATAACGGCGCGGATGGAAGATGATCCGATATCTATTCCGAGATAGTTTTCCGTTTTCGGCATACCGAGAAAATCCGAGGGCTCCTCCATCGGAACACGTTTGTCTTATGCGGGTCATTATACCCCGAAATTCGGCACGACGCAAAGAAACACTCTCGTATTTTCACTTGAATCGCATTTCTGCCAAAGCATCCGGACTTGAACTTTCCTTTTTGGGCTTTTGAGGCCGCGACCGGCGGCATCAGAAGGGATTTTTCACCAGAAAAATCCCGATCCAAAAAAGGAAAATTCGAGAAACGGAGGTGAGTGGGGAATCTACCCTCCGAACAGCACGTCCGCGACGTGTGGAAGGAAGACAGCGATGCCGACAAGCACCGCAAGAAGCGACGCGATGAGCACCGATCCTGCCGCGAGATCCTTCACGACCTTCGCGTACGGATGCATCCCCGGCTTCAGCATATCCATAACGCGTTCGCAGGCGGTATTGAGCAGCTCGAGAGGAAGCACGAGCGCGATGACAAGGAACACCGCCGCACGCTCGACCGGAGCGAGCGGAAGAAGAAACGAGAGCACAATCGCAAGGACCGCAAGCAGGAGCTCTATCTGGAAATTCCGTTCCCGGAAAAGCGCGTATCGTATACCGCGAACCGCATGGCGGATACTGCCGAAAAATGTCCTCATATGTTTTTCTTCTTTCCTTGTGATACGTTATATGACCCTGCGATCTCATCCTGCATCGAAAACATCCTCTTGCTGTGTCGGAAACCGAGCAAGTGGAAAATACCGTGGGAAAAGATGAACGCCATTTCCGTCTCAAACGAGACGGCATCATCTTCCGCGGCCCTCCTGATGAACGACGGCGAGAGCACGAGATCCCCGAGCTCTATCCGTCCATCGATCGGTCGGATATCCGTTCTCTTCCGGAATTCCCCGAACGAGAGCACGTCGGTCGGACGATTCTTCCGCCTATACGTCCGGTTCAGTGCACGGATCTCCTCGTCGGAAACGAGAGCCACCCCGATCCCGACGACCGCATCCTCATCAAGTATAGCAGAAAGACGGAGCGCCTCTTCCGCCACGTTCACGAAGAACCGTTTGGGAAGCCCGCACTCCGCCTTTCCTGATATCGAAAGATCGACCTTCATAAAGCCTACGAAAGGGCTTCCTCGACGAACCGCTTCACGGTGTTCCCGTCGGCGCGTCCGGCAATTTTCTTCGTCGCGACTCCCATGAGCTTCCCGAAATCCGCCCGGGACGATGCGCCGACCTCGAGCTTCGCTTCCGCGACGATCGCACGGATCTCTTCCTCCGGCATCGCGGCCGGGAGATACTCGCCGATGAGAGCCCCTTCCGCATCCTCTTTCACAGCAAGATCTTCGCGGCCTCCGGCACGGTAGCTCTCCGCGCTTTCCCTCCGCTGTTTCGAAAGCCTCCGGAGCACGGCGACCACCTCGCCATCCGAAAGCTCCGCAACGGGCTTCCGCAGCTCGATCGCTTCGTTCTTGAGCGCGCTCTCAATGAGGCGAATGGTATCCCGCCTCGTCGCATCGCCCTGCTTCATGGCATCCTTCAGGGCGCCATGAATCGTTTCGTAGAGAGCCATAGGTTTCGCTTATCGGAGTTTCTTCTTGATGTCCTTGAGCGACTCGTCGTCGAATTTCCCGAACTTCTTGAGCCGGCTGATTTCCTTGCGAATCTTGGTCTTGTAGAGCGCTTCGTCGCGTCGTTTGTCCTTGCTCTGCTCTTCCTGACGGAATCGGAGCTTGCGTGCCTTCTTGAGCACGCCGCTTTGCTGGACGCGCCGCGAAAAACGGCGGATCATACTCTCTGCCGTCTCTTTTTCCTTCCGTTTCACCTGTATCATGATACCAACCTCCTTTCCTAGAATCCTTACAAAGGATGTATATTTTCCGTAAGCCTCGCGCCTCCGATGAGATGGAGATGAATGTGTGGGATCTCCTGTCCACCGTGCTCCCCCACACGAAAAAGGAGTTTATACCCTTTTTCGGAAATATTCAAGTCCCGGGCGATATCCCGCGCGACCAGGAACATTTTCCCGACCAGGAGCCCGTCATCGTCCGAAAGGTCGTTTATCGTCGCGATCCGCTTCTTCGGGATGATAAGAACATGCACCGGAGCAAGCGGATGGATGTCTTTGAAGGCCAGAATCTCGTCGCTTTCAAATACGATATCCGCCGGGATTTCCTTTCGGATGATCTTGTCGAAAACCGTTTCCATAA
>CAYVDI010000003.1:34696-40111 GCA_964450795.1 uncultured Bdellovibrionales bacterium
CGTTGGATTTCAGGATCTTCTTCACGGCGTCGGTCAGTTTTTCCTGAACTATCGTCTCCTGCGTTCCGGACACCATGTCCTTCACGATCGCCGTGCCATCGAGCGCTTCCTTCTGTCCCAGGATGAGCGTCACTTCGACACCGAGACGGTTCGCCACGCGGAGCTGCGCCTTGAGACTCCCGCGACCGAAGCTTTCCGCCACCAGGATACCATGTTTCTCGAGCTCGGAGAACAATCGGAGGCTCTTTTTCTTCGCGAGATCGCCGAGCTGCGCGAGAAAAACCCGCGGCTTCGACATCTCGTAGGGTTTCACCTGCATCCGTTTCATCTCGAGCACGATCCGATCGAGACCGAGCCCGAAGCCGATCGCCGGCGTCGGTTCGCCGCCGAGTTCCTGAATGAGATTGTCATAGCGGCCGCCGCCACCGAGCGCGTATTTCTTCCCTTCGCGATCGGACGACCAGATCTCGAACACGGTCTTCGTGTAATAATCGAGACCGCGGACCAGCCGAGGATTGATCGCATACGGGAGTTCGAGCTCGTCGAGATATTCGAGAAGCGACTTGAAATGCGCACGGGATTCATCGTCGAGAAAATCCAGGGCCTGCGGCGCCGTCGACGTGAGCTGGACGCACTTGTCCTCCTTGCAGTCGAGGATGCGGAGCGGATTCGTCTCGAGACGGTCGCGGCAGACCTGACAAAGTTTCTGCTTCTGGGACTCAAGGAATCGGACGAGCGCCTTTTCGTACCGCTTTCGGGATTCCGGGACGCCGATCGAATTCACCTGGAATTCGATATCCTTGAGACCGAGCTCTCGGACGACGCGATACGCGAGCTGCATGACCTGCGCATCGAGAATCGGATCGTTTTCGCCGAACACGTCGAAATTTCCCTGCCAGAGTTCGCGGTATCGCCCCTCCTGCGGGCGGTCGTAGCGGAAGACGGGTCCGGTCGAAAAGAGCCGTATCGGTTTCGGAAGCACTCCCATGCCGTGCTGGATGTACGCGCGCGCGACGCCGGCAGTGAACTCCGGTCGGAGCGCGACGCGATCGCCGCCACGGGTCTGGAACGAATAGATCTCCTTGTCGATGATATCGGTCCCCTCCTTGATCGAGCGGACGAAAAGGTGGAGGTACTCGACGGTCGGGGTATCGATTCTCTGAAACCCGTACTCCGAAGCGGCGTTCCCAAGACTCCGCCTGACACGTTCCCAGTAGGGCTGTTCGTCCGGCAGGATGTCACGCATGCCGCGAAGCGATTGGAGAAGGAGTTCCGTCTCCGAAACCGATGCCTTCGGAAGCGTCTTCTGATTGACGGCTTTCGCGGTTTTCGGAGCAGTCTTCTTCGCTGCGACCTTCGACTTCTTCGCCGATACCTGTTTCTTCTGCGCCATAAGATTCAACGTTACGAACTTGAAAACGTTCCTGATTTCAATACCACTGCGCCCGGGAAATCGGCCATGCGCGCACGAGGACCCGACCGACGATCGCGCTCTCCTTCACCGGACCGAACGCGCGGGAGTCATAACTGTGGGTGCGGTTGTCGCCGAGCACGAAGTACTCGTCCGGACCGAGCGTGACGACCGATTTCATGCCGTTGTCATCCGTGACGACCGAGGCTCCGAGATATGCCGACTCATCGAGAACGAACCCCTCCGGATGCGTCTTGTTCGCGATGAAGATCTTCGAATGTTCGATCTTCACGCTCTCGCCGGGAAGCCCGATGACGCGCTTGATAAGATACTGCCCTTCCTTCTGCGGAGAGTGGAAGACCACCGGCTCCTGCCGGGAGAGTTCCTTGAAAGGAGACACCGTGAAGGCATCCAGATTCCCGATACCGACATCCGTACTCTTGTATCCGAACTCGTTCACCACGAGGTATTCCCCGTCCTCGAAGTTCGGCTGCATGCTCTGCCCCTGGACGAAGAAGGGTTGGAAGAGAAAGACGCGAACGGGTATAATGACGACAGCCGCCAAAACGAACACTTTCACCATCTCGAGAAAAAACTGCCCCGCAGTGAGAGACTCCTCCTCGTCATCCGCTGGCTCCCCGTTCCCGACATTTCCTCCCGAACCGACCCCCGTATCATTCAAAGACATACGAAAAGTGCCTGATATAAAACGAAACAGCGCCATCATACCATATTTCCCAAGTGAAATCAACCCCGCCGGATATCCTGACAAATAACCCGCTACGACCATGAATTTCCGTCTCGTCACCGGAACAGTCGGCCTGATATTTCTCCTGATCGGAGGTTTTTTCGCGTGGAGATTTCTCCAGACGGCCGACCGCATCCACATCGAAAACGCCGGCCAAAAGGGCAACCTTTCGAATCTCTCCTCGATTCTTCCCGGCGAGGAACGCGAACGGCTCAACGGGGAGGCGAACGAACGAATCAACATACTCCTCCTCGGACGCGCCGGGGAAAAATATCCGGGAAAGAATCTCACCGACACCGTCATGATCGTTTCGATAGATCCCGAACACCATCGCGCCGGGTTTCTCTCCCTTCCGCGCGATCTCTATACCCCGATTCCCGGAACGGAATCGTACACGAAACTGAATTCCCTCTATCAGTACGGGCTCTCCGACGGAAACGGCGCGGATATCGTCCTCCGTGCGGTCGAACACATCACCGGACTCGACATCCCCTACTTCATCAGCCTCGATTTCGACGGGTTCGAAACGATCATCGATGAACTCGGGGGCGTGAAAATATATTCCGAGCGCGACATCCGCGATACGCGATACCCGGGAAAGAATTACAGCTACGAGACGTTCGAACTGCCCGCCGGATGGCACGAACTCGATGGGAAAACCGCGCTCAAATACGCCCGGGAGCGGCACGACGACCCGGAGGGCGACTTCGGTCGCGCGAAACGGCAACAGCAGATCATTAAGGCGGCGCAGGAAAAGGCGTTTTCCGCGAAAACCTACCTCAACGCCGTCACGCTCGATCGGCTCCTCCGGACACTCGGGGAAAGCGTACGCACCAATCTTTCCGTTGCGGAAATCGCCTCGCTCGCCGAACTCGGGAAAACGATCGACCTGCGGAACGCCTCGACGGTCGTCGTGGACGCCTGGAAGAAGGAAAGCCTTCTCCGGGTGGATCACGTCGATGTCGGTCCGGTGCGCGCGTTCATCCTCGTCCCGCGATCCGGAAATTGGAACGAGATCCGCGCGATCGCAAGCGGCCTCTTCGACGAGGAGGAGCGGAAACGCAGACAGGAATCGACCGCCGCGGAGGCTCCGGACATACTGATCGTATCGCGCCCGGAAGATACCGCGGCCGCGAACGTATTCGGAAAAGCGGTGCATGAATCGTTCGATGGAAAGGGAACCGTGTCGGTCATCGCTTCCCGGTCACTGGAAAAATCCGAAAAAAGCGTTATCATGGACAGGACTTCCCTCTCGAAACCGTTCTCCCTCGACAGTCTCCTCCGGACGTTCGGGCTCGGAAAAAATCCAGACGATGCGAGAATTCCGTCCGACATCCGACTCACCGGCCGAACCTCTCCCGACTTCATCATCCTCTTCGGCGAAAATCTTGCCGATACGCCGATTTCGGAAACGACCATGAACGGAATCCCGAGCGGCGACGCCGGAGAAAGCGAATGGTCTTCGGAGTTCCTCGAACCGCAGCAAAGGAAGAAATGATATCAAACGTATGAAACTCATCATCGGTCTCGGCAATCCGGGGAAAGAATACGAATCGACGCGGCACAACGCCGGGTTCCTGTTTCTCGATACGCTGAAAGTGTCCTGGGAATTCCCCGCGTTCGTCCCGGAAAAAAAATTCATGAGTCTAGCCTCCGCCGGCATGAAAAACGGCGAGAAGACGCTCCTCGTGAAACCGGAGACATTCATGAACCGCTCGGGCGAAGCGGTTACAGCACTCGTCAATTTCTTCAAGCTCGGACCCACCGACATCACGGTCGTCCACGACGATCTCGACCTCCCCTTCGGAACCTGGAAGATCGCGACGGACTCCGGCGCCGCGGGTCACAACGGCGTCGCCGACATCATCGGGCGTCTCGGCACGAAGGAATTCCGCCGCATCCGCATCGGCATCGGACGACCGGAAGACAACCGCGACCCCGCCGACTACGTCCTCGACCGGTTCACGCATGAGGAAACAATCGATCTTCCAAGAATATTCGACGATATCCTGAAGACGATGTGACGATATCGGAAATCGACGAAATCAAAACGACCCATCAGGGTCTCGTTTTGATTTTCTGACGAAAAAAGCCGGATTCCCGACTGGAATGTTCTGGCCGATGTAGGAGGGGTGATCGGCTTTCGCTTTCCAGCCGGAAATCCGGCTCTCATCGGTTGTAAAACGTCTGTAGATTCTACCAAGAGGCTCCCCCTCTGTCAAACGCGTGGTGACCCGATTATTTCGCTTCTGCCGCGGAAGTCTCTTCCGGCTTCTTCTCGACCTTTTCCACCTTCGTCACATCAGCTTCCGCCTTCTCGTCGAGCTTCTCGAGTTCGGCCTCGCTACGTGGCGCCTCGACGAGCGCGACGACGGTTTCCGGATCATCCTTCACGGTCACTTTCGCGGGAATCACGAGGTCCTTGATCTTGATGACATCATCGAATGTCTTGAGAGCCGAGAGATCGACCGAAAGCGCATGCGGGAGATCCCCCGGGAGCGCGCTCACCTCGACGCTCTCGAGCGCCTTCACGAGGATACCGCCGTGCTCGCGGATCGCCCCGGCCTCGCCGACGAATTCGAACGGGATATCCGCGTCGATCGCCTCGTCCATGCGCACCTGGAAGAGATCTGCATGCGTGTATCGGTTCGAAATCGGATCCATCTGCGCGTCCTTCACGATGACGTTCACCGGCTTCCCCTTCCCCGTCGAGAGCTCGACGATCGTGTTCTCGCCGGCCGCTTTGAAGGCCCGCGCGAACGCACGATGATCCATCGAGATGGATTTCGATTCGATGCCGTGCCCATAGAGGACCGCGGGGACGAGTCCCTGCTTCCGGAGCGTCTGAAGGCTTTTCCCGGCTTCCCGAACTTCAGCCTGGAGAGTTATCGTGTCGGACATATGCGCGAACTGATGCTGTTTAGAATATGTTATGAGAGATACTCGCCGATACCGCCGCGGAAGTCCTTGAGAAACCGATGGACCTCGAGCGCGTCGTCGGCCGTGACCGCCTCGCTTCCGTAAAAACGCTTCACTTCCTCCCGTTCGAGATCGGTCAGCATCCCGAAGGAAACCGCCCCCATCTTCCCGAGCGATATGAACACGAGCGAGGAAATCCCGCACGATTCGCAGGTAAGATGGAGCGCCGTCTTCCGGTCATCCTCCGAAAGGAGAATCACTTTCCCGGGCTCGTACTTCTTCTGGCACACGGGGCACCGGATGAGCGGCTTGAGATTTTCCAAGGATGATTCCATGG
>CAYVDI010000004.1:0-4106 GCA_964450795.1 uncultured Bdellovibrionales bacterium
CAGACATGAATAAATTCCCGGTCAAGCCGACGGACGACCCGAAGACCATCGGAAATGCCGACATCGTCCTCCTCTGCGTACCGACACCGGTCGACGAGCTCCACAATCCCGACCTCACCCCCGTCCGCGAGGCATCCGTTATGACCGCGAAACACGCCAAGAAAGGCGCGCTCGTCGTCCTCGAATCGACCGTGAATCCCGGCGTCTCCGAGGAGATCATCAAGCCGATCTTCGAATCGCACGGCTTCACGGTGGGGAAAGATATCCACATCGCCCACTGCCCGGAACGCATCAACCCCGGCGACGAGAAGTGGACGGTCAAGAACATCCCCCGCGTCGTCGGATCGTTCGAGAAGAAAGGTCTCGCCCGTGCGGTCGCCTTCTACGAATCCATCGTCGACGGCGAGATCCGCCCGATGAAGTCCATCCGCGAGGCGGAAGCGGTGAAGATCGTCGAAAACTCCTTCCGTGACATCAACATCGCGTTCGTGAACGAGCTCGCGAAGTCCTTCGACGTGCTCGGCATCGACGTCCGCGACGTGATCCAAGGCGCCGCAACGAAGCCGTTCTCGTTCCTTCCTCACTTCCCCTCCTGCGGTGTCGGCGGACACTGCATCCCGGTCGACCCCTATTACCTCATCGAGCGAGCGAAGCAGTCCGGCTTCGACCACAAGTTCCTCAAGATCGCCCGTGAGATCAACAACTCCATGCCCGCCTATACGGTCGAGCTCCTTCAGGACGGGCTCAACGAGCTCCGGATGCCGCTCAACGGCACGCGCGTCGGCGTCCTCGGCATCGCATACAAGGCGAACATCGACGATGTCCGCGAATCCCCGTCCTTCGAAATCCTCAAACACCTCGCCGAACACCGGGCGATCGCGGAAACTTTCGACCCGCACGTCCCGAAGATGTCGAGCGTGAAGAGTCTTCCGGCGCTCCTCAAAAAGTGCGACGCACTCATCCTTGCGACCAATCACCGCGAATTCGTCGACACCATCACGCCGGAACTCCTGGAGAAGAACGGCATCAAGGCGATCGTCGACGGAAAGAACTGTCTCGACAAGAACGCCTTCCGGAAATCGAAGGTGTGGTACAAGGGAATCGGCAGATAATTGCGAATTGAAGATTTATAATTGCAGATTTTCTCTAAAATCCGTCAATCTACAATCCGAAATCGAAAATCTGAAATTACGATATGTTTCTCCTGCTCCGCCTCGCCATCTGGATCACGGGAGTCGCGACGCTTTCTTTCTTCGGATTGCGGTATTTCGGATATGATATAAACTGGAACTATTGGAACGAGCAGAAGGCCGATTGCCAGGAGAAGCTCACGCAGTGCCAGAAGGATCTCCTCAAGACCGGCTACGACGGCGCGAAGGAGACCTGCAGGTGGAACTGCGTGGATCCGAAATTGATCATAAGAAAACAATAGACAAAATCTCTTCACTTTTAATATAACGCTCGCCTATGCGCCTCATCGTCAATATTCCTGCCTACAACGAGGCGGAGAAAATAGGAGAAACCATCAAACGGGTACCGAGAAATTTCCCCGGAATCGACGAAGTGAAAGTACAGGTCGTCGACGACGGATCGAAGGACGACACCGCACGGATCGCCCGCGAAGCCGGAGCGGATTTTGTCATCTCGCATCCGGGAAACCGCGGCATCGGCAAGACCTTCCGTACTTCGGTCGAGACCGCGCTCGAGAACGGCGCCGAGGTCATGGTAAATATCGATGCGGACGGACAGTTCGACCCGCAGGATATCGAAAAGCTCCTCCGACCCGTACTCGACGGCAAGGCCGATCTCGTCACCGCCGACCGATTCTCCGATCACAAGGCGGAGAACATCCCTTTCATGAAGGATGTGCTCAACCGACTCGCCGCACGCATCATCGGTTCGTTCATGAACGCCCCGATTTCCGACCTTACCTGCGGTTTCCGCGCGTACTCGCGGGAAACCCTCCTTCGACTCAACCTTCCCGGCGCCTTCACCTATACGCAGGAAGTCATAATCGACGCCTTGGGCAAAGACCTCCGCGTCCTCTGGGTCCCCGTCAAGGTCACCTACTTCGCCGACCGGAAGTCACGCGTCGTAAAAAGTATCGGGAAATACATCAAGAACAGTTCGAAGATCATCGTGAAGGCCGTGCGCGACGTACGTCCGCTCAAGTTCTTCGGCATTCCGGGACTCACGCTCGTCATCACATCCCTCCTCGTTTTCGCCTGGTTCCTCGTCCTCTATTTCCAGGACTACAAGATCACGCCGTTCCGCAACTATCTCCTTGCCGCGATCACCCTCTTCCTCGTCGGACTCCAGCTGTTCGTCTTCGCACTCGTCGCCGACATGATCCGTTCGAACCGGAAACTCATGGAGGATATGCTCTACCAGATACGGAAGGAGAAATATCGTCGTAGCCGCCGCGAGACGGATATCCAGTAGATTTCAGGAGACAGAAATATGAAACTCCTCTTCATTTCCCGCGCCTATCCGCCGATTCTCGGCGGTATCGAGAATCAGAACGCGGCGCTCGGAAAATGGCTCCCGAGGCACGCGGATGTCACAACTATCGCGAACAAACGCGGGAAGAGATTCCTGCCGATTTTCCTCCCTTATGCGACGTTCGTCTCGCTTATCCTTGCTCCGAGATACGACGTGGTCCTGCTTGGTGATGGCGTGCTTGGATGCGTCGGATGGTTTCTCAAGTCGATTTATCGGAAAAAACCGATCCTCTCGATCGTTCATGGGCTCGACATGAGCTACGCATCCCCGCTCTACCAGGCGCTCTGGGTCCGCCGGTTCCTTCCATCGCTCGACGGACTCATCGCGGTCAGTCACGAGACGAAAAAACTCGGAATCGCGCACGGTATCCCGATGGGAAAGTTTTCCGTCGTTCCGAACGGCGTCGAGCCTCCGGAAGAGCCGGCTACATTTTCAGGAAAAGACCTCGAGGCGTTTCTCGGCATGCCCGTCTCAGGGAAAAACATCCTCCTCACCGTCGGCCGACTCGCGAAGCGCAAAGGGGTTGCCTGGTTCGTCCGGAATGTTCTCCCGATCCTTCCTGAAAATACCCTTTACCTCGTCGCCGGATCCGGTCCCGAAGAGCCCCACATCCTCGAGGCGATCAGCAAAAGCGGCATGGAGGCGCGCACGAGACTTCTCGGAAGGATATCGGATTCCGATCGGCTCATGCTCCTCCGCACCGCACACCTCTTCATCCAGCCGAACATTCCGGTGAAACATGACATCGAGGGATTCGGCATCGCGCTCATAGAAGCGTCCGCCGAAGGCCTTCCGGTCGTCGCATCGCGCCTCGAAGGGCTTCAGGAGGCGATCGCGGACGGACAAAACGGCCTCCTCGCCGAACCGGAGGATCCGCAATCGTTCAAGGAAGCCATCACGAAGCTTCTCTCCGACGAGGACGAACGGAGGCGATTCGGAGAACGGGCGCGGACGTTCACGCGGGAACATTACCACTGGGAAAAGATATCGGCCCAATATATGGAAATTCTTTCGGATTTTGTGAAAAATCCGCGATAGCCGCATTAAGATCCGAACCAGACACCGATGCTTCTCCTTTTCTCCATTTCCCTCTTCTTTCTTTCCGGCTGGCTCGTCCTCCGGTCGGTTTTCGGGAAACACTCCCCCTTGTCCTTCTTTGAAACGGCGCTTTTTTCTTTCGTTCTCGGTGTCACGGTACTCGATTTCTCCCTGATCTGGCTCGGAAAACACGACGTCCGCTTCTCGGCCCTGGCAACCCTTTCCGCCTTCCTCGCGATTCCCGTCCTCCTCGCTTCCGTCCGCTTCGCCCATGAACGATTCGGAACGGCAGGGAAAAAATCCGAAGTGCCCTATTCGAGGAGAGGAACGGCATTCTCTCCCTCGAAGACCGAGGGTCTGGCATTTCTCGCCATCGTCGTCCTCACGATATTCCTGAGGACATTCTTCCTCTCGGACGCCGGGCTCCCGACGTCGACCGATCTCGGTCATCACATGTACTGGTCGAAAATCATCGCGGATACCGGAGCGCTTCCGGAGTACGCGAAACGGGAAATCGTCGCCTCGGACGGACGCTCGTCGCTCTCGGATCCGCAGCCGATATCCGA
>CAYVDI010000004.1:4206-37323 GCA_964450795.1 uncultured Bdellovibrionales bacterium
AAATCGTCGCCTCGGACGGACGCTCGTCGCTCTCGGATCCGCAGCCGATATCCGACTTCATCATCGGGGAGCATCTCCCGTTCGCCGCGCTCTCGATCCTCTCCGGAGTCTCGTTCTTCTCCGCATTCCCGATCAGCGTGCTCTTTCTGGTGAATCTCCTTTCGCTCATCGCGCTCATGGCACTCGCGATCCGTCTTTCCGAAAACATCCTCTCCGAGAAATCAGGCTTCACTCCCTTCGGAGTCGGGCTCTCCGTTCTTCTTCTTGCCGGGCCGCTCTTCGCCTTTTCCTCACCAGAAGCGAAGTTCGTCTCCGGTGGTGTGGTCGGGAACCTGCTTGGAGACCTCTTCATTCCGCTCATCCTCCTCGCATCCTTCCGATCCCTCCGGGACAAGGATCCGAGATTCCTCGGCATCGGGATCTTCCTTTCCTTCGGCCTTGCCTACACGCATCATCTTTCTTCGCTCGTTCTCGCCTTCATCCTCGCCGGAATCGCGCTCTCTCTCGCCATTCTCTTCAGACGGGAAATCATCCCACTCGGAAAACGGATCGGGAAGCTCTTTCTCTCTCCCTATCCCGCGGGAGCACTTCTTTTCGCGATTTTCTTCTTCCTTCAGGTCGCCATGCCGACCTATATCGAAACGAATGCCGCTAGCACCGCCCTCGGGGCGCCTTCGAAGGCGACAAGAACGGGACTCTCCTTTTTTCAGGCATCCGACTCGGTCGGAACCTCCAGAATCGCGGTCGGACTCGCCGCTCTGCTCATCGCGCTCTCTCTCCGCGGCGTTCGGAACTCGTCCGCATACGCGTTCGTCCTCGGTTGGACCGGTTCCCTGCTGGTCATGACACTCTATCCCCACCTTCTCCTTCTCGACATCCCCTCCAATCGGATCGGGTCGTATCTTTCCTTCCCCGTCGCGCTCCTTTCAGGAATTTTCGTCTCCACCCTGCCGTCCATTCTCCGCTCATCGGATACCAGGAAACCGGCATCATTCCTTCCGGGTCGTTTCTTCTTTTTCCTGATTCTCCTCGTCTTCGCGTTCGTCACCTGGAACGGATTGGCCGACAATCGCGCGTCGCTTCCCGAAACCGGGAAAGCCCAGTCGGCAGTCGAAATATTCAACGCATCCTCATATCTCGCGGAACGCGCCACCGATACCGATCTTTTCCTCAAGGATCACAACTATCTCCCCGCCGATTCATGGATGAAACTGTTCTTCATGCGGGACTACAATTATCCCCTCTCGCGCGGCTTCTTCAAACGCTATGAGGACGAGACGAAACCGCGGGAACAGTGCACGCTTCTCATGATATCGACGCCGAATCTCCCGGAAGGAAAAGCCTGCTACGACGACCTCCGCGTGAATCTCGTTGCCGTAAACCCGTCCTACGATGCCACGCAGTTCGAAAAATCGTCATCGTTCTCGCGTATCTACGCAAGCGATCTGATACACATCTATGAACGGAAATAAACGGAAAAATATCAAATTTCAGGCACGCGCCGCGGCTCTGGTACGGGCGTTTCGAAGCGCCGTATCGTTCCTTCGGGCGAACATCCTCACCGAAGCCGGCATTCTCGCGACATTCTTCGTGCTTTTCGCAAGCAGTATCCTCTTTCTCGACATGAAAATCGGACGAGATCTGGATCCGGATATCGGGAAGAACTGGTGGGCGGTCTCCTTCGAAGATCGGGATCCGTGGTCCGTCGCGTTCTCCATCGAAAATCATTCGGACAGAGACGGTTTTTCCTATTCCGTTTCCCGCAACAAGATCGTTCTCGATGCCGGAACCGTCTCCATCGGAAAAGGCGAACGGAAGATCATCGCTCCGAAAGAAGACGGCGGCATCGGTCGGACGACCATCACCGTCGAATCCGACGACGGCTCGAAAAAATCCATCTACCGCGAACGATAGAAAAAGAAAAAACGCCCGACATGAGTCAGGGCGTTTCGGTACCGATCCGGATCAGAACTGTCCGTATTGCTTACGGATTTGTTCGAGATAATCGGCGAACGCATCCCGCTTGATTTCGAGAAGGATCTTTACTTCCTCCTTCTTCTCATCCCACATCCCGACGTAAACGAAATAGCTCGAAACGAGCGAGAATACGAGAAAGACCCAGAAGATCCCAAAACAGGCGAAAAGCGAGAGCGAGAGCGAGTGTCCGTCGAACAGATCCGTCCGAAGACTGATATACGCGACGATCATCACCACCCAGAAGCATCCCCGAAGGAAAAGCCGGATGAGCTGCTCTATCGGGGCGGGCGTACTGATCCCAACGATAAGCGCACGATGATTTTTTCTCGCCTCGCGAAGAAAGAACCAGATGATCATGAATGTTTCAGAAAACCCGAGCAGACTCCATTCCATTCTTACTTCTCCTCTGTATATTTTCGGAAACTCCCCAACCGGGAAGAAATGAGCTACAATACACGAGCGGAATTCCGGGAGCGTTCATCCTTTCAAAGAACCGGGCAATAGAGCCATTTACCCATAAAGTCACACATATGTCAATGCGCAACGTCCTCCTCGCCACCCGTCCGCTCGTACCCCCATGGGACGAGGCATCGAAAAATTTCGCCTATTTTCTGGCGAAATCGATCCACGGATCCAAGCTCACCGTACTCTCCACGAAAGAGAAACTGTTCGAACTTCCGGACACGGTCACGCAGGTTCCCGTTTATCCGTCCGCACATCTCGGATTCGGCGCGAAGCTCTCCCTCCTCCGGTATCTCCGCGACCGACGCGACGATTTCGATATCACGCACTATCTTTTCACCCCGGCAAAACGGAATGCGCTCATCATCAAGAACCTTGCTCGCCCGACGAAAGGGAAAACCATCCAGACCGTCGCGACGCTCCGCGAGGACCTCTATTCGCCGGACGAACTGAAGAAGCTTCTTTTCGCCGATGCCATCGTCGTGTATACGGACCGATCGAAAAATCGCCTCACCGAACTCGGATTCACGAACGTGCGACGCATCTATCCCGGCATCGACCTCACACTCTACCGCCCGAAGGAAAAGGACCGAGCCCTTCTCGAGGAGTTCCATTTTACCGATCAGGATTTCATCGTCGTCTATCCCGGCGAATACTCGCGACTCGGCGCAACCGATATGCTTGTCGAGTCCCTGCTCTATCACTTCAACAAGCACCCCGAATCGAACCTCCGCTTCATCTTCGCCTGTCGCGTGAAGAACGATGCCGACGCGAAGAAGAAAGCCGAGGTCGTCGCGGCACTCGATGCGGCCGACCTGCTTCCGAAAGTTGCTTTCACCGATACGATATTCGACATGCCCGCGCTCTACAATCTCGCCGATGTCATCGCTTTCCCCGTCATGGATATGAAGGGGAAGTTTGACGTGCCGCTTGTCATCATCGAAGCGTACGCCTGCGGAAAACCGGTCATCCTCTCGGACCTCCCATCCTTCGCCGAGTTTTCGAACAAGGATATCTCGGTTACGGTGAAACGAGGCTCGAACGAGGAATTCATGAAAGCGGTCACCACGCTTCAGGCGGATCCGGAACGACGTGCGACGCTCGGAAAAAACGCGCGTTCCTTTGCGGAAAAACTCTTCGATCTTCGTGAAACCGCGGACCAGTACGACGAACTTTACCGGTCGATTTGAAACGTCTGAAAAGGCGAAAGGCCGCCTGCCACGGAGCTGGACGGCTTTTTTTGACGCGGGTCTATCGTCGGATGATCTTCCGGACAAAGAATGCCGACCCGAAGAGTACGCCGGCAGAGAGGACGATCGTCCCGCCTGACGGAAGATCGAAGAGATACGACAGGACAAACCCGGAAAGAAATGACGCCACCGAGAAACAGACGGCTATGAGCGCGGTACTTCGGAATCCCTTTCCGAACTGAAGCGCCGACAAGACCGGAATCACCATAAGCGCGCCCAAAAGGAGCACGCCGACGATCTGAAGCGATGCCGCGGCGGTCAAGGCGGCCACTCCGATGAACGCTCCGTTCACCCAATCGACCTGGATCCCGGACACCTTCGCCAGATCCTCATCAAGCGAGAGAAGGAAAAGCGGCCGATAGAATCGGAGAAAGAACAGCCCGGAAACCGCGACAATTCCGGCGAGGAAGAGAAGCTCCGTCCCGGACACCGTCGCGAGACTCCCGAAGAGATAACTCATGAGATTCACATTCGGGACGCCGGACAGGGAGACTATCACCACTGCCGCCGCGAGCGAGACGGAAAGGAACAGCGCAAGCACCGCTTCCGTCATGACGCGACCCGACGCCCGAACCCGATCGATGCCGAACGCCGCGAGAAGCGAGACGACCACCGCGCCGAGCGCCGGCGAGACCCCGAACACGATGGAGCCCGCGACGCCGAGCAAGGAAACATGCGCAAGCGTATCCGCAAGGAATGAGAGGCGACGAACGACGAGAAAGATGCCGACCATCGGAGCCAGCAGCGACATGAACAGTCCCGCGAGAAACGCCCGGAGAAGAAAATCGTATTGGAATATATCCTGGATGACCATACTGATCCGATCAATGTATGTGACGCTCGGCCGATTCGGCCGACTTTCTCCGACGGAACGATCCGTTCTCGAGGGAAAACACCGTCTTCGTCTGATCAAAAACTGTATCGAGATCGTGCGATACGAGGACGATCGTCATGCCGGATCGATTCAGCGCAGCAAGAAACGCGAAGAACTTTTCCTGCGACACCACATCGATATTGGCCGTCGGCTCATCAAGGACGAGAAGCCGCGGACTGGACACGAGCGCCCGCGCGATGAACACGCGCTGACGTTCCCCTCCTGAGAGTTCGCCGATGAGCCGATCCGCGAGATGTTCGATCTCGGCCACCCGGAGAGCTTCATCCACGGAATGACAGTGCCCCATCCCGAAACGGCAGGAAATCGATTCCGTACCCGGAGCATGACCGCTCTCGACGATCTCCCTCACCGTGGCAGGAAACTCCCGCTCCCGCTGGAAGACATACTGCGGAACATATCCGACCGACTCCCATGCCGAAAATTCCCCGATCGGCGTTCCGAAGAGGCGGATATCCCCCTCGGAAGGTCGAAGCAATCCGAGAAGAAGCCGGAGTGCCGTCGTCTTTCCCGAACCGTTCCCGCCGACGATCCCGGCATACCCGCCCTCTTCGATCGAAAACGAAAGCTCCCGGAACACCGGTTCCGAACTCCCACCATATCCGAATCGTACTTCGGAAAACTGTACGGCTGGCTGGTCCATGTGGATGGCCTCAGGATTTACGGCGTGCACTCCATGGCTTTCGAGAGATTCGCGAGATTCTCCCGCATGATGGAAATGTAATTCTTTCCGGCGGCGGCGTCCTCCTTGGAAATTCCCTCGATCGGATCGAAAACGAGCGTCTCGGCACCGATTTCCCGTGCAAGTGTCTTCGAAACCTTCGGCGACACGAGCGTCTCGAAGAAAATATACCGTATATTTTCCTTTTTCGCGAGGTTCGCGAGATCTGCCATCCGACCTGCGGACGGCTCGGCTTCGGGAGACAGGCCCGATATCGAGTGCGCCTCGAATGCGTACCGTTTCGCAAGATAGGCGAATGCGTCATGGGACGTGACCACTTCGTTCTTCGAGCAGTGAGACAGGGTATTCCGATACTCGCCATCGACCGCCTCCATCTCCGAGAGGGACTGCGCGGCGGCGGCATCGAAAGAAGCGGTTCGGGACGGATCCTTCTCGGAAAACGCGACCCGAAGCGACCCGATGATGCTCTCCGCGAACACGGGGTCGAGCCAGAAATGCGGATCTGAAACGCCTTCGGACAGCGGAAGAGCCGTCACGGATTCCGAGGCATTCACGACGACGATCCCTTTTCCCCGAAGCGACGGAGTGAGTTTTTCCGCCCACGGATCCATCCCTGATCCGTTGAAGACGAACACGTCCGCCTGTTCGATGGAGATGATATCCTTCGGCGTCGGATCGTATTCGTGAGGCTCTGCCCCGAAAGGGACGATTGTCGTCACGTGGACCGCATCTCCGCCGGCCATTCTCGAGAACTCCGCAAGCGGATAAAACGTCGCCACGACCCGGAGACGTCCCGTCTCCGGCGCGATATCCCGCCCGCCTTCGTTTCTCCCGAAAAGGAAAAACGCTGCGACGATCAGGATCGTCACCGCAAGCGCTCCGAAGAATACGAATTCCCTTTTCATTCTCATATCATGTACCTGTATAAATCGTTGGCCTACGCCTTTTGGCGACAACCTCCGCAAAGACCAAGGAATTCGAGCGAATGGTCGATAATCCGGAATCCTTCCTTCCGTTCGATTCTCCGCTCCTCACGCACAAGCGACTCGTCCGGAACCGAGACGTCCCTGACCGTACCGCAATCCACGCACACGAGATGGTGATGATGCGGACCGGCGAGCTCATAGAGCGCGATATCGTTCCGGAGCGTCAACTCCTCCACGATTCCTATTCTTTTCAGGAATTCGAGTTCGCGATAGACCGTCGTCTTGTTCGGACGTTTCCCCTTCTCTTCAAGGGACTCAAGCATCATCGGGACGGACAACGGCGCCGAAGCCTCCGACAGGAGAGCGAGAACCTCCCTGCGCGTCCGGGACAGACGGACTCCGAGGTCGGTAAGTTTCTGAAATACCGGATAACGATGATCGGTTTGTCTCATTTCCGTTTCCGCTTTATACGAATGTGTATCCACTATAGTGCAACTCAGTTGCATTTGTCAAACGCATGGTATACTGGACATGGAAGCGCACAGGATCGGTCCTTTCAGGAAATCGGTTTCCGTGTTAGCATGTTCCGAAGTTAAAACATGAAAAAGCCGCTATGAATCCATCGGATACCAGGGAAATAACCCCCTACAAACGGGAGATGCGGACCGAAAGGATGAAGGTCCCGGTCGTCTTCCATGTGCAGGAGTCGCTCATGCCGAACGAGGCGACCCTGAGACAGCTCGAGAGCGTCGCCGGCAATCATTGCGTCTCACATCATATCGCCGCGATGGCGGACGTGCACAGCAAACTCGGCCGCAAGAACGCGACCGGTACGACGGTCGTTTCCGAATCCGCCATCCTGCCACAGCTCAACGACTCAGATCCCGCCTGCGGCATGCGCCTCGTCCGGACGAATCTCACCGAAGACAACACGACACCGGAAGAGCTGGAAAAACTTTTCCAAGCACTCGTCCCCCGAGTCCCGACGAAAGCCTATGTCGGAACCTATCTCCCCTTCCGCGTCATCGTCGACATCGCGCGCAAGGGCATCGCGCCGCTCATCGAATATCTGGGTATCACGACGAAATACGAGGCAGAAAATTCCCTCGACCGCGGCAACTTCTTCGCCGAGGAAAAATCATCGCGGTATATCAAGGACATCATCCCGTCGCTCTTCCTCTTCTTCGCGCAGTTCCGCTCGGGTATTCTCGGAGCCGCCGGCAACCACTTCCTCGACCTCATGAAGGTGACCGACATCGAGGATCCCGTCCTCGCGGAGAAGCTCGGCGTGAAGAAGGGTCAGTATCTTTTCATGATCCACTGCGGATCCGGGATCCTCGGGCAGTACACCATGTACATGTACACCGCGAAGAAACGCGAGCACAAATCGACCGCGATCCTCATGAACATCGGCCGGTTCTTCTGGCGCACGCCCTTCCGCAAGACCGTCGACGCGATCGCCAAGAAGATCCGCGAGTCCGACTTCGGAAAGAAGGAGCCGCTCATCGAATTCACCGGCGAAGAGGCGGACCTCTACATGGCCGCGCGCAACGCCTGCTCCAACTTCGCCCACGCGAACCGCGCCGTCATCGCGCATAACGTCTCGGAAACGATCAAGGAAGTCCTCGGGCGCGATCCGGAAATGGAGCTCCTCTACGACATGCCGCACATCCTCGTCTCCCGCGAGGAACATTTCGGAAAATCGCTGTGGGTGCACCGCAACGGGACATCCCGCGCCTACGGTCCGTCGCGCATGTCCGACCACCCGGTGTTCAAGGAAACCGGCGAACCGGCATTCATCCCGACCTCCATGTCGACGGAAGCCTATCTTTGTGTCGGTCAGGATGGCAACGACTCCACATTCTACTCTTGCAACCACGGCGCCGGAAAATCGAAGGAGAAGACGGATTCCGTCGTCCCCGAAAACAAATCCGAACTCGACGCGAAACTCGCCACCAAGGGCGTCACCCTCTACAACGGTCGTTCCTCCAAAGTCATCGAACAGGACTCCTCGCACTACAAGCAGGCGGCGGACGTCATCGCGAGCGCCAAGGAAAACGGCGTCGTCAAACCCGTCGCCAAAATGCAACCCGTCTCGGTCATAATGTATTAGGTATTTGGTATTTGGTATTTGGTATCCCGTATCATGTATAAAACGCATACGGGGAGAAAACCGAGACAAGAAAAGACCGCTTCGTCATGTTGACCGAAGCGGTTTTCGTTTGTGTGGAGACTTCCGGTCTTATTCAAGACCAAGAAAGTTACACATCATTGTTTCGACGTACCTGGACAAGTTGCAGGAAAATCCTGATAGACATCGGCCTTCCGAGCGCTTTGATAACAGGAATCATTCCTTCAACATCCTCGACTGTCAACAAGGTATCGTGATTTGACTCGGAAGTACCCTGCCCCTGCGAAGCAAGGTATTGCTCAACAGCCTGATTGATGAGGTTTGAAACCGTTGATCCATCCCTCTCCGCCAACTTCTTCAATGCCAATTGAGATTCCTTGGACAATCTAACCGTTACAGGAGCCTTTGTCACGGTATCACCTCCATATGAAAATGTTAAAAAAGCAATTTTACTGACCTAGGAAAATAGCACGATTCATCGATTTTGTCAATACTTTCGCGCCACGAATCCGGCGAGCAGGAAGAAAAATAATAGCCCGAAATGCGATGACCAGAACCAGTGGTCGAGGAGGAGGCTCGGAAGAA
The DNA here is from genome assembly GCA_964450795.1 of uncultured Bdellovibrionales bacterium. Taxonomy (GTDB): domain Bacteria; phylum Patescibacteriota; class Minisyncoccia; order Moranbacterales; family UBA1568; genus JAGOTT01. Next base: position 13,112 of record CAYVDI010000004.1, read on the forward strand.
GAATGAGAAGGATTGCGGATTTTTGGCTGAAGATTCTTGATCGAAAGACAGAAACCAGGAAGCCGACAAACAGGATCAAACCGATCACTCCAAGCTCGGCGAAAACGAGCGCAAAAACGTTATGCGCCGGCTGAACGCTCCAGACGGGACGAGTCGGCTCGTTTTCCATGACCACCTTCGTGAAGTTTCCCGCACCGACCCCGATGATCGGATGCGCCGCGATGAGCGTCTTCGCATCGGCAAGCGACACGATCCGTTCCGATACCGATCCTTCCCGCGTGATCGTCGCCCCGTCGAACCGCGGAAATATCTGGTCGCGGAGAACAAAAACGAACATGAATAAGGCAAGAGCAAGTACCCCGAGTATCCGCGCACGCTGTTTTCCCCATACGTGATACCTGATACAAGACACACAATACGCGACGATTCCCATCGCCGCTCCCAGCCATGCCGCGCGGGAGAACGTGAGGATGAGACCCAAGAGAAGAATGGCGAATGAGGAATAGCAAATGATGAATGAAAACCACGATTCCCGATTCCGTATACGTGATATGTGATACGAAATACCCAATACGAAAACTGCCGCCAAGAATCCCCCGAGCATGTTCGGATGTGGAAAGGATCCATATGCGCGGAGAAAGCGCTCCGTCTCGAGTTTGAGCACCGACGTTCCTGCCCACCACGATTCATGGGTGCTCATACCGAGGAGTGCGGACGCCGGACTCGACTGATAGAGAAACTGCCCTACCGCAAGCATGCTTTGCAGCACCGCCGCCGCGAGCAGGACTTTCACCGCGGTTTTCATGTCCACATCATCCAATGACCGGACAAGAAAAAACACGCCAGCCCCGAGAAGAAGCTTCACGAAGAAGTACCCTGCAAGCACGGCATCCTGCACCCAGAAAATAGAAAGACCGGACCAGAGAACAAGAAGGATAAGGGCTGTATCTTGTATTTTGTATTTCGTATTATGTATTTCCCCATACGTGATACCTGATACGAGATACTTGATACCAAACACGCGATGTTTCTTCAACCAACCAAAAACAACAAACACCAATGCACCAACCACGAACACGTCGGTTAAATACACCCCGATCGTTCCGTACTGCCACTTCTCCCCGTTCACAAACGGTTCGCGCAGCAAAAGCACCGTCTGGGACGGAAGAAGGAAGAGAAAGGAAAAAAATAGGTTTCTTGAAAGTTTCTTGAAGTCCATACATTGCTTATACTAGCACTTTTTGCTACCCTGCGCATATGCGATTCATCACCATTTCCGGTGTTGACGGATCCGGAAAATCAACCCAGCTCGCACTCCTCAGGGCGCATCTCGAAAAGACCGGGAAAAAGGCCGCCGTTTTCAATGCGGTCGAATTCTCGCTCGCGAACCGTCTCGCCCGTTTATTCAAAGGAGACAAGACATTCGAACCGGGAAAGGAAAAGGCTGTCACGAAGGCTTCGTGGCTGTCCGTCGCCCTCCGGGAAAAATTCCTCTTCGTCGACTTCATCCGTTTCCACTTTTTCAGGCGAAGACTCGAAAGGCAAGGATTCGACTTTCTCCTCTCCGACCGTTCGTTCTACGATTCGCTCATCAACATCGCTTACCTTTCCGACTCCCGGGTTCTTCGGTTCGGGATGCGGACTCTCGAAGCATTTCTCCCCAAGACCGATACGGCTCTGTACCTGGATATCTCCCCGGAAGTCGTCATGCGTCGCGATCGGATACCCGAACAAGGAATGGACTACCTCGCTCGGAAGCGCTCACTCTTTCTTGAGAACCGTAACCGGTGGGGTCTCGTCACCATTGATGCGGATCAGCCGAAGGAAACCGTTTTTTCGGAAATACGGCGCCAGACAAAACTCGCAGGAGACGCTTGACAGGGATCTTCCGCTGCGATACAATATCTCAGCTGTCCTTTTTCGGAATCAGCTTCCGGAAAGCGCTTTCTCTGTGAGAAATCGGTTTCCGGAAGCGGAGATGCACGAAGTGTCGCAATTTCGGGCGGCGAACACGTCGGGAGACCGGATTACCACTCCTGGTTGACGGTTCCCCATGATCGGCGAATGTGGTCCGGTGAGCAGGCAAGGTGACAGTCCACTGTGGCGCGCCAAGGCCGATGCTCCCGAAACCCATCCGATCCACGTCGTTACGCCCCTCGGCTCCGACACGCATTTCCGCTTCCGCCCCACTTCCAAGGCTTCCCAACGCGGCGGCCTTTTTTCTTTTTCCAGGAATTTCCGCTAGAATAAGGATATGAAAAACTTCTCAAAAGCGCTCGTGTGGCTGACCGCCTCCGAAATCGTTTTCAATCTTGCCGGCTACGTCGTCCAATCGGCGGTCGGACGGATCCTCGGTCCCGCAGACTACGGCCGATACGGCATCATCGTCACGCTGACGACCATGATCATCATCCTCGTCGGAAACGGTATCCCGACAGCGATGTCGAAATATCTCTCCGAGATCATGGAGCGCGACCCCGCACAGATTCCCGGCATAAAACGCCAGGCGCTCCGCCTGCAAACGATACTCATGCTTGGCGTCACGGCCGTCTTCTTTCTTTCATCCCCGCTGATCGCGTTTCTCCTCCATGATCCGAGCCTGACACCCCTCTTCCAGCTTTCCTCGCTTATCATTCCCTCGTTCGCCGCAGCGTCCTTCTACTTCTACTATTACACCGGGCTTCATTTCTTCCGTCTCCAGGCGATGCTCAAGATGACCCGCGGCCTTGCCCGCATCCTCTTCATCGTCGGATTCACCTACTTCTTCGGAGTGAAAGGAGCCGTTTCCGGATACATCGCCGCACCACTCCTCGTCTTCGCGATCGCTTTCGTCGCCGATAGGCTTTTCACGCACCGTTACTTTCCCGAGACGAGAGCGCAGAAATCGGAAGTCGCCGCCTTTTCCTCAAAAAAAATTCTCCTGTACGCCTGGCCGCTCACACTCTTCCTTCTCTTCTATGAGCTTATCACCACCATCGACCTCTACCTCGTGAAGAGCATCCTCCAAAGCGACTACCAGACCGGACTCTACAACGCCGCCATCACCGTCGGCCGGATCCCCTACTATCTCTTCTATGCGCTCACCATCATCCTTCTGCCAGCGATATCGAAGACGACCGCCGAGCGGAACCACGAGGAGACTGAACGCCTCGTCAACAGGTCGCTCCGACTCCTTATCCTCCTCCTTTTCCCGATGGTCACCCTCCTCATCGCATACACCCCGCAAGTCCTCGACCTCTTCTATGGCGCACGGTATGCGGCGGCAACCGTCCCGATGCGGATCTTCACGCTCGGTGTCGGATTCATGACGGTTTTCTACGTCCTCTCGTTCGCGCTCAACGGCGCCGGACTCGTGAAAATCCCGATGAAGCTTTCCCTGTATGGCCTCGTCGGTTCCGTCGCCCTGAACATCCTGTTCATCCCACGGTTCGGTCTTGTAGGCGCAGCCGGAGCGACCACCCTCGCTTCGCTCGTACTCATGATCGGAATCCTCATTGCCACCGAACGACACTTCAAGGTGAAAGTCTCCGGACTCGCCGTTTTCCGCTCGATCATGGCGGCTTCTCTCATATTCTCCCTCGCCTTTCTTCTTCCAGAACGACACCTGTTCTTCATCGCATCCGGAATCGTGCTTTTTGTCGGTTATTTCTGGTTTTTACGGCTTATCGGCGAGCTTTCCGATGAAGACCTTTCCCCGATCAAAAAACTCCTCAGCGGAAAAGGATCTGCCAAATGACGGCTCTTGACGGGAAATGAACAACATGCTACACTATCCGAGTCCCAGAAGGACTTTTTTATTTGTTCACAATAAGGAAGGAGATAGTAGTGAACCATGAAGAAAGGAAAGAAGTGATACTTCACATCGTTTACAGCATCGTATGCCAGAAGCAGGGCCGGCAACGGTGCAGTCACGATCAAGTATTTCTGGAATGGTGCGCCGAATATGCGACCATCATCAAGGAACTCTTCACCACTGAACTCGTGGAACAATACCGGGACGCAGTGATCGCCGAGGACAAGATGAGGATCACGCAAGACCTCGCTGAGAAATTCTTGGAGAGTACCGCACTCGCCGCCTGAAATCAGGCCGAAGGCCGCACCCGATATCGTTCGGGTACGGCCTTTCTCTTTTCATCACGTTTCGGAAATTGACGGGAACAGGATAAAATGATATAAGGAATCGAAACCTCGGTTCGGTTTCAAGGGGAAGTTCTTTGTCGCCTTTTTTTTATTTCTGGAGAAAAACATGAGCAAGAAAGCTCATCATCCGACACTTTCAGACGAACAGCTCGTCGCCGCAGTCGCCGACATCGCGCGGTCCAACGGACCAAACATCGGGAGAAGCTTTTTGCAGAAAATCGACAACGGCGAGGTACGCATAAAACGGATCCTTCCGAATAATGAGCAGTGCATCTGCCAGATCCGCGGCATGAGCTACTGCATCTGTCTGAATGAGAACAAGCCGAGCATCAGGATATTCGATCCGGCGTATACCGCCCGAGGAGACGGATGTCGGGCTATCGGCCACGGCGGCGCCGGGAGAACGACCGAGAATCGTTGACCCCGCCGATACCCACTGGAAAAACCCCACAGGAAACACCTGCTGGGGTTTTCGCTTTTTCCGTACCCGGAAGATCCGAGCGATTCCTACTGGGACACCTTCCACCGGAATACCGAGACGTCTCCACGGATGAGCGGGTGACTCTGCCGCTCCATATTCTTCTCGATGAACCGTTCTGCCGCGGAGGAAACATAATCCATATCGTTGTCCGATGCGATGAACCACCCCGAAGGATGCCTGGCCATGAAGGCCTGGATCTCTTCGACTGAAAGTTTCGATGTAGAGAGTTCGCCTCCGAAATCAAGCACCTCGGTCCCCGTCCCGGACCAGTAGTAATTCCGGAAGTTCCGCGCCACAAGCGCATCCACCTCGCTCCGGTTATTCCGGAAATACTGGTAGATCTTCCGATAATTCGCATTGCTTCCGGACGACGTCTCGTGATAGGTATTGTTTTCCCAGAACAGGTAGTATCCCCAGTTCGGGATGATCACGAACAGCACTGCCGTCGCCGCGCATGCGGCCCGCCTCCACCTCGAAGAGAACTCTTCCTTCACGAACCGGACGACCCCGTATCCGCCGATCGCCACGAGTATCGACATGAACGACTGCGCGAAGAAGATATACTGCTGTCCCTCGTTCCGTCGCCAAAACCACACCGCCATGAGAAGCGGCACGAGCGACGACGAAAGGAGCCACGCCGTCTCGCGTTCCTTCCCGAGCTTCCTTGCGAGATACCACGCGCCGAAAACGAAGAGGAACACGCCGAGCACCGGATGCGCGAAGTCGCGAACGACGTATCGGAAATACGCGTAGTGATTATCGAACAGGACGAGCGCGCTGAAAAGCGACTTTACCTTTTCCGGGGCAACCGTCCATGAAACGATGGCGACTACGAGACCGAGTGCCGCCGTCGCCATATATTTGTCGCTTGTCCGGACTTTCCGCCGCCAGGAAATAACTATCATCGATCCGATGTACACGGCAAAGATCGGAACGATATTGACCGAGAGCTGATGCGTCTGAAAGGAAAGTACTCCGAAGAGGGCGAGCGGGAGAATGAACATCGGATTGACCTCGAATTTTTCCCAAAATGTCCGAAGTATCTTTATCTTACCGGAATATGCCCGCTCGTAGAGAGCGAAGAGCGCGAGCGAAAAAGCCAGAAAGAGCGGAAAGAACATGGCGTACATTCTGAGCTTCCGATCGAACTCGACTCCTGGGACCGATACCGCGAACAGGAACGCCGAAAAAAGACCGACGAGTTTCTTCCCGGAAAAGAACCATCCGGCGAAGAACATCGTGAGAATCGAAAGAACGCCCCAGAAGGCGGACACGCTTCGAGCCACCCCCTCCGTCGGCGGAAGAAAGGAAAAGAGTTGTGCCACCTGCCACTTGTAGACATTCGCGCGCTCATCACGCGCCGCGTTGATATTCACCTCGGAAGGACGGTTGAAATTGAAATCCCATGCCTTCCATTCCCCAGTCTTCGCATACCCGTATGAGGAATTGATATCGAGGAATTCGTCGGCGACGAACGAGTTGTTCCCAAGCCCATAGAACCGGAGGCCGGCCCCGAAAAGGAGTATCCCCCCGAGGATGAGAAGCGTCTTCCTCCAAGAAAGTTTCTGCATACCGTTCATCATTAAAGATTTCAAAAAGTCTTATTCGGCCTCCTCCTCGTCGTTTCCGCTGTCGTTTTTCCGCTCCCACCATTCGCGCCAGGTATAGCGCGGGAGCGCGGTCGGGTTATCCTTCACTTCCTTGGGCGCTCCGAACATCTGTCGCTTTTCCTGTATGTATTCCCCCTTCGGACGGAATTCTATCATCGTGAGCGTACCGAACGGATGTTTCGCGACGACATCATACTTCTCGAGATATTTCCTCATTCCGTCAGCAAGGTCCGACTTTGATCGGAGTATGAGCACGTATATCCCCTCATCATAGATCTTCCCCTGCCCGAGCACGTCGTTTTTCACGCCAGCGCGCTCGAGGAGGTACTTGATCGCACGACGATGCTCCGGTTCGCTCTGCATGTAGACAGGATAACCGGTTTCGTCGGACCGTCGCTTCAGATACTCCACCATCATCATCTGTTGCGCAAGCGTCACGCGCGTCCGCTCCTTGAGGATCCGATCCGTCGGCGTCGATATGGATTCCGATGCAGCGGCTTCAAGTTGCCCGAAACGCGCTGAAAGATACCAAAGATTCGAAAACGCGAGTCCAGACATGCCGATCACGACCATTCCGATCGCAAACCGCTTCCACCGACAGAAGCGGACGACAGTTTCTGAGAGGACTCCGAGCAGGATGAAGGGAATCGGAGCCGTCACAAGAAAAAATCTCGGCGCAAAATCATAAGAGAGCGGCAAAAAGATCGTGAACGAGACAGAAAACCAGATACCGACAAGCAGCAGCGCATCCGATTTTCTCCGGTCACGTTCCCGCCACCAGAGAAACAGGAGCGAGAGGATTCCAAGCGAGAAAACACCGATCGCGCCCGCTCCGAAAACCCACCCGTTCCGACATCGCGCTTCGCACACCACCCTGATGCCTTCGCTGTCGGTACCGAAGCGGAAGAAATCGCCGCCCTCGTATCCGCTCGTGACGACGAGATAGCCGAGACTGTGCTCGACGACATTCTTCACGAGTTTCGCAGCGATCGAATGTTCCTCTTTTGAGGATTTTTCGGTCACAGCGGAGAGGAAGGCTTTCGAATTCGCCCCATTCGTTTCTACCTCGTTCAGGATCACCGGAATATAGAACACGAGAAACGCGGCGACGGCTCCAGCCCAGGCTTTCCAGGAAAATCTCGGCCGACGGATCGCCAGAAAGACGAACGCGACCGCCGGCAACGCGACGAAGGCAAGGAAGTGCAGATGCGTCGCGAATCCAATGGAAAAGGCGGAAAGGACGAACCAGCGCCCCGGATGACGGCTCCCCGGCGTGACCGACCGGAGGAGCGCATAGAACCCGAGAAGCGAAAAGAACGGGATCGGGTTCGGATTCCAGGCGAATCTGCCATACATGACGAGAAACGCCGATACGGAGAACAGAAGCGCGAGACCGAGCGATATCAGAGTACCGAAAAGTCTCCGCGCGAACAGGTACAAGAGCGCGATCGACGCGACGGAGAGAATCGGGATAAAGGCGGCCATGCCGGACGGCGTCTCACTGAACACGAGCGCGGAAAGATATTCGGCGTAATAGAACCCGGGACCGAGACGGAGCGATGTGCCTCCGGCCTTCATTCCTAGCAGGGTCAATTCGCCAGGTCCGCCCGTCACCGCATGATCGACGACCCGTGCATCACGCGACTGATCGAGCTCGAAATGGAGCCAATCGGTGAAATGGTGAGTCCGGAGGAATCCACCGAGTACAAGAATAGCAAGCAGGACAAGTGTCGTCTTCCCGATTCGAGGCAGTGATGCTTTCTTTTCTTCTGACATTGTGATAGAGTGAAGAAAAATAAGGCTTTATAAAGGCTTTCTTTGTAGGAAAGTATACCGCTTTCCCCCGAGGAACGCAAATCGCTATGTACCCATTCAAGAGCGCAGGAAGACAGGAAACGCGGACGATGACAGCGCTGTCCTTCGTTTTCGGTACGATATCGCTCCTCTTCATCGCCCGGCATATCCCGGGAGTTCCCGAGTGGATATCCGGACTGCCGCGCGATTTCTTTCTGGCAGCCCTGCCGTCTTCCGCGATCGCGCTCCTCGCCGGAGTATCCTATTTCACGCCGCTGCGCCGATTTGAGTCATGGATATCGAAGACGTTGTTTCTCATCCTCCCTGCCATGATCGCATTCTCCATCGGATGGCACTTCCAGAACGCGATACCGGATACAGCGAAGATCGCCGTCACCTTTTACGTATTCGCCATCGGATTGTTTTTCTTCGTCGGATTGACACGACGGAAAAATTCCGGAATCCACGACCCGTTTATTCAGGAACCGGGTATGCGCCAATGGCTCAAGGCGCAAGGATGGATACGCCTGGCCGCGATAGTGACGCTTTCCGGACTTTTTTTCGGATTTGCCGTCCAGAACCTCGGGAAATCGGCGAATGTCGACGAGGCGCTTTGGCTGTACGGCAGAATCCCGAAGTACTGGAACGCACTCGGCAATCTGGAATTCCAGAAGACGAGCATCAGTGACAAGCCCGGAATCACGGTCGCGATCATCTCCGGCGCCGGATTGCTCAGCGTGGAAGACCCACTCCCCTGGAAGAGTCTCCGCGGGAACGATCGCGGTCTCGACGAATTCTTCTTCACTTTCCGTATCCCGATCGTCATCGTGATCACGCTTCTCCTCCCTCTCTTCTACTACCTCCTCGAGCGCGTCGCCGGGCGGACCCGCGCCCTGTTCGCCTTCGGATTCATCACGCTCTCTCCCGCAACGGTCGGCATGGCGAAAATCATCAATCCGGACGCCCTCCTCTGGGTGTTCACGCCGCTTTCCCTCTTCGCATACCTCGCATACCTCAAACGTCGCCACGCCGGATTCCTCCTTCTCTCCGGCGTTCTCCTCGGACTCGCGCTTCTCACGAAATACGTCGCGAACATCCTCTTCGTCTTCGCGCTCGGCATCATCTTCCTGGAGTATCTTTTCCGTCGGAACGAGGAGCGGTTCCTCCCGTACCTGAAACGATCCCTCCTCGCGTACGCGGTCTGGACGTTTTCCGCGATCGCCGTTTTCTTTCTCCTTTTTCCCGCGACCTGGCTCAAGCCGGAGAAGCTTCTCGACGCAACCATACTTTCCCAGGCCTTCGAAAGCACCGCGGCGATATTCCTTTCGGTATTCGCAGCCATCCTTCTTGATCGCCTTCTGAACCGGTCACGATTTTCAGAGACCGTCATGCTGTTCTTCCGATCGATCCGCCTGAGTGTCGCGAGAATTATCGGCATCGCATGGATCGCATTTCTCGGATTCATTCTCTTTAACACCTGGTCGGGTATGGCGCAGTACGATTTCCCGACACTCCTCGCCGCACCGAAGACCATCCTTTCCGAAACAAGCCTCTTCGGAGTCTTTTCGGCGAATGCCTACCCGCTCCTCTTCGGCATCACCCCGGTCGTTTTCCTCTTCCTCCTTCTGGCGCCCCTCTTTTTCTTCCGCGAAAAATCGCTCGAAAGCGCCACCGGGAAAACCATCGTCTACGGCATCGTCTTCATCGTCCTCTACTTCCTCGGAAGCGCCATAAACGGTGTCGGCGCCATCACTCGCTATGAAATCATACTGTTCCCCATCGCCGCGGCCATCGCCGGTTTCGGCATCGGAACCATGGTGAAATCACTGGAAGCCGTTCTCCCCGTCCGGTCCGAAACGCTCGGAATAGCGATGAAAAAATATTCCGCCTCGGCGCTCTTTCTCGTCGTCATGGTCGCGTCGGTATTTTCACTCGCGACGACCCCGTTCCCGCTCAGCTATGCCTCGGTCCTCCTTCCGATGCGGTATCACACCGACGTGAAGGACATGGGCCCGGGAAGCTACGAGGCGGCGGAGTACCTCAACGCGCTCCCCGATGCGAAGCACCTCACCGTCTGGAGCGACAAGGACGGCGTCTGCAAGTTCTTCGTCGGGCGTTGCAAGAGCGGTTTTTCCTGGGATGCCTACGAGAACATCCGATTCGACTACATCGTCGTCTCCTCGGGACGGGAGAGCCGGACAAGCAAGCGCGTCGGGACCGCCGTCGAGGATCTCCGGAAGAATACGATCCGTTTCGACACCTATTATGATCGGACCGAAGGTGCCGCCTGGGAACTTCTCATCAACGGTCGTCCGTCGCACTACGTGAAGATCTATCCGTTCATCCCCTAAATTTCATGCCTCGTTTCAGTCGCTCCAAGATCGGAATATCCGTCGGAAGTTGGAAATCGGAAATCGGAAATTTTTTTTCAAGAGTACCGTTGAAGAGATGCGGTTCCCTCGCTTCGCTCACCGTCATTCTCACGATCCATTTCTTCTTCGGCCTCCAGCATATCGGCAGTTTCATCACCGCCGATGAGCATTACTGGGTCGATGAGCGGATCCCGCAATATTGGGAGGCCTGGTCCGAAGGAAAGTGGCGGAAAACGCTCATCAACGACAAACCGGGAATAAGCCTCGCGCTCATCTCCGGTCCAGCACTCCTCCTGAACGAAAAAACGGCGCTTCGCTGCGAAGAAAAAGACGGGTGGTTTTCGGGATGCGATCCGGAAAAAACCTCCGCGCTCTACGCCTCGTTCCGGATTCCCATACTTCTTCTCAATGGCGTTTTTCTTGTTCTCATCTTCCTCTCGATACGGGTGATTTCCGGACCGATTGTCGCCGCCGCATCCGCGGGACTTATGGCGCTTTCCCCGAACCTGCTCGGGATATCACAGATCATCAATCCGGACGCGATCCTCTGGTCATCCGGATCGACCGCCATATTCGCATTTCTTGCGTTCCTCAAAAGCGGGAGGAAACCGTACGCGTTCCTTTCGGTCGCCGCGCTCACGTTCGCATTGCTTTCGAAATACACGGCGATCATCATCATCTTCTTTCTCCCGTTCGTCGCGCTCTCGATACGGTTCCTTGATCCCGGATTCTCCCCGATTCCGCTCAAGAAAAAACTCGCGTCCCTCGTCGGAATATCGACGATACCGTTCCTTCTCTTTCCTATGTTTGTCCCCGGCGTCCTTTCTTCCGAAGAAAGAATCACCGCCTTTCTCACCGCCGGAACCGGGTCGTTTCTTCCGTGGATCGGCTACGCGGCGCTTCTCGGCGTACTGACAGCAGTCGCAGTCCTCCGTATCCCGAAAAAGACCGAAGTCCTCCTCAGGAATACGACCCGATACTCGCTTCGCATACCGGCGGTGGCATTCGTCGGACTCGCTGTCTGGCTTGTCATCGGAAGAATGACGATTCCGAACTGGAATATCTTCACCGCCATCCCGTTCGATATCAAGGATCTCACCAATGCCCGGTACTATCTCCCGGATCCGCTTTCCCCTCTCGATATCGCCTTTCTCGAGATATCCCCCTTCATCTACGGCCTTCCGCTCGTGACCGCGCTCTTCGCGCTCTTTGCGGTCGTTCTCGCTGCCGTATCCAAAAAACGTGACGAGTTGCCGATAACCCTGATTCTTACTTTCTTCGTCATCCTGCTCATCGCCGCGCTCGGATTCTCGAATGTTTTCGCGATTCCCCGATACGTCATTCTCGCATTCCCCATAGCATCCTATATCGCCGCCCTCGGCATGAAGGAGGCCTGGGAACTTCTCCCGAAACGATCCCGGTCGGGAAAATTTCCGATTATTCTCGCCGGAATCGTCGCTCTCGTCTCGCTCGGGAGTCTCCTCTCAAGCAAGCCGTACTACGCGAACTTCGCGAATATGCTCCTCCCGAAAACATCGCTTATCTCGCACTCCTGGGGATACGGCGGATACGAGGCCGCCATGTACCTCAACGCGCTCCCGGACGCAAGAAACACCACCATCTGGAGCGACTACTACGGCGTCTGTGAGTTCTTCGTCGGCCGATGTCTCACCGCCTACACCTTCGACCCGAAAATCGCCCCGGACTACTACGTTCTCACCCGCCGCGGACAGCTCCGCTACATGCCGAAATACGAAAAATGGGAGGAAAAGTCAGGACTTGTCGCATACCAATACTACGACCGTACGGATCCGCTCTGGAGTCTCAGCATAAACGGGAAAAATGAGAATTTCGTGAAGGTCTTCCGCGTCGATAACGAGCTCCGCGCGAGCGTCATCACCGACATAGACCATTGCGTTTCCCGCGCACCGGTCCCGGAATCCCTTTTCGGGAACTTCACCTCATTTTCCGATGAAACCGGGTCGGATTTCATCATCAGCCTCGGGGACAACATCAGTCACCGGCTCCAAGGATGCTCGAAAACCGCCGCGACCGATCTCCCGTATGTCATGAATCGTCTCGATCGGGCCAGAGCCGAAGATCACTATGTTCTCGGGGACCACGATCTCGGAAGCAGCAAAGAGTCATACCAACTGTGGCTTTCCCTCACCGGACGGGAATCCACATACTATTCGTTCGATACGAAGGGGGCGCACATCGTCGTGCTCGACACCATCACGGGAGGAGAACCGATCGTTCAGACCTGCGAAGAAAGCTCCGAATGTGACAAGAGTCACAAGGAAAAGGCGAAGCTTGATGCCATTCTCCGGGATCCGAAACTCCTTTCCGCCTACCTCGCAGAGACGGGGAAAAGCCGGGCCGAAACGCTCACGGACCGCGCGAACATCACGAAACACTACCGAGACGAGCTTGCCGTCATACACATGGTGCGCGATGCGAGCGACCGCGACCGCGGGATGGTGCTCGACCGCGAACTCGATTGGCTCGAAGCCGACCTCGCAAGAACATCCGCTGATCGCGTAATCGTCTTCTCCGACCACCCGCTCATCCCCTTCTCATCACCGAAAAAGAGCTACGATATCCTGAACGGTGCCACGGTCCGTGAAATTCTTGAAAAGAGCGGCAAGGAAGTCGTCGCCATTTCCGGCGAGGCGCATCTCTGGCATGAGGAGGAGCGAAACGGGATACGCTATTTCATCGTCAACCAGTTCCGGGCATCTCCCGGTGGAACATGGGCGTCCGTCTCCTGGGACAAGACCGGATTCCGGTTCGAACGCGTAGAACGATAAAAACCGTCACCTATCCTATTTCTTCCCACCTTTTTGCCGAAGATAGTGCGGAAGCGCACCGAACGAAATGAGCATCTGGAGGAAACGCGCGAGAATGGCGACCGTCACCGCCGTATCGCCCGATATTCCCGCAATCGGGAAGAATGTGAAGTATGCCCATTCCTTGATGCCGATGTTGTTTATCGAGAGCGGAACGCTCGAGATGATCGTCGCGAGGAATATGACCGAGAAGAACGCGAGCGGATTTATGGTGCATCCGCCGAGACTCACGAAGAGCGTCAGATTCGTCAGTCCGACTCCGACGAAGGCGAAAAGCACGGCGTAGAGACTCGATTTGGTCCAGATCCGCGTTTCCATGTAGTGCGACACCTCATCGAAGAGACGCCGGAGCGGAAACGGAAGCCACTCGATATACCTCCGGAGCCACGGCTTGTGATACGCCCATGTAAGGATGCCGTCCACAAGGAGAAAGAGCACGAGCAGGGAAAATGCCACCCGAAGCGGAACTTCCCACGCCGGATGTTCGAAGAAGAAGAGCGAGAGGAACACGAGCGCAAGGATCGCGGTCACCCACAATCCGATGAAGCGATCGAATACGACCGTGGAGATCGACGCCGCCTTCGCCTCCGTCTTCCGGGCGAGCCACAGCCCGCGATAGGCATCACCCCCGATCGTCGAAGGAAAGAAGTTGTTTATGAACGCACCCGAGAGGTATGCGAAAAAGCCCTCCTTCACGTCGAAACGGAGGCCCTTGAACGCCGCGATGATCTGCCACTTCTTCGCCGAGATGAGCACGCCGAGCAGCTGCAGGACGACGTACAGGAAGAGAAGCGGCCATGAGATCGTCCGGAGCTCCCCTCCCACCCGGACCCAATCCACCTTCCGCGCCAAAAGACCGATCAGAAGGGCCGCCACCGTAAGCTTTATGAGGAAAAAAAGTCTTCTCTTCGACATGAACGTTTCCTAATGGTCGGAATCGGAAGGGGTGATTTCCAAAAATTTCGCGGCAACCCGCTTCCAACTCATCTCCTCCGCCTTTCGGCGGCTCGCCCCGCTCATCCGCTTCCGGAGATCCTCATCCGCGATCAGCGTGCCGAGTTTCTCCGCGAGATCCTCCGGAGACCGCTGCTTTACGAAAAGACCGTTCTCCCCGTCACGGACAAGCTCTTCCGTTCCTCCGGTCACCGTCGCGACGATCGGAAGTCCCGCGGCGAGCGCTTCAAGCACGGTATTGCTCATCCCCTCGTTAAGCGACGGGAGGCAGAACACGTCCGCAAGACCGTAGTATTTCGGAAGCTCCTCGTGCGGCACCGCCCCGAAAAATTTCACCTCCTCGGAGACGCCGCATTCTTTCGCGAGCATCTGAAGCGAGGATTTCTCCTCTCCGTCACCCGCGACCCACAGCTCGACTTTCTCCCGGGTCTTCTCCTTGAGGATCGCCATCGCCCGAACAAGGAACCCGATACCCTTTCGCGGCGTAAGTCGGGATACGACCAGGATGCGGAAAAATCCGTCGTGCTCACGTTCCGGATCGGGAGCGAATTCCTCGGTATCCACGCCGTTCGGAATGATCGCGAATGCCTGTTTCGGCGATGTCTTCGCCGCAAGTTCCGCAAGACCACGACTGTTCGGCACGACCGCGAGGGCCTTTCGCCATACGAGCCTGACGAGCGGTGCAAGGAACAGGTAGAGTTGATCGTACTTCTCGCTGTATCCGGGAACATCGGACCCCCGCAATGAAACGACGTACGGCATATCGAACTGCCACCGGAACCAAAGCGCGAGTGCCCCGCACGGGATGCCGAAAAACGCGATCGTCCGATCGAACGGCTTCTCTTTCCGCCACGAATCGCGGATAAGCCCGGAGGAAAAGCGCCATGCGCGAAAGCTGTACACGAGCAGGTCACGTACCGATTGCGAGTGGATTTTCTCCGGATCCTTGCCGATCGGCAACCGATGCACCCACACCGATCCGCCGACGTGTTCCTTCTCATATTCTTTCCCCATCCCGCTCGTCACGAGATGAACCTCGACATCCGGCATACGGGAAAACTCGCGCAGGATGTACCGCGTCGCGTTCGCCGCCCCGCCCCCGAGCGGAGGATACTCGTAATTGAGGAAAAGTATCTTCATGCGCTACACTCCGATACCGAAATACGTGAACCCGGCTGCTTCCGCCTCCTCCCGCTCGAGGATATTGCGACCGTCGACGATGACATTCCCCTTCATACGCTTGCTAAGTTCCTTGTAGTCCGCCGTGCGGAACTCGTCCCACTCGGTGACGATGACGAGCGCGTCCGCCTTGTCGAGCGCGTCATACTGTTTCGCGACGTATCTCACTTTCGGATTCCTGCCGATGAATCCCTTGGCATTCTCGGTCGCCACCGGATCGAACGCCGACACGGTCGCCCCCACCCTCGTGAGCGCCGCGATGATCGAAAGTGCCGGCGCCTCACGGGCATCATCGGTCCGTGGTTTGAACGAAAGCCCCCAAAGCGCGATCCGCTTCCCCTTGAGCGTCTTGAGTGATTTCTTGAGATGTACGACCGGCAGAAGCTTCTGCTTCTCATTGGCAGCCTCCACCGCTTCAAGGATGGTGAAGTCCATGCCGTGTTCCTTCCCGGTGTGGATAAGTGCCTTCACATCCTTCGGAAAGCACGAACCGCCATACCCGATTCCGGCATAAAGGAACCGCGAGCCGATCCGGCTATCGAAACCCATCCCGCGAGACACCTCCTTCACGTTGCCACCGGCCTTATCGATGAACCGAGCGATCTCGTTTATGAAGGATATCTTGGTTGCGAGGAACGCGTTGCTCGCGTACTTGATGATCTCCGCGCTCTTCACATCGGTCAGCACCACCGGACGCCCGGATCGGGCGATGGGACGATAGATCTTCTCCATGATCTCCCATGCACGCTCACTGTCCGCACCGACGACGACCCGATCCGGATTGAGGAAATCCTTGACCGCCGCACCCTCGCGGAGAAATTCCGGATTCGAGACGACATCGAACTCGAACTTGCCGTCGCTCGCCCGCGCGATCGCCTCACGGACCCGTTCGGCCGTCCCGACCGGGACCGTGGACTTGTTCACGAAGATCTTGTATCCGTTCAGGTTCTTCCCGAAGGTTTCCGCCACCGCGAACACGTACTTTAGGTCCGCCTCGCCGGTCTTGGGATCCGGAGGCGTTCCGACCGCAGAAAAAATCACGTCCGCCTCACGGATCGCGCGTCCGACATCAGTCGTAAACGAGAGGCGCTCCTGCCGCACGTTCTCCTTGACCAGTTCCTCAAGCCCGAACTCATAGATCGGGATTCCGCCCCGCTTGAGCTTGTCGATCTTCTTCTTGTCGATATCCGCGCAGATCACCTCATGCCCGATTTCCGCCATACACGTCCCAGATACCAGCCCTACGTACCCCGTCCCGATAAATGCGAGTTTCATAACAGTTAACAGTCAGCAATTAACAATAAACAAAGTCTTTCATTCCCCTATTGGTTATCTTTTGCAATCTTCTCCTTAATTCCCTGAATTCTCTTCCAAAGCATCGCCCCTATCTCATCTGTCAACGCCATAAGAGTTTCATACTCTTTCTTTGTCATATACTTTTCTCGGGTACAGAAGAATATAAGGTATTTCGTCTCTTTCAGCGATCCATACGATATTTGAAGAAAGTTTTTCAGCTCCTTGTTCCCCGTTCTTGCGAAACCCTCGACATAATTGAGAATCACAGATAACGCCGCTCTTCGCAATTGCGAAGTAATCCCATAAATCTCATCCCTCGGAAATTTCTTTGTCACATCATAGACACCCTTCGCAAATCCATCCATTTTTTCTTTCAGGATATCTTTTTCCATATCTGTTTTTGTTTCTTCTCCGTTTCCCGTTGACTGTTAACTGTTATTTGTTATCTGTTTTATGGAATAGTTCATCCTGTTTCTCTGGCTGTAGTACGTCTTCACCGCGATATCCACGAGGATACCGAAGATGAAGAGCTGAACCCCGACCAAGACAAGCAGCGTGCCGACCAAGGGCCAGATACGCTCGGCGAGCGAAGCGCCGAGAAACACCTTCTCGACGAACATCCATCCGAGTATCCCGATACCGACGACACCAAGGAGAAGCCCCGTCCCGCCGAAAAGGTGTATCGCTCGGTGCGAGTACTTGCGCCAGAACCAGATGAAAAGCATATCGACGAATCCTTTGATCGCGCGCTTCCAGTTGTATTTCGTCACGCCGTGGATCCGCGGGTGATGCGAGACTTTCACCTCCGACACGCGGAAACCGTCGAGCTGGAGCAAGGCCGGCATGAACCGGTGCATCTCCCCGAAGAGGTCGACTCCATCGAAACATTCGCGACGATACGCCTTGAGACTGCATCCCGAATCGTGGATCCCGTCCTTCACGAGTCCCTTACGGAGCAGGTTCGCCCCGCGGGAGAAGAATTTCTTCATGAGGGAATCCTTCCGCTTGAAGCGCCACCCGGAGACGATATCGTATCCCTTGTCCATCTCCTCAAGTAGGAGCGGGATGTCCGCCGGATCGTTCTGAAGGTCGCCGTCCATCGTGATGACGATATCCCCCGTCGCCTTCTTGATCCCCGCGTCGAACGCCGCCGTCTGTCCGAAGTTCTTGCGGAACTCGACGAGCGTCAAAGGTGACAGTTCGCGACACAGTTCGACCGTCTTATCCTTCGAACCGTCATCGACGAAGATGATCTCGAACGGTCGTCCGATCTTTTCGAACGCCTCCCGGATCCGCTTGTGCAACTCAACTACATTCCCCTCCTCGTTGTATATCGGCACCACCGCCGACAGATACGGTTTCCCGTTTTCCATACCGGTTTTCCCTAAAAGCTAAAAATCAGCTAAAGGCTGTCCTAGGCCATATTGTACCCCCATTTCATTCACTCCGCAAACTTCCCGAAAAGCCGGAAAGCGGATATACTCAAGAGAGATTCATCGGATCCACCATATGCATATCCAGGAGCTTCGCGCGAGGCTTGTCTCGAAATATTCGTTCCTTTTCGTCGGAAAGACCTCCCGGACCCGCATCCAGCTCCTCCGGTATCTCTTCGTCGGCGGGATATCCGCAGTCATCGATACCGGCGTTTTCATGCTACTCACCGTCTCCGCTGACGCGCACTACATCCTCGCACAGACCTTCGGATTCATCGCCGGCATCACCACGAACTATCTCCTCTCCATATCCTGGATATTCGAGCGAAGCCGGAAAATCCTCCCTGAAACCGGGCTCTTCCTCGCGACCGGACTCGTCGGCCTCTTCCTGAGCTATCTTCTCCTTTTCCTCCTGATCGATGTCCTGGGACTCACCGCTTTCGAGAATATGGCAGCCAAGCTCCTCACTATCGCGATCGTACTCGCCTGGAACTTCACCTCGAGAAAATTCCTCGTCTTCCATAAGAACACCCTATGAAAAAGACCGCTATCATCATCGGAGGCGGACCGGCCGGGCTCACCGCCGCGCACGAATTCCTCGAAACCACCGACATCCATCCGATCGTTCTCGAAAAGGACGCTATTCTCGGTGGCATCTCGCGTACCGTCGAATACAAAGGGAACCGTATCGACATCGGCGGACACCGGTTCTTCTCCAAGTCCGATGCCGTCATGACCTTCTGGAAAAAGATGATGCCCGTCCAAGGCGCGCCCGCCAAGGACGAAATCGCACTTCACACCGAAACCGCGGGTCGGCTCGAACCGGGCGGCCCGGATCCGGAGCACGAAGACCGCGTCCTTCTCGTCCGCAACCGCCTTTCCCGCATCTACTACCTCAAGAAATTCTTCAGCTACCCCGTCACGCTGAGCCTCTCCACGATATCGAACCTCGGTCCGGTCCGGATCCTGAAAATCGGCATAAGCTACGTCTGGGTCCGTCTTTTCCCACGGAAACACGAGCGTTCTCTCGAGGACTTCTTCATCAACCGTTTCGGTCGCGAGCTCTACCTCACCTTCTTCAAAGACTACACCGAAAAAGTCTGGGGGATCCCCTGCGCCAAGATAAAGGCCGAATGGGGCGCCCAGCGCATCAAGGGACTCTCGATCACGAAGGCCGTCCTTCACGCCCTCTCCTCCCTCGTGCCGAAGAAAAAAAGCTCCGGTATCGACCAGAAGGATACCGAAACGAGTCTCATCGAGAAATTCCTCTATCCGAAACATGGACCGGGAGCGATGTGGGAAACCGTGGCTTCCGGCATCCGGGAAAAAGGCGGTGAAATCCGGATGAACCGGGAGATAGCTTCCCTCGAACTTTCAGGCAGAAGCATCGCTTCCGTGACCGTCCGAAACGGCGAGAACACATCGGAAGAACATGTCTCCGGCGATTATTTCCTTTCCAGCATGCCGGTCAAAGACCTCGTCTCACGGATGCGGGGCGACGTGCCCGAAACCGTCCGCGACGCGGCAGCCAAGCTCGACTACCGCGATTTCATGACCGCCGGCATCCTGCTCCGCAAGCTCGCCATACGGAACGAAACCAAGATCCGCACCATGGGAGACATCGTCCCGGACAATTGGATCTACATCCAGGAACCCGGTGTGAAAGTCGGACGCCTCCAGATCTTCAACAATTGGAGTCCCTATATGGTGAAGGATCCGGACACCGTCTGGATCGGCATGGAATACTTCGTGAACGAAGGCGACGAGCTCTGGAACATGGACGATACCGCGTTCAAATCCTTCGCCGCGAAGGAACTGGCATCGATCGGCATCATCCGCGAGGAAGACGTGCTCGACAGCGTCGTCATCCGCGTGCAGAAAGCCTACCCCGCCTACACCGGTGAGGGATACGAGCGGTTCGCCGAGATCAGGGAATTCCTCGACACCATCCCGAACCTCTTCCTCGTCGGGAGAAACGGCATGCACCGGTACAACAACCAGGACCACTCCATGCTCACCGCCATGGAAGCCGTGAGACTCGCAAACGGAGAAACCGCGTCGAAAGAAAGCATCTGGAACGTGAACGCGGAACAGGAATACCACGAGGAGAAAAAATAACTACCTCCGGATGAAGAGATCCGGATACCGGTCGGATTGCTCATAGAAATCGGCGATAGCCGATTTCTTCGGCTTTATGAAGGAATCCGAAACAACCTTCGGCTTCCGCTCCGCGATACGATCATAGGCATCATACTCATACGGCCTTAGTGACTGATACGCGGCAAGCACCCCTTTCTTCGGACGGACGGAGAACCAGAAATAATCCATATCCTTCCGGAAGATATTGAAATTCGCGTCACCGTCGTACACGAGATCATCCGGCCCGGTGATTCCCATGACGTACTCGATTTTTCGGAGCTGACCCACGTTTCCATCCCCCACCTCATCGAAAACGAGGTACACCGGATATATCGTGGACAACACGAGAAGCGCGACCGCACAGCGCAGACACTTCGTCGAAAGCGCGAGTATCGCCTGTGCCGCGACGATCGCGACGAACGGGAGCGCCGTGAGGTAATATTGGGCAAAAGGCGTCTTCGCGAGGAACACCGTCCCGAGCAACCCAAGCGAAAGGAATACGAAGAGATTCACTTCCCTTTTCCGGAACAGCAGTACGATACCGCCGAGATATGCGATCCAGAACACTGGATTTTCGGTGGACGAGATCCAGAGATACTTCAGTGGGAAGAACGTATTCAGAAGCACCGTATTCACCGTCCAGTTAAGAAAGAGATATTCCGACCATGAATACGCTGATGAAACGTATGCGACGAATCCGATCAGCATCGCGAGCAAGACTCCCCAGAGAATCAGAAAATCCTTTACCGGCATCGTCTTCTTGATGACGCGGTACAGCGTGTAGAGACCGAGAAGCGCGACGAGAAACACCGCCTTCTGGAGAAACAGGAACGAGACGAAAAGCGACACAGGAACAAGCAAAAGGAAGATGCGCCGACCGGATTTCAGATACCGGAGGAAAAAAAAGACCCCGAGCATACCGAAAAGCGCCTGCGGAACATCGGGCCGCACTTCGATGACCTTATCGAGAAACATGAATGTCGTCGACAGGAGAAATGCCGAAAGAAGGGCTATTCCCCTTCCGAGCGTCATTTTCGCCAGCGCGTACGCGAGAAAGACGATGCCTGCCGCCATGAGGAACGAAAGCATACGCGACGCGAGTATCATATCGGTATCCGCCCCGAACCAGGCGATGAGCCACCCGAGAACATCATAGAGAAGGAAGTGGTGATGCTGGAAGAAATCGACATATATCCTCTCTCCCGAGAACATCTTCCATGCCGTATGCATCGCTTCGAATTCGTCGTGCCCGAACGGCCGCACGAATGCGTTCCAGAGCGACAGTGCGCCGAACACCGTCAAACCCGGAATCGCGATCCGCTCGACCCACGACCATCCCGAAACTATCTTTTTTATCCGCTCCATACGATTTGAGACTAAAAATGTGCTTTCATTATCCCACATCCGCGCGGATTCCCCGAGACAAGTTGACTTTAAGACAGTCTTCTTACCTTATTTCTCCTCCCCAAATATATCCTTCGAAATTCGGAACTTCGGATCGTCCGACGAGACGATGTTTTTTTACGCCAGCAAGTTCCGAAAGTTTTCCAAGCTTCTTCCCATCCTGAAACACCGGAGATTCCTTCACCTCAAGCGCCACCTTGCCATCAAGAATGAAATCAATCTCTCTCCCGCTCTTCGTGGAATAATACTGAATCAATCCATGATGTCGAAGCTGATTAAAGACAGCGTTTTCAAACTTCGATCCACTGCTCGTATCAGCGAGAATATCAAGTAATCCATTGTCACAGAAATACAATTTTTTCGCTTTCACGATTTCCCTGTCCGGATTATTCGTAAGAACCGGGACGCGCGCGATGATGTACGTCTGTTCGAAAAAATCCATGTAGTTTTTCACCGTCTCCCTGGTCATCCCGGATAGTCTGGCCATTTTCGCATAATCGATCTTCGTTCCGACCCTCTGCGAAAGCATCTTAAGCAAGTTCTGGACATTATCCAGATTCCTGAAATCTGCCAGTGTCTTTATATCGATCCGTGTATAGGAATCAAGTATGTCAAAGAGCAGGCTTTTCTTATCTTCCGCTTTCGGAATCAGAACGACTTCAGGAAAACCACCAAAGGTTACATATTCTTCATAGTATCCCCTCAGCCGCTCATATTCATGGACGTTGAAGTCCTTTTCAAGAAAATCCGCGTCCGTATGTGGCGCACCCTTGAAGTCCAGAAACTCGGAAAAGTCCAGTGGGTAGAGCTCAAAGATTCTTTTCCGCCCGGAAAGTGATTCTGAAAAAAAATTCTTCAGATAATAGGAGCTCGAACCGGTAACGACAAATTTTATCTTGTAATGATCGTAAAGGTATTTGAGGACACTCGGAATATTTTTTACAAGCTGAATCTCATCAAGGAAAAGATACGACTTCTTACTAAGGTCAATCCCGAATTGCTCCAGGCTGTTCGCGATCGAATCATAATTTTTCTGCGAAAAGAGATCTCTATTGTCCAATCGCTCAAAATCCAAATACAGCTTGTTTTCAGATACAAGCTCCCCCATGAGGTACTTTATAGCGGTCGTCTTTCCGGTCCGACGCATACCGGTTAAAACGGTGATATGCGGACTTTCCAGATGCTCTTTTAAAAGCGGATATAGCCTTCTTGGAAACATATCTATTTATTACTAAATGACGTCTATATAATACATAAAGTATTACTATTTGTCAACTAATCAACGCTAAAAACTCATATATCCACTGGAAGTGAGCTTAAAGCTCACTTCCAGTTCAGATAAACGTAAACCAAGAAAAGTGCAAAATTGAACATTCGACAGAAAAACCACAAAACGAGCGCCGAATACTTGCATTATACCAAAAAAGAACAACTTCCACGATTCCTGCCAAGATGCTACAATAAGCCACAAGAAAGGATTCCTATGCCCCAAACCGAAACCCGCGAAATCCACTACGAAACCCGCGATGTCGAAATCGACATCCTTGAAACGGTCGTCCGCGAAGACACACCGTCCGTTTTCATCGTCATCCCCGCTTACAACGAGGAAACCGTCATCGGGGACGTCATCGCCGAGATCCGCCAAGCCGGATACGACAACATCCTCGTCGTCGACGACGGATCCAAGGATGCGACATATGAGAAAGCGAGGAAAACCGGCGTCCTCACATTCCGGCACGCTCTGAACCGCGGCAAGGGTGCCGCCACCAAGACCGGTATCGAAGCCGCAAAACTCAAGAATGCCGATATCATCGTCACCATGGACGGTGACGGCCAACACAGCCCCACGGACATCGAAAAACTCGTCGCTCCCATCCGTGACGGACACTGCGATGTCGTCCTCGGAACACGCCTCAAGAATCCCGAGGGAATGCCGAAATACAAAATCGTCCACAACTGGATCGGCAACGCCATCGTCTGGTATCTCTACGGTCTGTGGGTCAGCGACAGCCAGTCCGGCTTTCGCGCCTATTCCCGCCATGCCGCCGAAGTCATAAACACGAAAACGGACCGCTACGAATACGACAGCGAGGTCATCCGCGAGATCTACAAATACAAGCTCGCATACCGCGAAGTCCCGATCGAGGTCCGCTATACCGAATATTCGATGGGGAAACTCCACAAACAGAGCCTCGCAAATGGCATCAAGACCCTCTACCGCATGATCTTCCACATGTTAAAATAATCCACATTGTCATTCCCGCGAAAGCGGGGACCAGTGTATTCCAATGTTTATCGTTAACTGTTAACTGTTCACTGAATATGTCTCTCCACCTCTATCAGGTTGTCATCCTCGCTCTCGCCGCATTCATGATCTTTCAGGGTGGAAAAAAATACCTCACTCACGAGGACAGCCAGACCTTCCTCAAATTCGCCGTACGGGTCATCGTCTGGGGTGGCATGTCCGCTATCGCCGTCTATCCGAACTTAAGCAACCAGGTCGCCGGGTTCATCGGCATCGAGGGAAACATAAACGCGGTCATCCTCGTCGGATTCATCCT
>CAYVDI010000005.1:0-28238 GCA_964450795.1 uncultured Bdellovibrionales bacterium
GGGAAAGATTGGGATACGCGACTACGAGATAGGCCATAGAAATCTGGTGAAGTCCATTGAATATACAACGGTTTCGGTATTTTGCACGAAAAAATACCGCAATCCCATTCTACCCCGGAGAAGGAACAAAAACCAGCTTCACGACCTTCGACGCGCCATCTTTTCTAATCTACTCCGGCTATTGGAAGAAGTTTGAACTTTGTATAGTAGGTATCCTGCAAATTAGATGGCAATGTTCGAACCTAGATAAGAATATCCTATTTTATAGGAATTTTAGGGATAATGAACTTAGTAATAACCTCATCGAATAGCGAAAAAAGCTTAGTGTAAATGTCTTCACAATACTGATCTACTCCGGTACCATCTGGCATTTTTGGATCCACTAAGCTCCCTGTACTCGATACATAGACAAACGAAGTAAATCCCTGGAGCCCAGATCGGTGAGTTATCTCATTCCGAAACTCATTTAGTCCTCTAATCCATAAGTCTATCTCGCTCCCTAAATAGCCTGCTAAGACTGAATCACCGGCCTCTTTTATCTTTTCAGTAGTGCCTTTCTTTCGAGGATTTGAATCAATATCAAAGGACTCCCTATCTATTGCCCCTCCCAGACCAAGGGATTCATAACCTGGAATATTCTTCAAGAGCTGCACAAGAATATCTAGACTACTCTTCACTTGAAATAAGAAGGCTTCAGTTTCGTATATAAGAACTTCATTTTTGAGTTCAGCCTCATCACAAAATCCAGTCTTAATCATATCAGAATACTCTCTAGCCTCCTCATCGCTCATCTTTTGAGCCATCTCGGATTGGATGAGAGTAAGTGCGTAGCGTACAGCCGTAAGCTTGTGTTCACAATCCTTTCGCTTTCTTATGATTTCCTTGATTGTTTCTTCCGGAAGACTAGCATTATACACAAGCTCCAATTGTTCAAAAAGCTTTATTATAGGCCTTCTAAACTGATCAAGCCGACGATCAGAAAAGAAAATCTTATTCATAACAATCTGATAGTAACTAGTCACAAAGAGAAATAAAGCTGAAATTTTTATGATCTTAGTATAACAGGTTCGAGCTCCAATAACAGGTAACAAAAAACGAGGCTCAAGTAAACCTCAGACTTCAGTGCTCTGGCGACTAGATTTAAATCAGCATGTACCTACTGCTGCAATGGCAAGGAAGGAGGTGCCTGAGCCGCTTTGCGTGCCCGTATTTTCGGAAGGATGTTCCGGAAAATGATACGGGTAAAGATCATAAGCGTCACGATCGCAACGGAGCTGACGTAGATTCCCTGCATCCACCATTCCTCGGAATCCGTCCCGGAGAGAAATCCGTGCGCGACAAAAAGCGGGTAGGCGAGAAAGCTGAAGTAGTGCAACTGTCGCCAAAATCTCGCGGTCGCCCTCGTGCGGAGTTCCGCGGTTATCATGAGCATAAGTATCAGATAGAAGGCTATGATACCGAGCGCAACCGTCTTGCCGATATCGTATCCGAGGACAGTCGGAAAATCGCGTTCGAGCACGAACGGGACAAGTATTTCGACGATCGTCATACGAAGGAAATCGTCGAATAGGAAGCTCACGGCATGAAGCGCGACAAGGGCGAATGCGAGCCATGAAACCGTCCGATGAAGCTCGAGTATATTCCCGAGATTGAGCTTTCCGACGAATGCTCGCGAACTCACGGTCATCCCGAAAACCATGGCAAACGTGAGAAGGATGAAAGCCGCAATCCCGGTCGCTCGCGCGAAGTACCAGGCGAACTTGTCACGCTCACCGAGAATACCCGGATCGGACGCAACCTGAAGCGTCGCCAGCTGGGAGTCCGCAGCGTCGGTAGGATTAGTCCCGGTGGCGATCTCCTCGCCATCCCCGACGCCGTCGTTGTCCGTATCGAAATTCGAAGGATCGGTGTGATAAATATCCGTCTCCGCCTGATCCGTCACTCCGTCCGCGTCGGTATCCTTGACCTGCGCGGACACGACAAGCGGCACAGAAAAGAGGACGCCGAAAAAGACCGCCCACAACCACGTGCGCATATAGAGCATCGGCTCGGTTCGTATATCATGCAGGCTTCCAGACATATGGTTCGATGTACGCATTATACACCATATCGCCATTTTCTGGCACAAACAGCGTCGGAATCATCCGTTTCTCCGAGAGCCGCTTCCCCTGCTTCAGTCCGAGAATACAGAACGTCTTGGCCCACACTTCGGCTTCCTCGACCGACGGTGCCACCACGGTAACCGAAGCGAGGTCGGTTTCAGCGCTTCTCCGCACCCGCGGATCGATAAGGTGATGCCGCTTTTCCCCGTCGATCGTCCATCGACGCCGATTCGTTCCCGATGTCGCCACCGCCCGGTCGGAAAGGAGGAGCGTCACAAGCGAATCGCCTCGTCCGAGCGGATCTTCGACATCCACCGCCCAATATTCGTACCCGGATTCGGCGTTCTTCCCGCCCGCAAAAATATCGCCACCCGCATAGACGAAGAAATTCTCATATCGTTCACGAAGAAAATCAGTAACCCGATCGACGATATACCCTTTTCCGATGCCGCCGAAATCGATCCGGAGGTTTCGTGGCTTATGGACCATCCGCGTTTCCCGGTCGATCGACAGTTCATCGAATCGCGCGGGAGACTTTTCCATCTCCATAGGCGCCCCGAATGATTCCGTTCCGAAACTTCCGGCATAACCGACTGCTTCAAGCGTCGGAAGGATCGACGGGTCGAAAACGCCACCGGTTTCATGGTACCAGCGAGAAGAACGATCCAAGAGATCGACGAATTCGGGCGGCACGACTTGTTCTTCGGAACCGTTGAACCGCGAAAGCTCGCTCTCCGGTCGGAATCGACTGAAACGCTCCGAAAACCGGCGAAACAAGGAGAATGCCTCATCAATATCCCGCTCACGACCCGTCGCATCCGGCATTTTCGAGAGAATTCTCACGAAGATATCCGTCTTCATGATCCCGTTAGGGATTTCAAGCTCACTCCCGTGCCAACGATTCGAAATCGTCGATGATGCCGTCGTCGTTGGTATCATACATGCTGTCGAAATATGCGAAGTCGTCCTCACCCTTATGCCGGTCGAAGACATTCGGGACGGTGTCGTTATCGTCGTCCGTGAAGTATTCCCGTTGATGCGTATCCGGATCGGGATCAAGCGCATCCACCAGCGCGTCACCATCACGATCGGAACGGTATTCGTCAGGAATAACCACGACCGTCCGGGGCACATACCGAACCTCGTAGTGCGTCACCGTCACATACTGCGTCTCAGTCGACGCTGTTCCCTTTTTTTGATCGTCATCCCGGTCCTCATCATCCTCCTCGTCTTCCTCTTCCTCTCCATCCTCATCATCCTCCGCAGACACGACAGAAATATACGGATTATTTGTCTTTTCAGCACCTTTATCCGCATTGCCAAGAACTGAAAATGACACTGCCAAGAAAACTCCGAGAGTAACCCCGAGCATACGGCTCACAATTCGCAGTTCATGATTCATCACTCGTGATCTTTACGACGTTTTCGTCGATTTCGTACTCGTCGGCTTACTCGCAGTCATCGCCTCTTTGGTCGTAACCGGAACCACCGTTTCCACCATTTTGGTCACTTCTCGTTTCTGTTCAGCAACACGAGCCGGCTGCTCCTGGAGCGCTGCCTCATAATCCGCCTTTGACTTTTCCATCTGCTCACGGAGTTTTTTCCGGTCATCGGTGATTTGCTCGTAGTAACGTTTCCGCGCCTCACTGGCAAGAGCGGCCTTCGCCAGCGTTTCGTTTATCTCACCGTCACGCTTTGCGAGTCGCTTGAGCTCTTCGGAGTAAAGAATGCCGAAGAGAACGCCATTGAAAATGAGCGCAAAAGCAAGCACCGCGATAATCCGCATTTTTATTTTATCCATAGTGCCAGTATACCCTGTTTTCGAAAGATGACCAAGCCCAGTGACTTTACTCGTATCGTAGCGCCTCCATAGGAGAGACTCTGGCCGCCTTGATGGCCGGATAGAGCCCGAATAGGAATCCGATTCCGATCGAGACGGTAAACGCGATGGCGATGGAGGAAATCGGGACAAGGAATTCCCATTCGTATCCGAGCTTCGGAATGATGACTGCGGCAAGGAAGGCGACCGCCACGCCGAAGAGGATGCCGACTATCCCTCCAAGGAGCGTGATGAAGGCTGATTCGATCAGGAACTGCGTGATGATGTGCCTTGCCCGAGCCCCGACCGCCTTGCGGAGACCGATCTCTCGGATGCGTTGCGAGACGGAAATGAGCATCGAGTTCATGATACCGATCCCGCCGACGACCAGAGAAATAGACGCTATGGCGGTAAGGAAATATTTCAGCACGTTCGTGATGTTCGTAAGGATGCCGAGCGCCTGATCGGTGCTCCGGATGGAAAAATCCGATTCTTCGCCCTCATCGAGATCATGCCGGTCCCGGAGGAGCTTCTCGATGTCCTCCTTCGTCCGATCGATATTCGTCACATCATCCACCTTCCCACGCACGAAATTGAGATAATCGATTCCGAGAAGCGTTTTCTGGGCCGTCCCGAGAGGAATGAAGACCATCGTATCGGGATTCGAAAAAGCGGACGCTCCCTTCGATTCGAGAACACCGATGACCCGGAACGGGATCTTCTTTATCTTGACGGTTTCGCCCAGGGGGTCGCTGTTCGGGAAAAGATCCTTCGCACGTTCCGATCCGAGCACGACCGAACGGGACAAGTCGTCTTCCTCTTCCGGAAAGAAAAAACGGCCGCTCGCCACATTCGTGTTCTCGATGTCGACCAACGACGGCGAAACTCCCTGGAAACTCGATTCGAACGACTCGGACGACGACTCGACCGTCGCTGATCCGGTCACATATCCGCCCACCGCGATAAGGTGCGGAGCATTCCCCCGCTCACGAAGCGCCTTCAGGTCGCCCATCTTGAGCGTCGTCGTCACCACGCCGAGCGCCGATGCCGGAGGACCGTTTTCGTCCGACGCCCCGGGAATGATGCCGATGAGATTCGATCCCACCTTCGCGACCTGCGAGAAGACGAGCGCCTGTGCCGAAGCGCCGATGGCCATGACCAGAATCACCGACGCGACCCCGATCACGATTCCGAGCACGGTGAGCAGAAACCGGAGTTTGGCGGTGACAAGGGATCGGTAGGCGATTTTCAGGGGATCGGAAAGCTTCACATGATTGAAGGTTGCGGATTGAAGATTGACGGATAAGAAGCCTGGATCCGAATTTCCATTCTGCAATCTGAAATCTTAAATCCGCAGTTATTTCAGCATCGCCTCGCCGTCGCCGGCGATCCGACGATGCCTCACCGGCTCATCGGTGACGATCTGCCCGTCCTTCATCGTGAGGATGCGTTTGGCATGCTCGGACGTGTATGTCTCGTGCGTGACGAGCACGATGGTGTGTCCGTCATCGTTCAGCTGCTGAAGGATGCGCATGACCTGAAGTCCGGACTTCGAATCGAGATTCCCCGTCGGCTCGTCCGCGAATATGATCTCCGGATCGTTCACGAGCGCACGGGCGATGGCGACACGCTGTTTTTCTCCGCCCGAAAGCTGGTTCGAAAAGTATGCGGCACGATGATCGATACCGACCGATCGAAGAGCTTCCATGACCCGCTTCTCATTCTTCTCGAATATCTCATCGTCATAAAGAAGCGGGAGCTCGACGTTCTCGTACACCGTCGTCTTCGGGAGAAGATTGAACGCCTGAAAGACGAAGCCGATCTTCCTGTTCCGGAACCGGGCAAGTTCGTCATCCGAATACGCGAAGACGTCCCGATCATCAAGGAGGTACGTGCCGCCGGTAGGACGGTCGAGAAGTCCGAGAATCTGCATAAGGGTCGATTTCCCGCACCCGGACGGCCCCATGATCGAAACGAACTCCCCGCGATCCACATGGAAAGAAACGCCGCGGAGGGCCGGCGTCTTCACTCCTTCGCTATCATATGTTTTCTCCAGATTCTGGACGGAAAGCAGCATGGTCGTGTCAAAATGCGGATTTCAAGAATTTTCAAACCCTACTTTCTCGAAACCACGAATATATCGCCCTCATTGAGACCGGATTTCACCTCGACCATCCCGTCGTCGCCTTCGATACCGGTCGTTACCGGGATTTTCTCATATCGGTCCTCGCCGCGCTTCAATTCGATGAACGTCTTTCCTCCTTCCTTGGAAAGAACCCTCGACGGAACGACGAGCACTCCGTCCACCTTCGCGGTTTCGATATCGACGTTCGCGGTCATGCTCTCGCGGAGCCGCGCATCAAGACCGCTCACGCGGAGCTTCACGATGTAGGAGACGACATCCTGCGAGATGTCCGCGACCGGATCGATCTCGATCACGTCCGCGGAGAACACGTCGCGCGTGCTCAGGGCATCGAATGTCACCTTCGCTTTCATCCCAAGAGAGACCTTGGCGATATCGGATTCCGGAACTTTCGTTTCAGCGAGAAGTTCCGCGCCGGAACCGACCACATGAGCCACGATCTTCCCCAAAGCAGAGGTTTCGCCGACACGCACATCGAGTTTCGAGAGATTCCCGTCGATCGGGGATATGATAGCGCTTTCCTCCATCTCCGTGGCAAGTGTCCGGACCTGTTCCCTCGATTGTTCGGATGCGAGCTTCTTCGCCGATATTTCCTCGGACTTCAGATGGTTCCTTCGGGCGAGCTTCTCGTTCTGATAGGCGATGTCCGCGGCAAGCCGCGCGGCGCGAAGCTGGGATTCCAATACCGACGTGTCCACGGTCGCGATGACCTGTCCGGCTTTCACTTCTTCGCCCTCTTTGACAAGAACCCGATCGATCGTCCCGACCGTACGGAATGAAAGGTCGGCATATGAGGTCGGCGTCAACGTTCCGGTCACCGAAACGGTCTGCACGACATCACCGCGGTTCACCGTGTCCGTCGTGACCGTCGATTGCGTTCCACGGGACCGATAATAAAGGATCCCTCCGACGACAGCCGAAAGAACGACCACGCTCACGATAACCTTTTTCTTTTTCGTCATACTCTTAAAAAAATCCAATACGAAAAAATCAGAGAAGTCCCCGCTGTTTCGATGCCTCATCCATCGCTTTGTTCGCCTCGGCATCCGCAATCGTGTTCCGTTCACGCGGAACATGCGTGAATGTCACTTTTCCGAAATCAAGCATTTCGTTCCATATCTCGATGAACATCCTCTGGATATCCGCATCCTTGATCCGATACTCGTGATTGAGCTGTCGGCACGCGAGTTCCGAATCCATATAACAATCAAGATGCGCCTTCTTCGCCCGATCCTTCCCCAGAAGACTCTTCACCTTCTTCATGCCGGATATGATCGCGGCATACTCGGCATAATTGTTCGTACGGACGCCAAGAAACTCACCGTAACGCTTGTCGAGCGTCTCGATGAACACACCGAGCGCGGCAGGCCCCGGATTCCCCCGGGATCCACCATCCGAATACATGACGATTTTCTCCATACCGATAGACACAGTATATCCTTTTTGGCGTTTTTTATCAAAAAAATCCGCTCCCATCCTATTTTCAGATATGGAAGCGGCTAGAGAAGCAGTGCTCCGTGATGATCGACCCCGAGTATCTGCCGATAATCGAGCTCGACGATCTTGTCTTTGGGAAGAAGCGGCTCCTCGTAGAGACGACACTCGGCATGCACGCGGATTTTCATCGTCGTGGTGCCGAAACGGTTCCGCCTCATCGAAACCACGCTCCCTCGGACCAACACCAGGCGATGGGAGCGGGAAATTCCACCTGCCGCCGTTTGGACCGTACCCTGCATAGGAAGGTGGAAATACACGACCGCATCTTCCTCAGAAAAAAGCCTCCACCATCGTTCCGGTGGGAAAATCCGATATATGTTCACGATTCGTCTCCTTTGAGATTGTAAAAGATCATGATTTTTCGGTGTCGGACCGACGCATATCGACGAGCTTGAGCTGCAGTTTCACGCTTCCTTGCCATTCGTTTTCGTCGATCTGGAAGAGTATATCGATTCGATCCTGGGAATGCAAGCCCGGGATGCGTTCCGCAAGCGAAAACCCGATGGCGTCGAGCGACCGCCCGCCCGGGAACGAGAGCACGAGCTTGATATGTTTCCCGTCCGATCCGACAGAGCGCACTTCCGATACTTCCGCTCCTCCGGCATAAAATACCGGCTCCGGATTCCCTTCCCCGAAAGGCGCGAGCTTCCGAAGAGAACGGGCCAGATCCAAAGAGATCTCCGAAGGATCGATCGCGATATCCGCGACGAGCTCCGGCTCCGTCTCTTTCCCTTCGAGCTCCCGCCGCACGATTCCGCTCAGACGCTTCTCGAGCGAAACGAGGTTCCCGTTCTCGATCGATAATCCGGCCGCCTGCGCATGCCCGCCGAACCGGATCAGGAGATCGGAACATTCTTCAAGTGCCTCGACGATATTCACCTCCGGGATGCTCCGAAGCGACCCGCGACTCTCCTTTTCGCCCTTCGTCAACACGATGACCGGTTTCCGGAATTCGTTCGCGATACGACCGGCCACAAGACCGATCACCCCGAAATGGAATCCTTCATCCGCGGCGAAGACGATATCCCGGTCGGATGACCGGATCGCCTCCGTACGGACGGACTCCGTAATCGCATCGCTCACCTTCCTCCGTTCGTCATTGCGGGACTCAAGTTCCGACGCAAGGGCGCGCGCCCTGGACGAATCGGTCTCCATAAGGAGGTCGTGGGCGATCCTGGCATGCGCCATCCGGCTTGCCGCGTTGATCCGTGGAGCGATATGGAATGCGATATCGCGCGCGATGACGGGCTTTCCGAAACGAAGCGGCATCCGCCCGAGCGATATCATTTCCTGGAGCCCGACCCGCCTCGTCTTCGCGAGCACGATGAGCCCGAACGCGACGATGACACGGTTTTCTCCGACAAGCGGCATGACGTCCGCCACCGTACCGATAGCGGCAACATCAAGAAGCCACTTCAGCTGATCCCGTTCCTTCGGAAGAAACGTGTGATACATCGCCTGCACCACCTTGAACGTCGTCCCCGCTCCGCAGAGCTCCTTGAACGGATACGTCTCATTTCGGAGTTTCGGATTGACGATGGCGAATGCCGCCGGAAGCGTCTCGGGAACATGGTGGTGATCGATGACGATGACATCCATTCCGCGAACGTTCGCTTCCGCGATTTCGGCATGGTTCATCATCCCACAGTCGACGGTAAAGACGAGCCTGACCCCGTCACGGGAAAAGGCGTCAAGCGCGGGCAGGGAGAGTCCGTGCCCTTCGACATGTTTGTCCGGAATATAGACGGAAACCGCCAGCCCGACGCGTTCGAGTCCTTCACGAAGAAGCACCGACGATGTCACTCCGTCGGCATCGAAATCGCCGAAAACACCGACACGTTCCCCGGCTTCTTTCGCGGCCCGGATACGCCTCATGACGGTATCCATCGACGAAAAAAGAAAGGGATCATGAAGGTCACGGTCGTAATCCGGTTCAAGAAACCGCCGTCGGTCCTCCGGAGTCACGACTCCACGGAGCGAAAGAAGCCGGTCTATGACCGGCTCACCTGCTACGGATTCTTCCCTGACTCTCCATCGGCGCGTCATACCACGGTATCGGAAATTTCGGATTACGCCGGAAGGAGGCTATATGCAGACGATTTCCGCGTCGAAACGCCTGTTTCGGACATCCTTGAACCGCAGTTTTATGGCTATTTTCTCGCCGCCGTCGGAACAGAGAAAATCGCGATTGAGCCCGAGATCCTGTGCGAGCCGTTGCGCATCGAGTTCGTACGGGTTCGGAATGATGAAATAATCCGAGCTCGTGAGAAGCCCCTTCACGCGACCGATGATCTCGTGCGGCGGCGTCATGGTCGTCACGAAGAAGTCCCGGACACCGATCGCCTTCGCCCGCGCTTCGTCCTCCTCGCGACCGAGGTGAGACAGGAACATGACCGGAACATTCATCGTGGCGACATTTTTCTTGAGCGCCTCGGCGAGCATGAACCCGTCCATGCGAGGCATGATGATACCCGTCGCGACGATATCCGGAACCACCTGATTGATCTTCTCAAGCCCCTCGAGTCCGTCGGACGCCTCGCGGACATCGAAACCGGCGTCACGAAGCACGTCGGCATACAGCGAACGGGTGTCCGCATCATCGTCAACCAACACGATGCTATATCGTTTCTTTTCCATACGGAAATCTGAATACAATGACCAGGGACAGTATACACCAAAAGCACCCGTTTCAACAAACGGTCGGCTAGAGCCCCGATTTCCCGAGTTCCCGCACAAGCGTCTCCTCTTCCTTCGAGAGTTTTTTCGGGACACGGACATTCACGGTCACCAGATGGTCTCCGGCCCCCCATCCGCGGACCGACTTCAGCCCTTTCCCCCTGATGCGGAATACTTCGCCTGGTTGAGTTCCTGCCGGAATCTTCATTTTTACCGGACCATACACCGTGTCCACATTCACCGATCCGCCGAGCGTCGCCAAAGAAAATCCGATGTCGAGCTTGGAAAGGATGTGCTCGCCGCGCCGCTCGAAGGATGCGTGCGGACGGACATGTACCGTCAGGAAGAGATCGCCGGAAGGAGCGCCCCGCTCCCCTGCCGCGCCTTTTCCGGGAATGGATATCGTCTGTCCATCGCCGATTCCGGCCGGGATATCGACGTCGATACTCTCTTCGCCCGTGACACGCCCCACACCCTGACAGGCATGACACTGTTTCGAATACCGCTTTCCTTGTCCGTGGCATGTCTGACACACCTGCATCTGCGAGAACGTCCCGAAAACGCTCCGAACCGTCTGCGCCCGCCGTCCGGACCCGCCGCAATCCGGACAGGATTCCTCTTTCGATCCGCGTTCCCCGCCGGTCCCGTCACAGGCTCCGCATCGGATCGGTTTCCGAAGACCGAACGTGCGCTTCACACCCGTCACCATCTCCTCGAAGGAAATCTCGACATCCGTCTGGATATCCATTCCCGTTTTTCTTCCGCTTTCGCGACCACCGAAGTCACCGCCGAAAATATTCGAGAAAATATCCCCGAAATCGCCGTTGAACTGGAAATCATTCGGATCGAATCCGCCGGAGAATCCCGAAAAACCCTGCGAACCGCCGAAGCCGCCCTGAGCACCGGCATGCCCGAACTGATCGTATCGCTTCCGCTTCTCCGGATCGGAAAGCGCCTGATACGCTTCGTTGAGCTCCTTGAACTTGGCTTCGTCCCCGCCGCTCTTGTCGGGATGAAGTTTGTGCGCAAGTTTTCGGAACGCCTTCTTGATCTCATCCTGCGAGGCGGATTTCGAGACGCCGAGAATGTCGTAATAGTCGCGTGGCATAAGTTTTCGATAGTATCCCCACTCTATCCCAAAACGAAAATATTGGCAATCTCAATAGAAGAGTGCCAATCCTTACGACAAAAACCGGACTACAGGAGCACTTCCCGTTCCGCCGGAACGCGTTCCACGGAAACGATCCCCATCCTGATACAGAGCCGAACGAACCCCGCCGAAAGCGCTGTCCAGACACCCTGAAGAACCGACCCCATCGAGAGCAGCGTCATGAAGAGCAGGAGGGCCAGGAAAAACGGAAGTGCGCCATTCGGGAGATTCCGTTTTTCCTTGGTCACGGAAAGAAACGCGATCGCCTTGTTCCGGAGCGCTTCGGAAAGAAGGTCTCCCATCCGCTCCGCCCCGGAAACGTTTCTTCCGACGAGCTTTCCGAGTTCGGCCCGCCCCATTTCCAGGGATATGGCCGACACGACGCTTTCCTTCACCGAATCCATTCCGTTGCCCGAGTATCCTCCCGGCTCGCGGACGGTCGAAAGAAAAGCATCGACGGTCATGCGTCCGTCCCGGATCTTTCCGAGTTCCGGAGATATCGATCCGGCCATCCGGAGAATCACGTCTCCGGTGCTCTCGGCAAGCGAGAATCGCGGCACGAGGTTCTCCCATGACGACGATCGTATTCCGGAGTAATACTGGCTCGAAACGAGCATCGCTACCGATAACGTAAACAGGAACGCACCGGCGCCCATGCTTCTCCTGAACGAAAGCGCGAGACGCGAATCCGCATCGTCACGGATTTTTCCAAGCGAACGGTACAGGAACGCCGAGGAAAAGAGGATTACCACCGCATGCGGAATTGTCACCGAAAAAAAGAGGCTGGAAACGGGAATCACGAATGCGAGAATGATCCGCTCCCATGCCTTCAGGCAAAGCACCGAGGCGGAGAAAAACGCGACCGCCGTAATCGAGAAAAAGAGAACTCCGAACCCAAACCCGCCGCCGGTCCTTTCGACGACGGAAGACACCACCGACCACCCCAAAAGAGCGGCAACCAGTTCGGTCACCCCGATCACCGAAAGAGCGATGTTTCGCGGAGACGTCTCCATGTCTTTTTGTATGACACCGCCTTACAACCCGTTCTTCGCCTTGTTCGCGACATGTTCTTCGAATGTGGCCGAGAAAACCGTAACCCCTGTCTGCGGATTGTTCAGGAAATACCAGTACGGATTCGGAGTCGGATGAATGGCCGCGCCAAGAGCGACTATTCCAGGATTCGAAATCGGCCCCGGCGGCAACCCCTTGTATTTGTACGTGTTGTACGGAGAGTCAACGGCGATATCATCGAGTGAATGCTGCACCTTCGTGACACCAAGCGCATACCGGACGGTCGCGTCGCTCTGAAGCGGCATGCCGGCACCGATTCTCCGAAGGAAGATGTCCGCTACCACCTTCCGGTCATATTCCGTTCTCACCTCCGCCTCGAGGATGCTTGCGAGCACAACCGACTCGTACCACGCTTTTCCGGTCTTTCCCGAAAAATCCGGAATCTTCGCCAGTCGATCCTGGAAATTCGAGAGTATCTTCTCTACGATTCCCTCCGCACCGAAATCGGCGCTAAAAAAGTACGTATCGGGAAACAACACTCCCTCGAGTGATGCATCCTCCGGAACATTCGAAAGGAAAGGGTATTTCGTGCGCCATTGCGGTTTCGGATGTTTCACGAGATCGAGGAACGCCTCACCCGGGAGACCGCTGTCCGTGAGCCGATCGGCCATCTCGGACGCCGTCCATCCTTCCGGGAATGTCACCTTCACACCCTTCTCGACCGTTTCCCCGCGCGTTATTTTCCCGACGATTTCCGGGATGGTCATCTTTCCGTTGAGACGGTAATTCCCCGCCTGAAGACCCTTCCAGGAGTCTTCACTCCACAGGAAATAGAGAAATGCCCATTTCGAACGGACGATTCCCGAAGTTTCGAGACGACCGGCGAGAGATTCCACGCCTTCGTTCTTCTCGAACGTGAATACCACATCCTGCTGCTCCCACCCTCCCGCCTGCCTCGACTCGGAGCGGATACGCGATAGTGCCACCGCGAAAACGACACCGACCACCAGGAGGATAAGAAAAAAACGCGGTATCCACCGCCTCACCAGACCTTCTGGTTGTTCCATCGGCTCCGATGCGTCCATACGACACGATTCCCCTCCGTCAAGATTCAATTTACGGATTTTTCGATAAGCGGAACGAACAGGAACCCCGGGAACCGCTCGACATAGAAATCGTCCTCGCCGCGCTTCTCGACATACGCCAGCGCGTTGTAGATGGGAATAACCATCTTCCCGCCGACTTTCAACTGGCTCTTCAGCGCCTTCGGGATCTCCTCCGCCGACGCCGAGACCAGGATGCGATCGTACGGCGCCTCTTCCGGATATCCGTCGTTCCCGTCGCCGAGCACGCATTTCACGCGCCCCATGGTGACAAATCCGAACTTCTCGATATTCTTCTTCCCGAAATCGTACAGATCCGGGATACGCTCGACCGCCACGACCTTTCCCTTCTCGCCGACGATATGCGCAAGGAGCGTCGAGGACCACCCGGAACCGGATCCGACATCCAGGACGGAAAGTCCCGGGGAAAGATCCAGGAGCTCAAGCATCACCGCGACGGTGAGTGGCTGCGAAATCGTCTGACCGTACCCGATTGGAAGCGGAATGTTCGTTTCCGCCTCCCGTTCGAATTCCGCCGGAACGAAATCCTCCCGACGGATGACACTGAAAGCGTCGATCGCGAGGTCGGATTTGAGATACCCCTGAGTGATGAGCGTATTGATGAGCCGACTCATATTATCATTCACCCATTACCTGCACGACGACATCGCGCTTGCGCGCACCGTCGAACTCGACGGCGAATATGCTCTGCAATTCGGTAAGGATGAGCTTCCCGCGCTCAATGGGAACCGTTTCGCTCGAGCCGAGGAGGATCTGCTTGCAGTGCGCATGTCCGTTGGACCGCCCGTCGGATTTCGCGTTCCGCGACAGCTCGAAAAGGTCGTGCGAATACTGGTCATCCACCGGGACGACCTTGTAGAGGACGCGCATGAAGTCCTGAAGCAGAAGCGGCTCGTTGTGGTTGATCGCCACTCCCATGGTGGTATGCGGGACGAATACCGTCATCTGCCCCTCACGGACTCCCGATCGTTCTATGATCTCCTCGATCCGATCGGTGATGTTCACGAATTCGATCTGCGTCTTCGTCTCGAATTCGATGCGTTCGCGATGTATTTTCATATCGTTTCCCTCCTCGGGACGTTAGAGAGTTGAAAGCTCCTCCTTGAGCTTGTCTTTCGATTGGACTCCCATCCATTCCTTGACGATTTTTCCGCCCTTGAAAACCTTGATCGTCGGAATCGACATGATACCGTACTGACTCGCCTTCTCCGGATTCTCATCGACATTGAGCTTTCCGATCTTCACGGCTGTCATCTCGGTCGCGAGCGCGTCGATCACCGGACCCATCATCTGGCACGGCCCGCACCACGGCGCCCAGAAATCGACCAGAACCGGTTTGTCGCCCGAGAGCACTTCCTGATCGAAATTCGCGTCGGTAAACTGCATCGCCATATGTTTTCTCAGCCCCAAAGACCGCCTCCATCGGCACGGGACTCTTTCTCATTGATTATGCCTCAATGATACCCCAAAAAATGGAAAGAATCAAAACGAACGCGTCATTTCAACTTCGCCCTTCGCGGCTATCCGCATCCGAACTCCGGATCTTCCCTTTTCGGGGTTTTGAGGTCGCGACCGGCAGTTTCATAAGAGATTTTTCACCAGGAAAATCCCGACCCTGAAAAGGGAGGTCCGGAGCGAAGGATTCCGGTTACTCTACTCCGATGTCCCGGAGAAACGCCTTATCCGAAACCTTTCTCCCGAGAAACGACTTCACCATGGTCTCTTCGGTTTCGCTCGATCCCTTCGAAAGGATCTCCTTACGATATCGCATACCCACCGTCGAAGACAGCACTCCCGCCTCCCGGAATTTCTCGAAAAAATCCGCGGCATAGACCCGTGACCACAGATACCCGTAATACCCGGCATCGTACCCGCCGACGAGATGTCCGAATCCGGCCGGATACAGCGATGTCTCCGGAATCCGAACACTGAGATGCGACTCCGAAAGCGCACGGAAATACTCCGGAAGCGTGCCGCGAAGATTTCCGGTATGCACCATCATGTCGAAGAGCGCCTGCATCGCCTGTCGCTTCGTATCATAGGCGAGACAATGTCTCTTCGATCCGATGATTTTTCGGATAAGCGACGACGGGAGCGGCTTTCCGGTCTTATGATGTTTCGAAAGCTTTCGAAGAACCCGTTCGTCCCAGACGAAGAACTCGCACATCTGCGACATCGCCTCGACGAAGTCCCAGGAAACCGAAGCGCCCGCCTGCGAGAGGTACCGCGCCTCGGTGAGCGTCTCATGCATGAGGTGTCCGAACTCGTGGAAGAACGTCTCGAGCTCATCATGGGAGAGGAGCGCCGGGTGATCCCCGGATGGCTTCGGGAAATTCACGATAAGCGCCGCGAACGGCGTGACATACGCCCCGCTCCCGAACCCGGATTCGTGCCCGGAAACCACGTTCGCCATGCACGCATGTCCGTATTTCCCCTCCCGGGGATAGAGATCGAACGCGAAATATGCGATCGCCTCACCCGTTTTCCCATCACGGATCCGGTACAGCTCCGCATCCTTGTGCCACAGCGGCCAAGCGACGCGCTCGTAGGACACGCCGAGGAGTTTCCCGAAAAGAGCGAACATCTCCCGCTTCACATGCTCAAGCGGAAAATATTCACGGACATGCTCGTTGTCGACCTCGTAGCGGACCTTCTTGAGCTGGGACGAGAGATACGCCACATCGTGGGACGCGAGACGATCCGAAGGCTTCCCGCCCCGCTCCGCCTGAAGCGAAAGCAGTTCCTTCACGTCTTCCTGCGCCCGTCTCGAAAGCGACCCCATGATTTTTCGGAGGAACCGGAATACCGCCTCGGAATCCTTCGCCATCCGTTCTTCGGTCCGGAAATCACCGTGCGTCGCGTAACCGAGCAGTCTCGCGTTTTCCTCGCGCAATCCGATCATCTTCACGAGAAGCGAGAGATTTCTCTTCCCGCCTTTCCGCCAGTTCTTCTCCGAAAGCTCGCGCCGCCTCGTCTCGCTCTCCGCATTCTCCATGAACGGGACAAGCGACGGATAATCGAGCGTCACGACATACTTTCCATCTTTCTTCGGAAGACTCCTCACGTACTGCTCCGGCAGACCTCCGAGTTCATCCTCGCCGATCTCGATCGCGTCCTGGTAATCGTTGAGGCTTTTCTCGAACGCGTTCCGGAGCCGCGAGAGTTCCTTGAGGTTTTTTCGAAGTCGCTCCCGCTTCGCTTCCGGAAGTCCGAATCCGCGACGCCGGAAATTCCGCATCATGTCCTCGAAGAGCTTCCGGTCGGGACCGGCGAGCCGCTCCTTCCGCTCCGCGTACTCCGAAAGCGCGCGGTAGAGTTCCGGATCGTATTCAAGATCGACAGACTGCCGGTCGATCCGGTTCATCGCCTTCTGTACCGCCTCGCGCACCTCCTTCTTCGGACTCACGTACATGAGAAGTGAGATCTTGAACGCGCCCATCATGGCATGATTGGAAGCCTCGATCGCATAGACGGTGTTTTCGAATGTCCGCTCCGCTTTCGGAACCGCCTTCACCGTCGCGTACGCCTTCCGTTTCGAGGCTATCGCCCCGTCCGCGGCTTTCGCTATGTCGGTCGGCGTCCACCGCACCCACGCGAAATCCTTTTTGGTATAGGGAATGCGTTTCATGGCTTTGTAGTGAGAGAGACGAAAATCTTACCACAAAATAGCTTTGATGGAAAACAGAAAACCCACCGATAACGCAGATGAGCCTTCTGCCGGTGGGTCAAAACTTGTTGCACGATTCCTTGAACCTCATCGTCACCGGATCATTGTCGGATTGTGCCACCGCCTCGTCGTTGAGGTGGTAGTTGGCAATCCATGCGCCAGCCCGATAAGTGTGATTCGGAATGACCGGACGAATCAAGACTGATTCAGCACCCGGAAGCTTCGATAAGACGTCCTTGTACTTCTCCGGGACGAGGACGCCAGTCAGTTTCTTGCCGTCGGAAAAAGTGATGACGATCTTAGCACATTCTTTCCCCCTTATCGACGGCAAACCTTCGTATTTTTTCCCTTCAGCCAGTGCCGGAAGACCGAGGGAAACGGACATGAGAAAAATGAAAGCGAAACGAACGATCTGTGACATGTGAGTCTCCTTGTTAAGTTGCCGTTACGAAATCGTAACTGACAATTATAGCTCTTTTTTTCAGAAAAGTCAATAGAGAAAATTTCCCTATTCCAAGCCATTCCTATCTGTAACTTCTTCCTTGCCCTTGTCCCTTGTTTCCTATCACTTTTTGAGTATCGCGAGGAACGCGTCGGACGGGATAGCGACCTTGCCGTGGCCCATCGTCTCCATACGCTTCTTTCCCCGTTTCTGCTTCTCGAGGAGCTTCTTCTTCCGGGAAAAGTCCCCGCCGTAAAGCTTGCCGGTGACGTCCTTTCGGAACGCGGCGATCGTCTCGCGCGCGATGACAGTGCTC
The DNA here is from genome assembly GCA_964450795.1 of uncultured Bdellovibrionales bacterium. Classification (GTDB taxonomy): domain Bacteria; phylum Patescibacteriota; class Minisyncoccia; order Moranbacterales; family UBA1568; genus JAGOTT01. The sequence continues at coordinate 17,948 of CAYVDI010000005.1, forward strand.
CCGATCGCCGCCTGGATCGCCACCGCGAACTGCTGACGCGGGATGACTTCTTTCAACTTTTCCACGGTACGCTTCCCTTCGTCGTACGTCCGCGCCTTCGGTATCATGCGCGAAAACGCGTCCACACGCTCCCCCGCGACGAGGATATCGAGCCGCACGACGTCGCTTCGCCGATACCCGACCGGCTCATAGTTCATCGACGCGTATCCGGACGTGATGCTCTTGAGCTCGTCATGGAAATTGACGATGACCTCCATCAAGGGCGCCTCGAACGAAAGGAGTACCCGATCCGCGTCCAGATACTCGGTATTCTTATACTCCGCGCGGATAGTCTGCGACAGGTTCATGATACCGCCGAGAAATTCGCTCGGCGCGACGATGGATAAGTCGACGTAGGGCTCGAAAATCCCCTCGATGCCGGCCGGATCCGGCATATCCGAAGGCGAATACATCGGCACGCGGTCAGACTTCCCACGAAGCTCGAGCTCATACACGACCGAAGGCGTCGTGATGGTCGGATTCATGTCGAACTCACGCCGAAGCCGCTCCTGGATGATCTCCATATGGAGCAGTCCGAGAAACCCGCACCGGAACCCGCGGCCGAGCGCCTGATTCGATTCCGGCTCGAAGGTGAACGCGGCGTCGTTGAGTTTCAGTTTCTCCAAGGCGTCGCGCATGAGCCCGTATTCGCCGCCGTCGACCGGATAGAGACTCGCGTACACGACCGGCTTGATTTCCCGGTATCCGGGAAGGGGTTGCGCCGTCACCTCTTCACGGTCCTTCGGACGGAGCGTGACGGTATCGCCGACCCGGCAGTGCGACACGTCCTTGAGCCCCGTCGCGATGTATCCGATATCCCCGGCGGAGAGTTCGGCACACGGCACGAATTGCGGCGCGAACGTCCCGACCTCGATCGTGAGGCTCTCCTGTCCCGTACCGATCATCCGGAGCGGCACATCGCGCGAAACGGCCCCGTCGACGATCCGCACGAACGCGACGACACCCTTGTACGTGTCGTATTTCGAATCGAAGATGAGCGCGCGAAGCGGCTGTTCCAAGTCACCTTTCGGTGCCGGGACCCGTTCGATCACCCGCTTAAGCACCTCCTGCACCCCGAGACCGGTCTTCCCCGACGCCTCGAGGATATCGCCCTCCTCGCACCCGAGGATATGTACGATCTCCTTCTTCGTCTTCTCGACCTGCGCGTTCGGAAGATCGATCTTGTTCACGACCGGGATGATCGACAGTCCTTGTTCGATGGCAAGGTAGAGATTGGCAAGCGTCTGCGCCTGCACGCCCTTCGTCGCGTCGACAAGGAGGATCGCCCCCTCCACCGCCGCAAGCGAACGCGAGACCTCGTAATGGAAGTCCACGTGACCCGGCGTGTCGATCAGATTGAGCTCGTACTCTGTCCCGCTGTACGGGTAGAGCATCTTCACCGGCTGGAGCTTGATGGTGATCCCGCGCTCCCGCTCGAGATCCATCTGGTCGAGAAGCTGTTCCTTCATCTTGCGCTCCTCGACGGTGTGCGTGAGCTCGATCAACCGGTCGGCCAGGGTCGATTTCCCGTGGTCGATATGCGCGATGATGCAGAAATTCCTGATATTCTCCTGATTCATAGGCTTTCCGAAACTTTCCCCAGCCTAGCGCAAAAGACGAAAAAACGGAAGCATCCGCTTCCGTTTTTTTTGAAACTTATTATAAAGTAAAAAGGGGAAATTTAACTTTTTTCTAACTTGGAATTTAATCGTCCGTATCTGTCTCTACACCCATATGTCTTAGAAATGAAGTCTAATTACTGATAATCAGCACTGTTTAAAATGTATAAGAAATTACTTTGTACAAAAAACGATATCACAAGGATAATCATTTGCTTGGTATTTCCATTTATTATCTTGCCAAACAGGTTCGTGAGAAACTACTTTTGAATTCCAGCCAACTGCAGTAATCTTGTAGCCACACATAACTGCAGTTCCGTCACAATAATCCGCGCCGTTATGTAGATAAATTGCACTCCCTCCTCCACCAACCTTCCCGTCCACATACCCTTTCGTCGCGACGATATCATTCGCATCCGTCGAAACAGTCTGGGTTGCCATGCGGATTCTCCCATTTACATCAAGCTTCTGCGTCGGTGTCGTCGTCCCGATACCAGTGTCCCCATCACCCTCGATAACGAAGACTCCAGTAGCTCCGTCGGTGGCACGAATGAAGTCGGATCCTCCTGCAATGGAAGCATCTGCCGAAGAAAGAAGCAACAACGTATCGGCATTAGCGCTCGCGACATCGATCTTGAGTCCCTGATCATCATCACCATCGGTACCCATGAAAGAAATCGAAGCGTTGTAGAGCGCGCTCAGAGAAGATGGATTAAGATAAAAACCGACGTTATCCGAATCAACGAGAGAGGGAGCGGCAAGACCACCACTTACGGTAAGAGAGCCGGTCTTCGTTTGATTGCCGCCAGTTGTCACTGGTCCCGAGACGTTTCCTCCGGGAGGGGCGACGGTCGGAGCGACCCAGGCCTGTGCGAACTGGAGTCCGAGACCAAGGATGAGCCCCAGAGAGACGACCCTGAGCCAGTACGCCGCCTTCATCGCAAATGATCGTTTCGTCTGCATATGTTTTCTGTTAGCTGTTGACTGTTTTCTGAAACCATTATCCCACTATCGTTTTTTTTTGCAACTTTCTGGTTTTCAATCCGCATTCTTCAATCATCAATCTTGTAATTATTACCACTCCCCTTTCTCCGGGTGTCCTTCGATGCTTGCGGCGGCTTCCGGGAGACGGAGCACCTTCCGGACGATGAATCGCCTCAACGCATGAAATTCCTCGATCCGAAGCCATGCGCTCGCCGCGAAGAATGCCGTCCCGCCGACAAGGAGTCCGAGAAAGAGCTGTTCGAATACTTCCACGAACGTATCGAGTGGCGACGGCGAAAGGATGAATACCGATTTCGAAAACTGCGCCGCCGCTCCGGCGAAAAGCGTCGCCAGGAGGATCTTCCCCACCCGGACCGTGAACTCCCGCTCCCGCCAGACGGACGACTCACGCTTCAGGAAGACATACAGGAGTATGCAGTTCATGATGCTCCCGATCGAGAACGCCATCGCGAGCGCCGAGACGCCGTAGGACGGGATGAGTATCGGCAGGAGCGCGATATGCACCGCTTCGCTCGAAAGCGCTATGTACAGCGGAGTCCGCGTATTCTTGAGCGCGAAGAAGCCGCGGGCGAACAATGGGATCAGGCTCTGCGCGAACAGGGATATGGAGAACCACTTTAGCGCTTCGAAGGTGAGGATCGTGTCCTCCCAATTGAACTGACCGCTCCCCAAGATGATGCGGACGAATTGCGCGCGGAAGACGATGAACAGCATCGACACCGGAACGACGAAGAAGAGCGTACGGATCGCCGTCGACGAGAGCGTTTCGAAAAACGCCTCCCCGTCCTTCCTGGCCGCGGCAAGGGAAAGGATCGGAAACGCGGCGAGCGAGAAGGCGACACCGAACAGCCCGAGCGGGATGCTCTGTATGTTGTACGCGAAGTTGAACACCGCCAGACTCCCCGAGACGAGTCCGGACGCGAACACGGTGGTCAGGAGAAATCCAACCTGATTCACCGCCATGGCAAGCGTCCGTGGGATCATGAGTCGTATCACATGTCGGACAGATTCATCGAGCGACAAGCCTGAACGGAAGAATGCCGAGCGGAAACCGGAATCCAGGACGGCAGGAATCTGCACAAGCGCGTGAAGCACCGCACCCAAAACGACACCGCATGCCAGACCCTTGACCCCGAATATCGGGACCAGGAAAAGGATCCCGCCGATGATGCCGAGATTATAGAGGAGCGGCGCGAAGGAGTAGGCGACGAACCGCCGGAACGAGATGAGCACGCCGCCGAAGACCGCGCTTATTCCGAGAAATATCGGTGATAGAAGCATGATCCGGGTGAATTCCGTCGTGAGCGCCCGCTTCTCATCGGAGAATCCGGGAGCGATCATTCGGACGATTTCAGGTGCCAGGAATGCTGCGACCAAGGACAGCGCTCCGAGAAGCACGACGAGCCACTGCAGAACCGCGGATGCCAGCATCCATCCTTCCCGCTCCTTTTTCTTCGAGAGGAAGTCGGTGAAGACCGGAACGAACGCCGCCGAAAGCGCGCCCATGACGAGCAGATTATAGAGAAGATCCGGAACCCGGAATGCCGCATAGTACGCATCGAGCGTATCGCCCGCACCGAAATGCGCCGCAAGCATCCGATCACGCAAAAAGCCGAGAAGCCGGCTCGCGATACCGGCGATCGCGATGACCAACGCCGCGCCACCGATAGTTTTCGTCGGCGCGCTCGCGGATGTGCGGAAGGATGAGAATACTCTTCGGAGAAAATCCATAGGAATCATGTTACCGCTTCATGAAGACGGTGCCGAAAAATGCGTCCGTGGAGAGCTTCGCGGTGGAAGAGATTTCCCTCTTCGCATACCCGCTCCCCGGCGTGCTCCATACCGGGACGAAGGACTCCGGAAACGCAAGGACGTGACGGAGTTCGCTTCCGAGGCTTCCTGACTGTTTCTGGAACAATGCCGAATACGAGTCCGGATCGGTCTTACCAGGCGAGACCGAAAACGGCAGACGATACACGTATTCCACGGTCACGCTCTCTCCCGGACTCACATAGACCCAGTTCCCGAACACGGTCTTTCCGGACTCGCGGGATATTCTCGTGCCGCTTTGGTGGATGATCGTTCCGCGCTCCTCGAGCTCGACATCCGGATCACGGGAAAATCCGAGTGTGTCATAATCAAGCGGATCCGGAGGAAACTCATACGTCTGCCCCTTCGCGGAAAGAAGCTCGGACCCCTCGGGAACGTACACGCGGAGATAGTCCGAATTCACCTTGTTCCACCACTCGTACGGCGTCCCGCCGCCGCGATGGTTCCTGGTGATGCGCACCGTATCGATGACCGACCCGTCCGCCTGGACATTCGCCCGATGTTCGATCTCCTCGTCGATCACTCCGTCCGTCTTGTATCCGTTCAGGTTCGCATGCACCACGGAGAGATAGTCTTTCGGAGCCGACAGGAGACGTCCGGACCATCCGACTCCGTCGATCAGCCGCTCGGCATCCTTGTTTCGAGAGTAGAGGAGAATGTGCCGTTCGTCGAGTCCCCGGGAAAGCGCCTCCGCGGCGGCCAGTATCTGGGACGGGTTCTTCTCCTGGAAAAGACGGTCGAGAAGGAGCGGCGCGAGGTCGGCGATGATCTTCTTCGGATGATTCTCCTCCTTGTCATACTTCACTTCCACCTCCTCCTGCACGGTCTCCATGAAATTTTCCTTGTCGATCGTCACTCCGTATTCCGGCAAGGAGATCGGTCCGGTCACCGCAAGAAGCCTCTCGATGACCTCCGGAGTCATCGTCATGATCCCATCCACGGTCGGTCCGCCCGTCTTCTCGTAAAAAAGCATCGCCTTTTCCGCCGAAGTCGGGAAATCCGGCCACCAGTTGCTGTCATGCAGGCTCCATCCGGCGGAAATCTTCCGGATCGGTCCCGGCGGAACGATATCCTCCTTCAATTGCCCATCCGGATTGAAAATACCGTCGATATGGAACTTCCGGACACGACCGTGATCCACCTCCAAGATCCCATAACTCCCGATGAATCCGCCGGTCGGACGAAGTTCATGATTGTTTTGGAACAGAAGAAGATAAACGCGCGGTCCGTTCTCGCCGAGAAGTTCCCTGATGAGCGGCGCATACCGATCGAATCCCGCAAGGAGTCCGCGGGCGAGCGGAAGCTTGTCCTGAAGGAGCCGGAACATCTCCCGCTTTTCCTCCGGAACGTCGTCAGGGTCGACGCGCGACAGGCTTTTCTCCGCGAGCGTAAGATCGTCGAGCGCCGATGCCGAAAGCGTTTCCGCTTCCGCAAGGAGTTGGAGCAGGGATGTCTCCTGATGCTTCTCCCGTCCCGACGACGGAATCGGCAGAAGCCCGAGCATCCGGCTCATCGAGACCCCTGCGCTCGAAAGATGCTTCGCTCCTTCGATCAATCCTTGGCCGGAAGAAAACATCGAAAGCCCGGGAACGAATCTCGTCGCCTTGGCGAGCTCGGTACCGATCGTTCCGAGCGAATCGGACGCATCCGAAAAAGATCGGTACGCATCCGAAAAATGATCCTCCGAATTCCCGAACCGCGCCGATGAAAGCTCCTGGAGAGCCAGGTGCGCGGAAGAAAGACCGGCGGTGCTTTCCCCGAGCACGTCGCCCTTGACCGAGAAAAGCCTCACCGCTCCCAAGGAACCGCCGACGAGAAACACGAGAAGAAAGACAGCGGGAACAAGCACGCGCCGATAAGCAAAGCTCCGCTCCCGAAACGATCGGGTCGGAAAAGATCCGGCGCCGGGATCGCTTTCGCCTTCGTTATACTGCGGAACATCCACATCCGGACCCGACGGTTCCGGACGGACTTCCTCGAAAGGAAACTCCGTTTGATTCGGATCCGGATCGGGATACGAGCCGATCGATCGTATCCGGCGCCAATCGACATCGCCGTCCCGGTCGACCGGACGGACATCGAACATCTGTGGAATCACGTTTTTTTTCGGAGTTCGCTCCATAAATCCCCTTATTCAGTGACCGCATGGTACGCCTGAAGCGACGCTTTCGCCATATCCTCCCATCGAAACTTCTCCGCATGCGTCAGGCCTTTCTTCGAAAGCGACTCCGCGAGCGCCTTGTCCGACAGGAGCGCACCTACTTTCCTTTCGAGATCGCCCGGATCGCCCGGATCGAAAAAAAGCGCCGCATCACCAAGTACCTCCGGAAGCGATCCCCTGGATGACGCGATCACCGGCGTTCCGAGCAGCATCGCCTCAAGGGGCGGCAGACCGAATCCCTCGTAGAGCGACGGGAACACATATCCCGTCGCGTCGCGATACAAATCGGAAAGCTCGCGATCCGGAACGAACCCCGGAAAGACTATGTTCCCGACACCGGCGACCGAAACCTTCCTCCGGAATCTCCGATAGAAGAAATCCTCCTTCCCGACGAGCACGAATCTCACATCGGGAAACCGCTTCGCCAAGGGAATGAACGCTTCGAGATTCTTATGAGGATACGCGTTCCCGACGTACAGGAAGTACGGTGGCAGTATACCACGGGACGCACCCTCCGACCCCCGGTTTTTTCCTTGATGGCCACCGGACCCTTCAGAAAGTTCGCATCCCTCGTACGCGACCACGATCTTCCCGGAAGCATCCGGATATTCCTTCAGGATATCCTCCTCAGTGAAATGCGATACCGTCAGTATTTTCCGCGCACGCCGAACGGCGGAAGCGATGACCAGCCGGTACACGAAAAACTTCAGCCGGTACGTGACGACGTCCCTCGTCGTATTTCGGATCGTCGGATACCGGAGAAGGATGAGATCGTGAATCGTCACGACGAACGGTCGCCGATAGAGGATCGGAACGTTGAAATGCGGAAAATGCACGAGGTCGAGCCGCTCACGGCGAAGCAGCGCCGGAAAGAGGAGCTGTTCGGAAAAGCCGTACCACGGATAATCCGCGAGCACCTTCCGGAACGACGATCGGCTCGGGACGTATTCATCGAAATTTTCCTTTCGGAGGAACACGACGAACTCGTCCTCGGACGATGCGATCCGCTCGAGGTGCGTGACAAGCTTCTCGGTGTAGCGCCCGAGGCCCTTGCCGACGGATCCATAGAAGCGCGCATCGATCCCTATTCTCATGACCCTGTACTCCTGTTTTCACCCGATTTCACAGCCCGGAGCTCCGTGCAGCTTTTCTCAAGAAAAAAGAGCGCAAGACCTTCCGCGGCGAATGCTTCGAACATGCCGCCGTCCTCGATGTGGTTCGCCGATTTCCCAAAGGTAAGATAGGCGACATACGGCCCGATGGCGGACGGCGAGCGGGCGATGACACACCCGTCCTCCTCACGGAACAGCCGATCGGAGCCGAGAAGCACGGAAGGATCGAGTGAGAAACATGCGTCTCCGCCTCCTTCCCTGATCTCCTTTTCGACCTTCTTCCGGTCCCGGTCGACGATCCGCAGTGAAAACGCGTCCGTCTTCGCGAAAAGGAGAATCGCTTTCGAAAGCGCCTCATACGCGTTCTTCTTTTCTCCGGACCGGAACCGATCGAGCGCTTCCGGAAACGCGGTCACGAGCCCCTTCAGGAGATCCATCTTCCGGTTCGCTTCGCCGATATAGGAATAGGAATCGGAGAGGTCTTTCGTGATATCGTGTTTCTCCTGCTGGAGTCGGAGCTTTTCGCGGAGATGCCGGATAAGCGCCTTCTCCTTCGCGAAATAGATGAAGAAGCCGGTCGAACCGAAGAGAAAGACGAGAGCCGCTTCCGCTCCCTCCTCGGGAATGGTAAGAATCCTTCCGGTCACCACTTCCGGAGTGAGAACCGCGGACACGAACAGCGCCAGATAGATCCAATACATAGCCGCGATCACTTCACGTTGAGACCCTTGAGATATCCCCGGAGCCGCTCGCCCACCTCCGGATGCTTGAGTCCATAATGGATCGTCGCCTGGAGAAAGCCGAACTTATCCCCCGTGTCGAGCCACTCACCGTAGAGCATCCGTCCGTAAAGCGGAAGGTCCTTCCCCAGCATCGCATCGAACGCGTCCGCAAGACGGATCTCCCCGGATTTCCCGGAATCCATGCATGCGAGCGTCTCGAACACTTCGTGCGTGATGATATACTTCCCCACCGCGACCGCCCGACTCGGCGCATCCTCCGGTTTCGGTTTCTCGACGATGTGCGTCACCTTCCAATCCCGGTCACCTTGCCGCTCGCCGCCGATAACGCCGAATTTCGACACGTCCTCAATCGCCACTTCCGAAAGCCCGATGATCGGCGCACGATACTCCTCATACGCCTCGATGAGCTGTTTCGAAGCAGGCACATCGCTGTCATAGAGACAGTCGCCGAAGATGACGAGTACGCTCTCGTCGTCATCCACGAGGTGTGCCGCCTGAAGCAGCGCATGCCCGTCACCGAGCGGAATCGGCTGCCGCACGTAGGAGAATTTCGCGAGCCCGGAAATGTTCTTCACCACTTCGAGAAGGTCGTGCTTGTTCTTCTCGACCAAGGTCGTCTCGAGCTCGTACGACACGTCGAAATGATCCTCGATCGCCCGCTTGCCGCGACCCGTCACGAAGATGATCTCCTCGATACCGGAGGCGACCGCCTCTTCGACCAAGTACTGCACCACCGGCTTGTCCACGACAGGAAGCATCTCCTTCGGCTGAGCCTTCGTCGCCGGCAAAAACCGCGTCCCGAACCCCGCTACCGGAAATATCGCCTTCTTCACCTTCCGCCCCAGTTCCTGTGACATATCGGTACTGTTACTACGCATCTTTATGGTACAAGTATACCAGAAGCCCGCCACCCGAATACAGTTGACAAATCGTCTTAAAAGGTGTATAATAGAAATTCAGTCGAAGTTGTTTGAAAACCCATCAATGGCTCGTCCGAGCCACCACCAGACCAAGGAGGTCGTCATGAAAAAGTTCGCTTTTTTTCTTCTCCTCATCATCACCGGATGCATGCAACAGACATCCAAGGATCAGCTATCTCTCACGAGCACGATAAATGCAGTGAAAGCTGGCGATACCATTGTTTGCCAACCTTCAACAGGGGGAAATCCATTTGTTGTACACGTGACAAAAGTCGATAGCAAAGAAATCCTAACCGGTCTTTTCATATACAGGAGAGCTATATATGAGGAACAGAAAAATCGGAGATATTTTGTCGAGCTGTGCAGCCAAATCAGCGTACTCAAGCAAGACAATGTTGCGGAAACCATCGGCCGTGCCATTCTTGGACTTCCACTGACTCAATAACTCAAAATCCACCCGCAGGCGCGCATCATCGCCCTGCGGGTATTTTTTTACCCGGAAGCTACTTCCGCAGAGAGACGAGGCGCTTGTATTCGGCATTGAAATCCGCGATCGCCTCGTTCACGAGCGGGTCGAACCGATCCTTGAAATTCTTTTCCTTCACATAAAGACTCGCCTCAAGGAGCGAATCGTGCGTCCCGGTATCGAAGTAGGCGCCTTCGATCGTCCGCATGTCAAGCTCATTCCACGCGAGGTACGCCCGGTGGATGTCGACGATTTCGAGTTCCCCGCGCGACGACGGCACGAGCCGCTTCGCGACTTCCGTCGCGCGACCGTCGAATAGATAGAGTCCCGGGATGGCATATGCGCTCTTCGGCTTCTCCGGTTTCTCCTCGATGGAGATAACCTTCCCCGACTCCT
>CAYVDI010000006.1:0-3465 GCA_964450795.1 uncultured Bdellovibrionales bacterium
ATGCTGCCATGTCCTCGCTGGCGGATTCCACGCGCTCGACTGACCGTTTGCATTCCCGATCCAAAGATAGGTCGTGCCGCTGTCATAACGATAGAACATGATGCCATCGGCATAAGTGCCATTGGAGAAAAAGACCCCCTGCGAAGTATCATTAAGATAGACCCAGAAACTGTACGTGAAATCCCCTGTTCCGAAATGTTGGGAGATGTCGTCAGCAACCGAAATGTAGTCATTAGAACCATCGAGGTTAATTCCCTGACCTAGCTTTCCGATCGTCGCGTTCGCACCGTTTACGAGCATGGCGTTCTTACTGACCCGCGACCGATCATACGCGGTCGTTCCCGAAACATCTGGTCCATTGAACGGCCAATACCCAATGAGTCCCGTGTCCGGATTGTCCGGCGCGGTCGTCTTATAGAGCTTCGCAATCTCGTCCGCCGACAGCGCACGGTTGTAGATACGAATTTCGTCGAGCTTTCCATCAAGTATTTCCCAATAGTTATCGGTTGCATCCGCAAGCCGAACCGCTTGGTTATTGAAATTCCAGGCGGTTGAGTTCACTGCGGACACCGAAAGCGCACCATCAATAAAAAGCTGATTAGTTCCGCCACTTATCTGCGTCCATACAAAGACCACATGATGCCAAGATCCATCATTGGCAGTGATTTTTGAATCGTTTCCTTGCACCGCTATCGAACTCCCATTCTTTACTTGGAATCCAAATCTGAAAGATGTGTTCACATTCATATTGACTCCATTGAATGATCCGCTAGGATCCGCACGGAATAAAATGCTATCCGGAGTTGTCCCGCCTATGGTATCCACCTTCACCCAAAAGGACCATGTCCCAACAGTGGAATCATACGCTGCGTTTGACGGAATCTGAATATAGTCATTCGTTCCATCGAAATCCGTCGCACCACCGATCTGACCGGTCGTCCAGGTGGGGCCGTTGGTGAGGGTGCCGGTGTTGGCGTTGCCACTGCTGTCGGTCGCGCTCGTTCCCGACGCGTCATCGAGCTTCCAGTAGCCGACGAGACCTTTCTCAAGAGCATCACCCTGCGAATCGGCGGAGTTCATCTTGTCGGCGGCCCCGGCCTGATAGAGACCCCAGATCTCGGATGCGGAAAGCGCGCGGTTGTAGACGCGGACTTCGTCGAGAGAGCCTTTGAAAAGGGCAGTAACAGTGCCGCCATTAGTGCCACCTATGTTCATTGAATTTGCGGTAACCCCACCACTATACGAACCGGTCGCCTGTCCAGAATTTACACCATCTATATAGAGAGTGTGCGATGTGCCATTTACAACTGCCACAACATGGGTCCATTTTCCGACAGAGAGCGCCCCGGCGTACAGAGATGCGTCTTGGCTCGTGCTTCCGTTGCCAACCAATAACTCTATAGTGGAATTGTATTGTCGAAGAATATAATTCTTTCCCGAAGCCAACCAATCAGAAATGACATATGCTTCCCCGCCAGTTGCCGGAGTCAATGTGCTTGGATTCACCCATGCAGAAATGGAAAATGTCCCACTTACCCGGGGAACAGTGGACGGCAATGATATGTAATCATTATTCCCATCGAAATTTAACGCCTGCCCCACTTCCCCGATCGTCTTGGTCGGGCCGTTCGTGAGGGTGCCATTGTTGCCTTTGCCGCTCCGGTCGTACGCGGTCGTTCCGGCGATGTCGGGACCGTTGAAGGGCCAGTACCCGACGAGTCCCGTATCCGGGTTGTCCGGCGCAGTTTGTCTGTACAGCTTCGCGACTTCTTCCGCGGAGAGGGTCCGGCCGTAAAGACGGACTTCGTCGATAGACCCCTGAAAACCGACCGTGTCCCAGGTACCGATCGTCGGCCAATCCCCGGAATCGACATCGCCATCCGCGGCATTTGATGATCCGGAAAGTACTCCGTCGACATACAGCTTCAGCCGATTCGAAGCGAGCGACCGATCGAACGTCCCGCATACATGGTGCCACCCACCGTTATAATAACCGGAAGAAAACGCCGTCCCCACCGCGGCATAGGAAGTCCCGCCAATGCGGACGTATGTCGCCAACGTACCACTCGATGATGTCAGGTAATTCCCCCATTTGTAGGTGGAATTCGATCTCCCGGAAGAGACGTCCTGTGAAAAAAGAAACTTCGTACTCTGCGAGGTGGTCGTATAAAACCAATTGCACCACGACCCCTTCCCGCCGAAATCAAAGACGACGGAATCGGCAAGTTGTATCCGATCGTCCGCCCCGTCGAAATTCACCGCGCCACCGATCTGCCCGGTGGTCCAGGTGGGACCGTTCGTGAGGGTACCGGTATTTCCGTTACCACTCGCATCCGCCGCGCTCGTGCCGCTCGCGTCGTCGAGCTTCCAGTATCCGACAAGGCCCTGCTCGAGAGTATCCTGAAAGGATGACTGTATTCGAAAATCCTTCGAAACGCCTTTTATCGGAACGGCAACCAATGCCGAATAGTACCCGCTCGGCTCCGTCCACTGCATCGTTGTTGACGTAGAACCCGTCTTCGTCGACCCGGCGGAAAGCATCGCGCATGACCCGTTTCCGTTCCGCTCGGAATATCGGAGTGTCTGTGAACCGTTCTGAGTCGGAGTGGTCACATATTGCGCGATGGCATCCACCACGAGCTCATTGCTCGCGCTCGAAACCGTCGTACTGATCCCCCCACCGCCGTTACTGTTTGTAGATGCGGTTCCAAACGGACGATCCTGATCGACTCCGGAAAAGGTCATCGCGCCGGCAGCAGAGCACCCGGCGCTCATCAACGTCACCTGAACGGTCGCCGACCCGGACGGAGGGTTGATAAGATACCACATCTGAGAGTATGTGCCGGCATAATTCGTGCCCGAAAGTCTCGTAAGGCCGAGTCCTCCGTAGGTAACCGACGAAACGTTTCCAGCGACATTCACTATGAGAAGGCGGTTGTCCCCGTTTCCGGTGGTATGGGTCCAACTGTATGCCACCGGCTGGAACTGACCGTTGTTCGAACTACTCGCCGCATCGAATGTCGGAGCGACAGCCTGAATTGAATTAAGCTTCACGCCCGCCTGTGCGTTTTTCCAATACCAGTATCCCCCGCCCATCGCCCCCATAATCAGGATGATGCCAAGGTACTGGAACGCGCGGTTGAGAAGCGGGTTGTGTTTTTTCGCTGTCATGGTGAAATCGACTTACTTTGATAATATTATATCAAAAAATCCCGATGTTGTCGGGATGTGGAAAGTGACTTTATGTCACAAATCAGTGAACACTTCTGTCTTCCGGATGGCATGGAACACCCCCGCGGGAAGACGATGCGGCGGTTCCCTGTTCCGGAGAACGCGTTCCCATGCGGTACGCTTTTCCTCACCCGAGAGGAAGACGAACGCTTGGTCGATGTTCCTTTTGAGGAATGCGAGCGTCACCGTGACACGCTCCGGGCAGGTCGCGTATTCCGGCGCGCGATATCCGAC
>CAYVDI010000006.1:3565-8020 GCA_964450795.1 uncultured Bdellovibrionales bacterium
CTGCGAGTTTCTCCTTCGCTTCGTCCGCCGATTTGCACCGCGTCACTTCCATAGGAGGTTCATCGCGCGCCGGTTGCCGCCTCCCAATCGAAGTGCTCCGGCTCACCGCCCGGTTCACGCTGGAAGGTATGGGCGCCGAAATAGTCACGTTGCGCCTGGATGAGATTCGCCGATCCGACCGCTCCGCGCATCGTGTCGAAATACGACAGACTCGAGAGTAGGCCCGGGGTGGAGACACCGATTGACACCGCCGCCGCCGACACCTTCCGAAGCGACTCGATATCCCGCTCTATCGCCTCTTTCGCGAACGACGAGAGGAGGAGATGTTCCGGCGCCTGGGCCCCCGCATACACCTGCGTCAGCTCCCGGAGGAACCGCGCGCGGATGATGCATCCACCCTGCCAGATACGGGAAATTTCCCCGAAATCAAGCTCCCAGCCGTATTCCTTCGACGCGAACGACAAGAGTTCGTACCCTTGGGCGTATGAGAGGAGCTTTGCGGCATAGAGCGCGCTTTCGAGATCATCCGGCATGTCCACCAGAGTCCCGCCGCCGCTGTTTCCGAACACTTCGGAAATCTTGCGGCGCATCTCCTTGTTGGATGACGCGGAACGGGCGAATACCGCCGCGGCTATGGAAAATGACGGAGCCCCGAGCGACAGCGCCTCATCAGCGGTCCACTTGCCGGTTCCTTTCGCTCCGGCCGTATCGAGAATCCGATCGATGAGATATCCGCCGTCTTGTTCCTTCACGCGGAAGATGTCGGCGGTGATCTCGATGAGGTACGATCCGAGACGCCCGGCGTTCCACTTTTCAAACGTGGAGGCGATGTCATCGTTCGACGACCAATGGAGACTCCGTTTCATCAGCAGATACGTTTCCGCAATCAACTGCATATCGGCGTATTCGATGCCGTTATGCACCATTTTCACGAAGTGTCCGGCGCCGCCCTCTCCGATCGGAGCGACACAGGGATTCCCGTCGAAGTCCTTCGCGGCGATCGGCTCAAGCATCGGTCGAAGCTCGGTCCACAAATCTCCGGTCGCGCCAGGCATCAGCGACGGTCCGCGCCGCGCGCCCTCCTCACCACCGGAAATGCCCATACCGACGAACCGAATATCTTTCGGTTTCAGGGATTCCGCCCGGCGAATGGTGTCGCGGAAGAACGAATTCCCACCGTCGATAAGGATATCGCCGGCTTCGAGCAACGCCGAGAGTTGGCTTATAACCGCATCCGTCGCTTCGCCCGCCTTCACCATGAGAATGATCTTCCTCGGTCGTTCAAGCGACGAAACGAACGCCTCAAGCGTGTAGGTCGGATCAAGGCCTCTGCCACTCCCGTAGTCCGCAATAAGCGCCTCCGTCCGCTCCGGAGAACGATTGTACACCGCGGTCCGAAATTTGTGATCCGCGAAATTCATCGCGAGATTGGAACCCATGGCCGCCAGCCCGACAATACCTATCTGGTTTTTCATAGCTTTCTCCTTGGAAAAACAGGTAAAGAACGACTTCCGCTGCGGAGGGATTATACCCCGAAGAACCGGCCTGTCAACAGCGGTTTCCCGCAGGAACGCGCGGACCGTTCAGGGAAGGTATTTCATCGGATTCACGTGCGCGCCGATCGGGACGGAGATGCCGGAAACCTTGCTCGACGGAACGACTTCGAACGAGTCGGCGGAAAATACCGAGAAGTGGAGATGCGGTCCGGACGAGTACCCGGTATTCCCGGAGAGTCCGATCTTCTCGCCCTTGTCCACCTTCTCACCACGTGACACACTCTGCTTCGAGAGGTGTCCATAAAGCGTGACGAGTCCGTTCCCGTGGTCGATCGCGATCCATCTGCCATACCCATACCATTTCCCGTTTTTCGTCATGCTTCCCATAGCCAACACCTTCCCACCCATCGCGGCATAGACCGACGTTCCGGTGTCCGCGGCGAAGTCGACGCCGTTGTGGGGACCGCCGCCGTACGCTCCTTTTTTCGCGTACGACGTCATGCCGTACCCTTGGGTGATCGCCACGTCCCGAACCGGATAGGCGAGAAGCCCGTTCTGGTATTTCGGGATCTTCCCGAGATCGAGCGCGCCTATCTTCCCCGATTCGAGATTGTTGATCTCGTTCTCGATGTCCTTCTGCTCTTCCTGAAGCGTTCGGACAAGCGTGGTGTACCTCTGCTGATCCGCCTGCGTCTTCGCGAGAAGCGTCGCTTTGCTCTGCTTGGACCCTTCGAGGTATTCGTTCCGCTTGTCGAGCTGTTCCTTCACGGTGTCGGCCTCGAGCTTCTTCTTGTCGAGCTGTTCCTTGCCGACAAGGAGCGCCTGTTTCGTCTCATCGAGGCTCCGAAGCATCGTGCCGATTCGCCCGCCCGCCTCCGAAAGCCAGTCTTCGCGCTTCATCGGAAGACCGCCTTCGTCACCGCCGAAAGCGAAGAGCACCTCTGATCCGTCGGAAGTCGCCGACTGATATTCCCGAAGCAAGCCGGACAATACCTCGCGCTCCCTCGCGATGAACCGTTCCTTTTCCGCGATTCCCGCTTCGGTATCACGAAGATCGCGCTCAAGACCCGAAAGCGTCTGCTCGTTCTCCCGTATTTCATCCTCCAGTTTCTTCGCCTGCGCCTCGAGCGTGGAAAGCTGACTCGAAAGCGTGTCGCTTTGCCTCGATTTCAGATCGACGATCTGTTTGTATGCCTTGATCTTCGCGTTGATTTCCTTCAGATTGTCCTTCAGGGTATCGGCGTAATCGGAAGCCGTATCCGCCCCGTTCGCCGAAGACGCCAAAAAGGCACCGGAGCAGGCGATTCCGAGGAGCAAAAACCAGGGGAAACGGCGTTTTCCGTTTTTCTTTTCCATTTCTACAGTATACCACATCACGAAGCCTGCCTCTCAATCACTTAGTAGCCTTGCCACTAAGTGATTCCTGGGCGGATCGGATACGGAGCAATGTCGATTCCTTTCCTATCACCCAGGCGATATCCTGCGGCGGAGGCGACTTCTCTTTTCCGGATAACGCCACGCGAAGAGGCCAGAGAAAATCCCCTCTCTTTTCCCCGGCCGCCTCAAGAAGGATCTCCCCGAGCCTTTCCCTTGTCCATTCCGTATCCGACACCTTCGAGAGGGTATCGGCCGCGCGCGCAAGTTCGGTCACGGCGCCGTCTGCTGAGCTTTTCTTCCATGAAAGCATCGACGCTTCCACTGACGGATGGGAGAAAAAGAACGGATTTTCCTTCCCGACATCCGACAGCTTCGCGAGACGGTCCTGTTCGACCGCCAAGACCCTCTTCATAAGGGCTTCATCTTGCTCTGCCGCGTCAAAGAAGGGTTTCGAGCGTTCATAGAGTTCATCCACCGAGAGTCTCTTGATATACTCCGCGTTCATCCAGTCGAGCTTTCCGAGATCGAATACCGCCCCGGCCTTGTGAACGTTTGAAAGATCGAATCGCCTCGTAAGCTCATCCAGCGAGAAGATCTCCTGAGTGCTTCCTTCCCCAGGGTTCCAACCGAGAAGCGCGACGAAATTGATGAGTGCTTCCGGAAGGTATCCCTTCGCGAGATAGTCCTCGACCGCAACATCGCCCTGACGCTTCGAGAGCTTGGATCGGTCAGGGTTGAGGAGAAGCGGCAGATGCGCGAATTCCGGAGCGTCCCATCCGAACGCCTCATAGAGGAGAATGTGTTTCGGCGTCGACGGAAGCCACTCCTCCGCGCGGATCACGTGCGTGATGCCCATGAGATGATCGTCGACGACGTTCGCGAGGTGATACGTCGGGAACCCGTCGGACTTGAGGAGTACCTGATCGTCGATCGTCTCGGTCTTGAAGGTCACCTCTCCGCGCACCATATCTTCAAAGGAAATTTCCCGATCATCGGCGACCTTCATCCGGATGACATGCGATTCACCGGCGTCGAGCTTCGCCTTCACCTCATCCGGAGAAAGCGCCAGACATTTCCGGTCGTACTTCGGCATCCGTTTCGCCGCCGCCTGCTCGGTGCGCATCGCTTCCAACCGCTCCGCGGTACAGAAACAGCGGTATGCCTTCCCACCCTCCACGAGCTCCTCTGCATACTTCCCATACAAATCGAGTCGCTCAGACTGGACATACGGGCCTTCGTCATAGGAGAGCCCCATCGTGTTGAGCACCGAAATGAGCTTCTCTGCGGCATCCTCGACAAGTCTCGACCGATCGGTATCCTCGATACGCAGGATGAACGTACCGCTATGCTTTTTCGCGAAGAGATAGTTGTAGAGCGCGGTGCGCAGGCTACCGACATGGAGATACCCCGTCGGCGACGGCGCAAACCGAACTCGGATATTCCCTTTTTTTTCTTCCATTTGTTTCATATCCTCAATCGGTATAAATAATGGCTTTATTATGGCATTTTTTCTCTCAAAGAGCAACACTTGACAGAAATCGTGAAAATTGGTTCAATAATAAGCCTTCTTTTACAACCACCA
>CAYVDI010000006.1:8120-14465 GCA_964450795.1 uncultured Bdellovibrionales bacterium
CACTGTTCCATCGAAAGCCAGGTCTACGACGAAGCGAACCGAAAGACCGTCATCGTCGTCGATTGCAACAACCGTCCCGGAAAGAAATTCGACGAGAGCTGGAGCGGCGCTCCGGGAAGCGCGCTTCAGTTCTTCGATGAAGAGCACCGCGCCATCTTCAGGGAGTAACGCCGAGAAACACTCCCCCATCGCCCCTTAGCTGATATCTCAGCGGGGGTTTTTCTTTTCCAGAAACGCTATCCAGGGAAATACCGCGACGGCGTTCCAGATACGCCCTATCCGTTTCGGGCGAAGCACGAGCCGCCACAGCCACTCAAGCCCGATCATGCGCATCCACCTTGGTGCACGCCTCTGCTTTCCGGTGAGAAAATCGGCCGTTCCGCCGATTCCTATCGCAAGACGGATGCCCTTCGGATCCTCGCGGAACGATTCGAGAAAGATTTCCTGGGACGGTGCGCCGAAGTTACAGAGAAGAATCCGGTATTTCGTATCCGATATTTCGTATCCGGCATCCCGATATCCATCGATCTCCTCACCGTCCACGATCAGGCCCGGATATTTTTCCAAGAGCGCCTCCCTGATTTCCGGAAACGAACTCAGACCGCCTTTCCTGACCGCGAAAAATACGGGGAGACATTCCCTTTCCGCCTTCGCAAGGATATATCCCGTAAGATCCGCTCCGGGATAGCGGCACTTCAATTTTCCCCGATGCAATCGGAACGCGACCGCTATGCCGAATCCGTCCGCAACCCGGAGGTCGGCGGCATGAAGCGATCCATGAAACGTCGGGTTCCGATGCGCCTCGACGAGAAATTCCGGATTGACCGTCGCGACGCGATGAAAGCGATCCTCACGAAGAAAGCTCTCCACCTGCGCATGGATTTCATCGCGCGTCAGATTGTCGACGTCCACCCCGAGGATCCTCATACTTCTTCAATCACCCCCAAGCGGGAACTCCTCCATCGGAAGATACTGCCGATTCGCACCGGACGAGACGCTCTCGAAAAGCACGACCGAGGACACCGGCTCGGAAAAAGCCGCCTTCACCGGGAATGCCGGCTTTGACTCCGACGGAAGCATGTTCCACTGACTCCGCTTCAGGCGCGCGAGCGTCACATGCGGTCGGAAGCTCTTGTTCTCGGCAAGTTTCTCGGTGAACGCACGTTCGAATCCTGTACGCAACGTGCGTAGCTCCTCGCTCGGATCACCCAAAAGCCAGATCATCTTCGCATCGGAGGAATCGGGAGCGAGCGCGATCTCGGAAAATGTCATGTCGAACGGCTCGATGCCGGCGCAGATTTCCCGCGCAGTCTCCGAGATATCAAAAATCGCCTCCGGTTTCACGAATCCGAGAAAAAGCACCGTCACATGCAGATTGTCCGGACGGGTCAGGAACAGCGGATATTTCTCCCACTCCGCCACATCCCGACCGACACGCCTCCGGAGTCTCTCCGACAGCGGTATCCCGAAAAAAAGTTTCCGTTCGTTCATAGGTTTCCCTTTCCATCCGAGTGTAGCAAAGGAACGGGAAAAGGCAACAGAAAACCGGCTTCCGTTCGGAAGCCGGCGGTGTCACTCCTCGTCGAAATTTATGCCGGGCATGTACCTTGTCTTCTCATTAAAGAACCGCTCATACCCGGAAATATCGTTCGTCCGCTCGTAGCCGCGAAGTATCTGCAGCAGATCCTCGGAATACGGATATACGTCTTTGCTGTCACCCCAAACGTATTTTCCCCGCACGAGGGGCATGCCGTGAAGCGTGTACGCCCGCGCCCGTGACGACGCCTGGCACGGATCCTTCGAGGCGCAATCGACGATTGAGACATTCATAAGACCCCCGTTTTCGAAATCGATGAGGTGAAACTCATCATCCTTCCAGAGGTCGGGCCCCGGATCGAAGATATAGAACGGAAACACGGACAATCTTCCGGAAGCGACGGAAACGACGATATACAGACACGAACCTGCGATGGAATCCATGTTCGACTCCTCTTTTCAAGAACCGGACTGGATTGTCCGCCGTAAATCGGTTCCTGTCAAGAAAAGAAAAACGGGGAACCGAATCTCGGTCCCCCATGCCACGTCGTCAGAAATCCCGCCCGTATTTCACTTCCTCACGAGGGAGAAACGACTCTTTCGAGCCTCCTCCTCCCGAAACATGGAACCGGGGCCGGTGCGACGGTTCGGTGTGCTCCCGAAGCCAACCGGGAACAGTTCTCCCGATAGCTTTGTAAAAATCCGCTACCGGATCATCGGCGAGCAGGATCAGATCGAGATCGGCGAGGCGCTCCGAAGAGAATTCGAAGAAAAAAACGGAGTCTTCGCTCCTCTCACTGGACCAGTGGCCGACCCTGACAGTCTTCTCGTATGAGTCACTCCCATCCCTCGGCGAAACGGCGATCTTCCAATACCGTGACACACCCTTGTCGCCGAAGGATTCGACGATCACCGAGGTGGCGGTAAAGAGCATCACCTCGATGTGAAGAGGATTATCCTTCACTTCTGCCAGGATGTACTGCCCGCCAGGAACGATCGCCTTATCCTCATGGAGGTTGACCGGCTTCAGAACGAGGCTGCTTCCATTTTCCATCTTGCTTCCCCTCTTTTTAAGGCACGAAAACGTCTCCCACCGCGGGAAACGAACCTTCTTACGATGGCATGAAATCCATTCATTGTCAATATGTCGCACGATCGTTCCGGTTGCTAGAATAGAAACATGTCACGAACAAGCAATCAGACCGATTTTCTCTGCGATATAGCCCCGATCGTTCCCCTGCCGTTCGGCCGACGGGATACGTATTCGTATCTCTCATCGGAACCTGTTCCGGTCGGATCGCTCGTGCTCATTCCATTCGGTCCGCGGGAAATCCGGGGCGTGGTGCTCGGATCCATGAAATTGCCAAAAAATCAAAAGACAAGCGGTCATCTCAAAAAGATCCGCGCGATCCTGGAACCGTCATTTCTTACCAAAGCGCAGATCGGACTCGCACGGACCATATCGGCGGACTGTCTGACGCCTCTCGGGAAGACGTTTCGTCACTTTCTCCCGACCAGAGCGAAGGAACGGACACCGAAACGCCTCACGGTACGGAAAATATCCTTCAGGTCGGACAAGAAGGAAAACGATACGGCCGTTTCCATCCTTTCCGGTTCAAAACCGGTCTTTCTCGAATCGCCACAGGAGGATGCGCTTCGGATTCTCGCCGGAATCGCGCGGAAACTTCCGAAATCCTCCCAGATGCTCGTACTCGTTCCGGAACGGATCGCCCTTCCGCACGTCGAACGGTTCTTCCTGTCCGTTTTCGGGTCGGAGGTCGTCGCCACCCTTTCCGGATCGCAATCTCCCGGCGCATTCTTCTCGTCCTGGGAGAGGACGCGCTCCGAAAAGACCCGGATCGTCATCGGAACGCGGCAAGCGCTTTTCGCCCCGTTCCGGAAACTCCGATTCATCGCCGTCCTCGGGGAGTCGGAAACGCTCGGATACAAACAGTGGGACATGAGTCCACGCTATGACGCCCGAAAGGTCGCGGAAGCACTCGCATCTATCCACGATGCCGGGATCGTTTTCTGCGACGAAGTCCGGAGCGAGACGATGTGGTACCGGAAAAAACACCGGGATGTACGACACGTCACCGTGCTATCGGAAAGCGGAAGGCCACGCATGGCCATCGTTAATATGCGCGAGGAGCGGTTCAAAAAGAATTACTCGCTCCTTTCGGGAGAACTGACCGGAACGATCGATGCGATGCGGTCGCGCGGCCTGAAGTCGATACTCATCGTAAGCCGATCCGGCATCGACCGGTTTTCCGTCTGCGAGGAATGCAAGGCCGTGCCGAAATGTCCCCAGTGCGACCGCGCACTCCGATCGACACGCGAAGGCCGCTTCCGTTGCGGATCCTGTTCCTTTCAGACTCCGGACTTTCCCCGTTGCGAGAAATGCGGCTCGCTCTCATTCAAGAGCGTCGGTGGCGGCACCGAAAAGATCGAACAGGAATCAAGGCGCCGCTTCCCGGGGTCGGTCATACTTCGCATGGATGAACGTGCTTTCCGCGGATCGGGCGCCGAAGATGCCGTCATCGGATCCGCGCCCTCATCCGATATCATCATCGGAACACCGTCAACCCTGAACCTCGGGACATTGCCGAAAATCGGTCTCGTCGCTATAATGGACACAGAGAATTTCCTCTCTTTCCCGGATTTTCAGGCGGATGAACGGTTCGCACGTATCGTCCATCGCGCGGAAAACATGATCTCGGAGAAGAAGGACGAAGCGTTCATCATTCAGACGTTCCGACCGGAACAGGAACTTCTCCGAAATCTGCACGCCGGCATGGAACGGAAGACGCTGGATAGGGCCCTTGAGGACCGGAGTGTCCTCCGCTATCCTCCATTCTTCTCGCTCTTCCGGATCGGATTCCACTCGAAAGAGGAGTCACGGGCGGAAACGGAGGCAAGCGAAGCGTACAAATCGCTTTCAGGAGCGATACCGGTCGGGGCCGATATCCGTATCTCACCGCCGAAGAGGCCGCTTTCGCCGAAGAAACGCGGAAAGTACGAGCGATTTCTCCTCATTTCCGTTCCGGCAGGAATGTCTTTCCCTGATCCGTTTCGCGACATCCTTGTACGGTTTTCCGATTGGACCTTCGACCCGGATCCACTTTCAATACTCTGAAACGCCATGCTTCCGATAATTACAGGAGAAAACGAGGAATTCCTTCACCGACGCGCCGCCCGCGTGGCCGATCCGACCGCGCCGGAAATGCGCGCGTTGATACCGGAAATGGTTGAGACGATGCGCGCAGCGGAAGGCGTCGGTCTTGCCGCACCACAGATCGGAAAATCGATAAGCCTCTGCGTCATCGAGATAAACGGGACGGTTTCCGTCTATTTCAATCCGAAGATCGTAAGCCGCTCGGAAGAGAAAGTCATATTCGAGGAAGGCTGCTTGTCGCTTCCCGGGGAGTTTTTTCCGATCGAGCGCGCCGAGAAGATAACCGTCCGTTACGACGATGCGACCGGAAAGGCACGGAAGTTGACGGCTACCGGATTCCTTTCGATCGTCCTCCAACACGAGATCGACCATCTCGAAGGGACGCTCATCATCGACCGTTACCGAAAACAAGATAACAAGAACACCTATGCCCTTTGACGCCTTCCGAAAGTATCTCAATTATCGCGCCACTCCGGGAGTGGTACCGAAGATACGGGTGCTCTTCATGGGAACGCCGGCCTTCGCCGAAATCATCCTGCGAACGCTCATCGAGAAGGAATACAACATCGTCGCCGCATTCGCCCAACCGGATCGTCCCGCCGGTCGGAAGCAGGAACTCTCCGTCTCACCCGTGAAGACGCTCGCCCTCTCAAAGGGCATACCCGTCGAGCAGCCCGAGCGTCTCGACGAGGCCGCCATCGAGAAAATCCGCTCGTTCAAGCCGGACCTCATCGTCGTCGCGGCTTACGGGAAGATACTGCCCAAGGCGATTCTCGATATCCCGGGATTCGGATGCATAAACGTCCACGCATCGATCCTTCCACGCTGGCGAGGAGCCTCCCCCGTTCAAAACGCGCTCATGGCCGGCGATCAGGAGACCGGCGTGACTATCATGCTCATGGATGAAGGGATGGATACCGGGCCCATCGTCTCGCAACAGGCGCTCGGGATCGGTTCAGACGACACTTCCGACGTGCTTCTCGGAAAGCTCGCGGATCTCGGCGCATCGCTCCTCTCAGAAACGCTCCCGCTCTGGATCAGGAAGAAGATCGAGCCGAGAGAACAGGACGAAACGCAATCGACGGTGTGTCAGCTTATCGAGCGCGAAGACGGGCGCGTATTCTGGAACGAGAGTGCGGAGACGATCTTCAATCGGTACCGGGGGCTTTCCCCTTGGCCGGGAATCTTTTCCTTTTGGAAACGGCAAAACGGAGAATTCGTCCGCGTCAAGTTCGAACGGATCGCCTTGCAGAAAACGGATCCGGGCGTAGAGCGAAAACTCGGCGAGGTATTCGAGGCCGGAGAGCACATAGCGATCCGCGCCGGAAAGGGAGCTATCGTTCTCGAGAGACTTCAGCCGTCGGGAAAGGAGTCGATGCCCGCCCGAGATTTCGTGAACGGTCATCCTGACTTTCTCGGAAGCACGCTCGAATAGGGGCCGGGACACGGATACGATTCTCATGGGATTCCGAACGTGGTATACTCGGGGAAGCAGGGTCCTAAAAAATAAAAAAGAGTATGATGCAACAGCAGCCGTTTTCACGGCGGGATCTGACCGCGCTTTTCGTCGGGTTCGGTCTTGTTGTTTCCGTCATCATCTTCTTCGCGGCGAGAAACTCCTCTTCCGAAAAGAT
>CAYVDI010000006.1:14565-23421 GCA_964450795.1 uncultured Bdellovibrionales bacterium
AAGGGCGGGTTGGTCGCATGGGAATATTCCGGCGGACAGGTCGTCTCGTTCGGAAATCCATCCTCGCCGACGGATCGCTCGAAAGTCACCTTCGTTTCCATGGATGATTTCCAGAAGATCGTCAACGGCCGCGAGATACTCTACGCCATCGTCGACGTTCGCACGAAAGAAGCATTCGCGAAATCACATGTCCCCGAAGCGATGAACATTCCCCTCGCCGAACTCGAGCGGCGACGGAACGAGATACCGCCGGCCACCAATATCGCGCTGTACGCCGAGACCGACCTCGACGCGTTCCAGGCCGCGGTACGGCTCTTCGATCTCGGCATGTATTCGGTGAAGACGCTTTCTGTCGGATTCCCGGAATGGGAGTCGAAAGGAATGCCGACGGAAAAGTCCAAATGAGAAATGAAACGGATCGGCTTACGAACAAAAAAATCCCCACGATGAGTGGGGATTTTTCAAATGTCCGTGTCTACTTCTCGACGACCGCAAGCACATCCTTCACTGAGACGATGAGATGCTCCTCACCGTCAATCTTCACTTCGGTACCGCCGTACCGGGTATAGATGACGGTCTGACCCTTCTTCACCTTGATCTTCTCGCTGTCACCGGTCGCGACCACCTTCCCCTGCTGCGGGCGCTCCTCGCTCGCGTTGTCCGGAAGGTAGATTCCGGCATCGGTCTTCTTTTCCGCCTTTTCAGGACGGATGAGGATATTTTCCCCAAGCGGCTTCACGTTCGTTTTCGGCATATGCTTTTTCTTAACTGATTACCACGCCTCCCAGTATACCGGAGTTGGCACTCCTCGTCAACGTGTGCCAGCATCGCCTGCCCGCTCCCACCGACCCTTCTCATGAGATGGTTCATGAGAAGAAAAGGGCCTGCCTGCGAAGATCTTCTTTTTTGCTTTCGAAAAGGGGTTCAGTCGAGGACGGTCCTCGACTTGGCTTCGACGCGCATAAGCTCCCGGTACAGGCGGGAATGAAAGACGCTCTTCCCGGATCCCGTCCGCCCGACAAGGAGAGCAAAGCGCGGAAAATCCTCGTCGAGATCGATCTTGAGACGCTCCCCGTCCTCGAATTCCCCGATGTCGATCACGTGATTGTTCATATTCGTAACCGGTTACATGACTGCCTTCTCTCCACTATACACCGAAACGAAGCCGGCACAGAATCGGAAATACTTCCAAAAACCTTGACAAAACATCACTATTGTCGCAATATAAATGGCTATAGGCAACTGTAGCTTTCTTTTACTTTGAAGGAGAACGAGATGTCGACATGTCCAGCATGTGGCGGCGACGGCGAGTGCCACAACGATTTCCACTCCGAATTATCCGGTCTCGACCCGATGGCCTGGGCGGAGCTCATCACAGGCACGGATTGTCCCGCATGTGGAGGAAGCCCCATGGGTCCGCCCGGGAAATGCTCCGTTTGCGGCGGAAGCGGCGAAATCGATGACGACTAGTCATCAATAACTTCCGCTCCGAAACAACCAATCACCCACCGTTACGAAAGTGGCGGGGGTTTTCGTTACCCCGCGGAGGCGGAGCGGGCGGGAGGATCAGAAAGAAGACGTTCAATCTCCTTTCTAGCTCCGCATCCCCTTATCATCCCGCGGTCTTCTCGAGTTCTTGCAGAGCATCTGCAACAAACGCTCTCACATTACCTTCTCTCTTCACCCATAGACCCTTCAAAACGACGAGTTTGTCCGACAAGTCGGGATAAAACAACAACTCTTCCCGCTTGAGGATCCCACGAAATACCGACTGATTAAGAATAATCACATTGAACAGTTCCGAAAGTTCCCAATACACCCCTTGGTTCGGGTCGCGATCACCAATGATATCAGCGCATTCCTCGGAGCAGAATCGAAAGAACATGAAATGAAGCGTCTCATGGTAGGCGACTTCCATCTTTCCGAGCAGATCACGCCGATAGTACACCTGGAAAAGATTCTTTTCCGGATACCGCGGATTACAATCAAATATCGAGAGCACTCCGACGAATTTCAGATTCGAATAATCGACCCCGAACACCTCTCGAGCAGCGGAGAAGAATGCCTGCTGTGTCTCATTGAGTTTCCGGCGCAATTCGTCGGCCGAACGATCCAACTCCTCTCGGTTGGCTTCATAAAAGCGGTCGACATACGCAGCGAAATTCTCATGATTGATTTCGGGATGGTCCTGCCGAATCCGCGCGCCAAAATCCGCCCCCGCCATAGAAAAGTCCGCGAAGTCGAGATACACCTCCTTATCGAGTTCTTTGTCGAAAATTACTTCAATCATAGAAGTATCCTAAAAATAAGACGGCCCTTGTCAAAAAGCAAGGGCCGACGGGGCATCATGATACGCTCTGCGCATAGATATCCCAGATAATCCACTCGAGCGTCTGCAGCGAGTGGAAACAGAATCGGTCATCCACAGACCAGATGCTGCCGTTCCGAAGGTGTGCGCCATACGCACAGCCGCCGCCACACACGCCCAACGCGGGACAATCGTGGCATTGCGGCATGTTGAGCGGAGTACGGGCTCCCCACTCGTTGATGACCGGATGACTATGGAAGTCGAAGTTGTGCGAAACGGAGGCAAAGAAATAGCTCTTCATCCCGATACCCTCATGGCACACCCCCAGTTTCCCGTCAGGCGAACACACCAGCTGGTGACCGGTAGCCTGACAATCGTACGCGTGAATACGATGAGTAAGGAACGGCCGCACCTTTCTCATTATCCGGTCCTCATATATCCCCACCTCCCTCGCTTGCTGGAAATAGCGGATCATCCGGTCGTTCACCAACTCCATATACTCCATCGACACCCTCTGCTGCTCGGTGTCAAGAAGCGGATTCAGGTTGATCGATAGCAACCCGAATTCTTTATGGAGCGCAAGCAGATCCTCAAGGCGGTTCACATTGTGGTCATCAACCGTACAGGAAATCGAGATTTCCCGACATCCTGCAGCCTTTAGCAGCCGAATCCCGCGCAGGACATCGTCAAACGACCCGCTTCCACCCAGATATACCCTCTTCTGGTCATGGATTTCCTTTTTCCCATCGGCGGAAACCGTAACATTGATCCTCGGATGCCCTGCAAGGTACGCCGCGATCTCCTCGTCGATCAATGTGCCATTGGTGACCAGCGAGTAGATGAATTCCTCACCGAGGACTTCCATCTCGCCTGTATACGTCGCTTCGACGTAGCCTACGATTTTCTGAATCAGCCGGAAATTCACCAGCGGCTCGCCCCCGTAGAAGTTGATCACCTTGAGGGATCGCTTGTACTCCGGAGGATTTCTCCGAATGTTGGTGAAGAACATATCGACGGCCTCCTTGGCGGTCTCCCACGTCATGGAGTTATGCCGATAGCCCTCCGGCATACCGTTGAGGATGAAACAATAGGAACACCGGAGATTACAGCTATCGGTAAGGAGGAGATAGAGCGTTTCGATGCCGATAGGCGGCACGGACTCCTCTCTCTTCACATTCAGAAACGCCTCGTCATCCGTTTGAAACGGAACTACTATGCCACGACCGGACAACTCCCCGATCAGACCGACTAGGTCGGCGCCATACTGCGGAAACCGTGCCACGATATGGTCTATCGTCGTCCCGAAGCGGAGCAAGGACACGAGCTCCTTCAATTCGGAACCGAGAAACACGACATCGATATTCAGGATATGGAAGAGCGCGATGATGCCGTCCCGCTCATATTCCGTCACCCATCTGCTCAATCGCAAGACATCTTTCGATACATTCATTTCCTCTCTCCTTGAGTCCAAATAGATGAGAAGGGTCGAAATTCACGAAGAATCCCGACCCTTTTGTTTCGTTGCGACACATCAGTCGCGCCAGCAGGAGCAGCCGCAATTGCACTTGCTGCCTGCCACGGCCACCAGGTTGATCTGACCCACCACCGCCTTCACGTTTGCGGCTGTCGGCGTGATCATCAGGGGCTTGCCAGCTGATGTGACTTGGGGGTTCGCCTGTTTCATGGCTCAATCCTCCACAACAGATTGGGAAATAACCTCAAGGCGACACGAATGCCTCTTACCTTCTTTTTAGCAGAAAAAGCGAAATTGTCAATACATGAAACCGAAGCGGAACCAAGCGAAAGGTCCTGGATTCCCGTTTTCACGGGAATGACAGAGGCGAGAAGCTCCGCGCTATTTCCCTTTTTCAAGCCACTCTACCGCCCTGTCCATCTGCGGGTCGCGGTTGTTCTTGATATCGTCGACGGAGAGATTCACCTCGACATCGGGAGCGATTCCCTGCTTGTTGATCTGGTTTCCCTTCGGAGTGAGCCAGCGCGCGACGGTCACCTTCACGGACATCGTGCTCCCGACAGGAATGAGTTCCTGGACGGATCCCTTGCCGTACGACTTCTTTCCGATGAGCGCCACGTTGTCGCGGTTTTCCCGTAGGGCACCGGAAAGGATCTCACTCGCGCTCGCGCTCCCTTCGTCGATCAGAACGACGGTCGGGATACCGGAGAGACGATCACCGCCCCGCGTCCGCTCTTCCCGCCGTTCACCCTTCCCGTTCTCCTCGATCACCACCGTCGTGTCCGACGGGAGCATGAGGCTTGCCATGTCCACCGCCGCCTCGAGAAGACCTCCGGGATTGCTTCGAAGATCGAGTATGACGCCTTTCGGTTTTTTCGCCGCCACATCGAGCACCGCTTTCCGGAACTCGTTTTCCGTATCGTCACCGAACCGGCTCACACGCAGAACGGCGATTCCGTCGTCTCGGAAAGTGAGCTTCACGCTCTTCACGTTGATGACATCGCGATCGACGGTTATTTCGCGCGATTCCTCCTCTCCACTCCTGTAGATGGTCAGCTTCACCGACGTCCCCTTCGGTCCGCGTATCTTCGAGACCGCCTCCTCAAGCTTGTAACTCGAGGATGGCTCCCCGTCTATTTTCAGCACCTTGTCGTTCGGTCGCAGACCGGCGCGCTCGGCAGGCGTCCCCTCGAGCGGCGCGATGATGGTCAGGATATCGTCACGGATTCCCATCTCCGCACCGATTCCTTCGAATTTTCCGGAAATGCTCTCGTTGAAATCCTTCTGCTCCTTGGGATCGAAGAACGTGGTATACGGATCGCCCGTCGCGGCGAGCATCCCGTCGATCGCTCCGTAAAAAAGCTCTTTCGCATCGAGTTTCGAACGGTCGACATACTTGTCCTTCAGGATATCCCACACTTTCCAGAAGAGGGAGAAGTCGATATTCGTATCCTTCGATCCGGTATTCGAAAACATCGCCTCGCTCGGTGAGAAGGACCGGTCATCGGGCGAAGACGACAATTCGCTCCGACCGCGATCTATGCCCATCTGATAGGAAAAGTAGACCGCGAGCGCGAAAAGGAAAATCCTGACGATTCTCCCGACGAGTCTTCGGTTTTTCCGCTCGAGCACTTCCGGCGTTTCAGGTTCCGATATCTGATTCATATGACTTCGAATTTTCACCATTTTTATTAGGAAAATGTCCGCCAGCAAGGACCCGTCAATCGTGCTGCGGAATCGACTTTCCGAGATATTTTCGGAAATACTTCACCGCGCTCACGATATGGTACCACGTCAGACGGTTCACAAGAAGCGATCGGAGAAATCCTCCGCGGGCGCTTCCTTTCCCATGGTAATGGTAGAGGGTCACCGAGGGGACATGCATCACTTTGAAACGCTTCTCCCAGAACCTTCGGCACCAATCGACGTCCTCCATATACATGAAGAAACGGGTATCCATAGGTCCGACTTCCCGGGCGGCTTCACGCCGGACGAACATCGCCGAACCCATGATCCAATCGGTCGCCTTCGGTTCCTTGCGATCGTAATCCTTCATGAGAAACCAGTCGATATGCCGTTTCCCGAAGGGAAGCCTGCCGAGAAACGTCCGGCGGAGCAGGATCGTCCAGGGACGATAGAATCGGAAGCAGGAGGTCTGTTCGGTACCGTTGAAATTGATCTGACGGGCCCCGATCATCCCTACGTCCCGATTCGCCGTCATGAACCGGAAAAGATCCTCCACCGCCCCGTGCGTAAGGACGATATCGTGGTTTATGAGGAAGAGATAATCACCGGTCGATTCCTCGAGCGATTTGTTGATGAGCGCGACGAATCCGACATTCTTCTCGAACGGAAAAAATCGGACCGCAGGAAAATCCGCGACAACAAGACGGGTTCCTTCCTCCGTCTCGCTGTCGACCACGAGCACCTCGAACTCATATCCGGATCCACCAGCGTACCGAAAAACCGAATCGAGACAGAGCCGGAGAAGCTCCGGATTCTTGTAACTATTGATCGCAATCGATATTTTCACAGGCATGTTGATCGGGCGCCCCTCCCTCGATTACGGCAGGTTTCGGAAGAGTTCCCGGATGCGATCGTAGGTGTCGCCGGTCGGGAGAAGGATGTATCCGGCCGCCGGATTCGAATTTTCCGGATGATACAGCAATCCCTCTTCGGTCGTATCCAGAACCTTCTGCCGGATACCGGTATCACCGAGTTTCTGATAGAGGTCGAACATGCGTTTCATTTCCCATCCCTCCATGTCCGTCCGAGCATTGTCCCCGAGACTGTCGATAAGCGCGTTTATCTTCGAGAAATCCGTCAGGGTTCCCGCCGAGAGAGCCTTGTTCTTTATCTCCTGGATCACCT
Source organism: uncultured Bdellovibrionales bacterium (assembly GCA_964450795.1). GTDB lineage: Bacteria > Patescibacteriota > Minisyncoccia > Moranbacterales > UBA1568 > JAGOTT01. The sequence goes on from CAYVDI010000006.1 coordinate 21,219, forward strand.
GCTGTTGCCGTTTCGCGCGTTCGAAATCGTTCGATCCGTACCGGGCGCGCGCATAGCAGAGCGCATTCGCGCCGTCGAGATGGTTATCTCCGGCAGGAAGCTTGAACACCCCGCCGCACTCGACGTCCTTATTGTAACAAAGCGGATACGCCGCCGAAGGGGATGCGTGACGCGTCCCATCCTGACGCTTGTAGTACTTGTATTCGTACATCTGCATCTTCGTCTTCGGGTCGATAGCCGGAACGGTGAAGACGTACGGATCGCACACTTTCGGCTCACGGAACTGAAGACCCTCCATGAACGGGGCATCGAGATGCACGTCGATCCCGCCGACGGCATTCACCAGATCGGTGAACCCCTTGAAATTGATCGTCACCGCGTAGTGCATGGGTTGACCCGTGATATCGGAAAGGATCTGCTTCATGTATTCCATCCCCTGTCCCTTCCCCTTCTCCTCTCCGTAAAAATGCACCGCGTTAATCTTCTGCTTGTCCGAAGTTCCCGGAACCGTCACGTAGAGATCGCGCGGGATGGAGACGAGCGACGCCCGGGTCTGATCCTGATCGTTCTGCTTCGGATGAATCGAGAGCACCATGATCGTATCGGCAAGGAGACCTCCGCCGTCCACGTGCTCCCCGCGCATCCCGAGCAGGACGATATTGATCCGTCCGTCCGCCTCGCCCTTGAGCTTCGATTCCGTCCCCGGGAGCGATTTCAGGACATCACCGAAGATGTTTCCGTTTCCGAGCGATATCTTGTCGATCGTCGCACCGGCCTTCCAGAACGCGACTCCGCCGATCACGAAAAGGACCGCGAGGATACCGAGAAACACGTTTCTCACCCTATGATGCTTTTTCCCCTCACCGGAAACCGATTCTTCTCCGGATCTTTTGAATAGACCTATCATAAAAATAAGGATTCGTTCCCAACTATTTAATTCTCCTTGAGGAGTTCTTGATAACGCAAAAAGAAAACGCGGGCGCTCCGTTCCCATGAATACCCGAGGAGTCGTTCGCGCCCGAGTCCCTTCAGGCGCTCCCGTGTTTCTTCGTTCGTGAGAAGAGTATACAACGATTCCGCGCATCCGGCAACGTCATCCGGCCCGAAGAAGAGCGTCGCGTCACCACCGACCTCCCGGAACGGCGGGATATCGGAAGCTGCGACCGGAACCGAGACGGCAAAAGCCTCGAGAAGCGGGATACCGAATCCTTCATATCGGGAAGGGAACACGAGTCCATCGGCCGCGGCATACACCGATGGGAGATCGATCTCCTCGATGAATCCTGGAAAAACGACAGTACTCCCGAGATGGAGTTCATCGATAGTGCGATCGATCGAGACGTCGAAATGATGCGCCGATCGGTTCCCGGCAAGCACGACCTGGACGCCCGGGACCCTGTCGCGGATACTCGCGAACGCACGGAGGAAGAGCGTGAGATTCTTCCTCGGTTGGAGCGTCCCGATCGAGAGAAGGAACCGCCCCGGCAACCCGTATTTCTGCCGGGCTCGCACGACATCGATATCGGAGACCTCGGAATAAAACGAAGGTGAAACGGCGTTCGCCACGACGACAATCCGATCTCCGGCCACGCCGTAGCGGCGCATCACCTCGTCTTTCGTGAATTCCGACGGAACCAGGATGCGGTCCGCCCGCCGGAATGTCCTCGGAATGAGCGTCGAAAGGAACAAGCGGTCCTTCCGGTCGATGAGTTCCGGGAACACGCGGAAGGAAACATCGTGGACATGAGCGAACACCTTCGTCCGTCCCGGAACGAACAGCGGGAGTATGTATTGGGTGTAGAAAAGATCGACCCGATTCCGGAGAAGAAACACCGGGACCGAAACGATATTCCACATGAACCGGTTCCGCCCGGAAAGCGGGATGATTTCCGCGTTCCCGTTATCGGGAATCCCGAGTTTCGCCGAGAGCTCCGAAAGGAACTCCGGGTCCTGACGATCCGTCAGGAGCAGGAACCGGTTTTCCCGGTCGATCTTGAGCAATTCCCGTGTCAGATTGAAGAAGACCGCTTCATCCCCGGTCCGACCCCTCCCGATAAGACGGATATCGATCGCGATGGTTTTCATATGATTGGTTTCAGTGGTCGCTTTCAAGCTGATTACGGGAAACAACCAAAAATGCCGCAAACAGGACCCAGATGAATCCGAGGAGAATTCCGGAATTGAAAAGGTCGAATACGAGAAT
>CAYVDI010000006.1:23521-27040 GCA_964450795.1 uncultured Bdellovibrionales bacterium
CTCCTCCGGCGACGCAGGAAACGGTGATCTCCTGCGATCCCGCCGTGCTTGCCGCGCGACCGAGAAGATCGAATCTGGTAAGCGGAACGCATGCAACGAGAACGACCGCGAGCAGGAATGCGAACGATATGCCGACGACATACATAGTGACCGCCTTCATGCTCCGCCGCACGTACGCGAGAAGTAAGACGGAAAGCACGCCTGACACGAGCGCCCCGAGCCACGCACTCCGCGAGACCGTCATGAGTAGCACGGAAAAGAAGACCGAAAGGACGGCGAAAAGAAGTGTCCCCTGCCCTGCCATGCGTACGCGTTCGCGTCCTTCACCTGCTCGGAAGCTTGTTCCGAACGCGAAAAGAACGGAGCCAAGGAATACGAGATACATCCCGAGCCAGTCCGGTTCAGGAAACCCGCCGTCCGGACGTCCCGGCATGACTTCGAACGGATCCGATCCGGAAAGAAATCGGATATTCTGAACCACCGAATACAGAAGAACCACGGACCCTGACGCCAAAACGAACGGCAACACCTTCCGGATATCGTCAATCGACCGAAGGTATATCCTGGAGAGAAGATAAAGTCCGTAAAGGGAAAACAACACCAACGAAAGCTTGAGTGAAAGCCCTACCGATGGCGCATTCCACAGCGAAAAGAGCGATCCGACCGGTACGAGGAGAAGGAGTCCGTCAGGAACGCCGAATTTCGGCAGCTCCGGAAGCGCCCGTCGCGCCAGGAACCGGAGAATAAGACCGGCATACAGCGCGACTTCGAGAAACTGGTACGGACGGACTTCCGGCCCGGCAGTCATCGGGGAAAGGTGCGTCATTTCGAACGGAAGGGACATGAGGAGAAGGAGAAACATCCATCCCGGACGATACGATGCGATCAGCGTCGCCAGCACGAAAAAAAAGAGGAAATCACCGGTTTCCAAAGGAAATATTCCGATATTCTGGAACACGACGACCAGGACGGAAAGCGCCGCGCCACAGAGAAGCAGCGTCTTCCCGATACTTGTCATTTCAAGAAAAAGCATAGCGTGGTTTCCGATATTATTTCACGTCCATGAGCATGTCCAGAATCTTCCCCGTAAACAGGTCCCAGGAAAAATCTCCCGAGCGCTTCCGCCCTTTTTCCGACAGCTCCTCCCTCATATTTTGATCATCCAAGAGTCGTTCCATCCCGGATCGGATAGCCGTCTCGCTCTTCGGATCGACGAGAAGCGCCGCATCGTCCGCAAGTTCCGGAATCGAACCGGAACGGCCGGCAAGCACCGGCGTACCGCAAGCGAACGCTTCGAGCACCGGCAATCCGAATCCCTCGTAGAGCGATGGGTACACGAAGAATGCCGCACCTCGGTACAACGCCGGCAAATCCTCTTCCGGAACGAATCCCAGCAACCTGACGGATTTTTCAAGACCAAGCCCCCGCACGATGTCCCGCACATCGGTAGCCAGCCTATTGGACGCCGGAAACACTTTTCCGGATATGACGAGCGGCGGGGCATCCCGATGTCTCCGGAGTTCCGCGTACGAACGAAGCAGACGCTCGGCGTTCTTCCGGATCTCAAGCCCGCCCCCGTGGTAGATATATCCGGATACGAGTCCATATTTTTGAAGAACGCCCCTGATATCCGATGAATCCGTCTCCGAGCGGAACAGCGGATCGCAGTCCGGATATGCGACCACGATGCGCTCCTGCGGAACACCCAGCTCGGAAACGACGTCCGTCTTCGTCTGCTCGGATACCGTAACGATACGATATGCCGAACGGATTCCGTGCTCCACGGTCCCCCAATGAAGTTTCCGTGTCAATGTGCCAAGATACTCGGGGAACAATCGTGGGATGATATCATGTACGATCATGATATGCCGGACCGAAGACGACGGAGAGAACCGCGTCGAGGACTGATAAAGCGAGAGGAAAGCATCGCAACCGTCCTGTTCCGCACGCCCCGCGACCTCCCGCTCCCAGAGCATCCGCCGCGGGATATCGTCCCGTTTCCAGAAGGGAAGAAACGCCTTCACCTCGAAATTCTCCGGCAGTTCGAAATCAACCGGCTCTTCCTCGCAATACAGAAGGACTCGGTCGCCATTCTGCAATCTGAAATCTGAAATCTGCAATTCCGCCAATTTCCTGAGAAAATTGGCGGTCACCTGTCCGATTCCGGTCCCTGGTTTTCGCAGAAATGACGCGTCTATGCCTATTTTCATATGCGACCATCATATCCCTTTCCATGGGATTTTCCAAGCCCGATAGCCCACTTCCCCATTTCGCAAAGACAGGGAAAAGTGGTACACTGAAAATGTAATCTGCAAAACAAACCACGACACCTATGCGCAAGCTCTCCTTCTCGAAACTCCTCCCCAAAGGCTCCGTCCTCGTCTTCTCCCTCCTCATCCTTTCGATCATGCTCGTGACGTCGCTCACGATCCTCTCCTCGGCGCTTCTGAATCAGAAAGCCTCCCTTTCGACGGGAAGTTCCGGACGATCGTTCCAGGTGGCGGATTCGGGAGTGGAACGGGTGCTCTATCAGATATACAAGCAGAGCAATGCGACGCTTGAGGATCTCGGAGATGTTATCGCGGGAGGGAGTACTGCCACGGTACGATGCAATAACGGAGTCGTCTCCTTCCCGGTATCCGGAGGCGATGTGAAGGTCGGATTCTATCAGGATGATCCCTCGAATCCGGGGAATGTCATCTCCTATACGAACTGCGCCGGAACCGATTGGCGTGACAAGGTGGTGAAGATAAAGTCCGAGGGCACGGCGGGGACAACATCCCGTGCGGTGGAGGTGGCGGTGGGAGCGGGAAATGCTGGAAATTCTTTGTCTTGTTTTGTGCACCCAGATCAAGGCCCTACTTGTTGCAATGAAGATGGCAGTGGAAATGTCCAATGTTACCAACATTTCGGCCTCACCTGGGTAGCTGATCTCCCGAACACCTCCTGGGTGTCCACTCTTGTGTCTGGAAATCTATCTTGTTCGCACACCTTGACTGATACCGATGCCACGGATGGGAACGATCTTTTCTGTTGCAAAAAGAAAAGTAACGGAACTTCAGAATGTGCCGTATACTATTCAAACGGATGGAAGAATTATGGATCAATATAAATTATGAGTCAGTAAAACTAAGTTTTGAATTCTTTTTGAAAAAAACCGGCATTATGTCGGTTTTTTTCTTATCTGATTCATACATTTTCTTAAATTCATCCAACTAATTGCCTTCTTCAGCTTTTTTCCGTACAATGTGACCCAGAATCAGTTAACTGAAACATATGAAGAAAACCGGAACGGAGACAAAGCGGAAGGAAACGATCGCCGTCATCGGACTCGGATACGTCGGGCTGCCGCTCGCGGTACGGGCCGTTGAGCGCGGATACGATGTCATCGGCATCGCACGAAGCAAGGAAAAGATCGCGATGATCAACAAAGGGATTTCTCCGATCGAGGATGCGGGCCTTTCCGCAGACATGAAGAAATTCCCGGTCAAGGCGGCGGACGACCCGAATACCATCGGA
>CAYVDI010000007.1:0-6759 GCA_964450795.1 uncultured Bdellovibrionales bacterium
CTAGTTCTCGATCGCGATCCGTGCGTCGATGATGCGGAAATTCTCCTGATCGGGGAAGACGACGAGGGGGTTGATATCGAGTTCGCGTATTTCCGGGAAATCTTCCGCGAGTCGCGACAGTCGCTCGAGGAGCGTGACGAGGTATTCCTGGTCGATGCCCGTCTCACCGCGAACTCCCGAGAGGAGGTCCTTGCTTCGAAGCTCGCCGAGCATCTCCTCCGCATCCTCCTTCACGATCGGAACGAATCGGAACGAGGCGTCGCGGAACATTTCCGTGTAGATGCCGCCGAGACCGACGACAATGACGGTGCCGAGACCCGGCTCCTTCTTGAGTCCGAGAATGAGCTCCTTTCCGCCGGGGCGGGCCATCTCGATGACCATCGCACCCTCGAGTCGCGCATCCGGCGCTTTCAGTCGGACCTGGTGGAAGAGCTCCTCGTATTTTCGTGCGGCTTCTTCCGGCTTCACTTCCAAGATGACACCACCAGACTCGGTCTTGTGGATGATGTCCGGGGAGACGATCTTGAGCGCGACGGCGCCGCCGATCTCGTTCGTCGCCCGCTCGGCTTCTTCCGCGCTCTTTACATAACGGCTTCGGAGGAGAGGGAATCCGTATGCGGAAAGCACCTCGTACGCTTCGCGCTCATAGAGCATGGTCCGTTCTTCGGCGTAGGCCCGGGCGATGACCTCTTTCGCCTTCGCCGTGTCGATATCGGTGAATTCGGATTTCGGCGAAAACGACGATACGCGCCACTTGGCCACCTGCGAGAGGAGGCCGAGCGCTTCAGCCGCCTCTTCCGGGTACTGGAAGACGGCGACGCCGGATTCATCGAGGATGTCGACTCCCTTTTGGAGGAGCGACTGCCCCGCGAAGACGGCGACGATCGGTTTTCCCGAGGACCGCTTCGTGTCGACGATCGCGCGGGCCGTCTCTTCGGCTTCGGTCATGGTCTGCGGAGTGAGGATGACGATGATGCTGTCGACCCCGGATTCCTCCGCGACGCGTTCGAGAGCGGATCTGTACCGGTCGCTTTTGGCGTCACCCAGGACGTCGATCGGATTTTCCGCACTCGCCGCCTTCGGAAGAATTTCCCGGAGCGCGGACTTCGTTTCAGGGGAGAGTTTGGCGATGGAGAGCCCCGCGCTCGCGGCGGCGTCGGAGGCGAGGACGCCCGGACCGCCGGCGTTGGTGATGATCGCGACGCGGTTTCCGTTCGGTATGCGGTTTTCGGAAAAGAGTGACATCGAATCGAGGAGCTCGCGGAGCGAACCGGCACGAAGTATCCGGGCTTGTCTGAACAGGGCGTCATAGGAGGCGTCGGACCCGGCGAGGGCGCCGGTGTGGGAACTCGATGCCTTCATTCCCGAGTCCGTTCTTCCGGATTTGAGGGCGATAATCGGCTTCGGCTCGGTTTGGGAGATGATTTCCCGCCCAAGCGCGACGATGCCGCTCGCGTCGGAGAGGCCTTCGGCGTAGAAGGAGATGATCTTCGTGGCGTCGTCCTTCGCGAAGTAGCTGAGGAGGTCCCGCTCGTCGGTAACCGCCTTGTTTCCGGTGCTGACGAATTTCGAGAAGCCGATCTTTCCGCGCGAGAGATCGAGGATGGCCGTGCAGAGAGCGCCTGACTGGGAGAAGAACGCGACGTGTCCGTCTTCCGGGAGCATCGGCGCGAACGACGCATTGAGGCGGAGCTTCGGGTGAAGGAATCCAAGACAGTTCGGTCCGAGAAGCGTGACCCCGTGCTCTTTCGCGATTTCCCCGATTTCCTTCTCGAGAGCGAGGCCCTGTTCACCGGTTTCCTTGAATCCGGCGGAAATGACGATGGCTGCCCGGGTTCCCTTTTCCGCCACTTCCCGGAGGACTTTCGGAACGATCTGTGCCGGGACGATGATGATCGCAAGATCGGGCGTTTTCGGGAGCTCTCCGGTATTCGCATAGCACTTTTTCCCGAAAAGTTCGTCCGCTTTCGGATTGACGGGGAAGACCTCGCCGTCAAATGTCCCATCGGTGAGATTTTTCGTGATGTCGTTTCCGACACTGCCCGGATCGGTTGACGCACCGATGACGGCGATGGATCGTGGCGAGAAAAGTGTTTCGAGATCGTTCTGTTCCATAGCGGAAGAAAAAGAGAAATTATGCCTCCATTGTACCTGAAAATCCGGGTTCCCGACAGACAGAAGGGATCATGAGTGATCGCAATACGCACCCTTGACAAAAAAGGTATTTTTTGCTATCATAATTCGTTAACTATTATCGGGCGAGGTATGCGTATTTTCGGCTTGAAAGAAGCTAAATTCATCGGAATTGTCGGGATGCTTGCGCTCGCGGTGTTTCTTCCGTTTTTTGCCTTCGGAAATACGAAGACGATCTATGTCGATGACAACGCGTCCGGGATGGAAGACGGATCGAAAGCCAATCCGTACAAGAAGATCGGGACGGCATTGAAGCATGCCGACGAGGATACGGATGTCCGCGTTCAAAACGGCTCGTATCACGAAAATATCACCATTCCGAAAGGGGTGAGCGTGATCGGGGACGACGGGAACCGGAGCAAGGTGACCATCGACGGGGACAAGAACGATCCGACGGTGACCATGAAACACGATTCGAAACTGAGTAATGTCACGGTGAAGGATGGTCGGCACGGCATCCGTGTACTCGAGGATTCGAAGGCGCATGTCTACAACGTGCTTGTGGACGGGGCGGATCGCGACGGTATTCATGCCGATTCCGCGTCGCGCGACAAGAAACACCGGCTCTACCTCGATAAGGTCGAGGTGAAGGGGAGCGGTAAGGCGGGTATCTATTCCGAAAAACGATTCATCGTCGTGGTGAACAGTTATCTCCGGCGCAACGATGGCGACGGTATGGATTTTCAGCCGGGAACCGACGCCTGGGTGGAAGATACGCGGATATATGAGAACGGCGGAACCGGATGGAAGGTCGTCATGGACGGCTCGGAAATCTGGTCGAAGGACAACCAGTTCCGCAGGAACGGACGCGAAGGGATACAGATAGAGAGTTTCGACGGCACCGGAAAGTTCGGTGCGAAGAAATCGAAATTCGTGGATAATGCGCGGTATGGCGTGGCGATTCTCGCGCGGACCGGTGTGGCATCCTCGATGTGGAAGAATATTTTCCTCGAGAAGAACGATGCCTGGGGGAACCGGATGGGAAACGTCTCTCCGGTCATCGGGATGTATCGGTAATCGGATCATCGGATAATTCATCATCAACGTAACAGTCTCGGAGAGGCAGAGAGCGGCTTCCTTCGGCGACAGAGACGATTCTATGAAAATCGCACTCATCGGACAGAAAGGTATCCCGGCGAAGTCGGGTGGCGTGGAGAAGCACGTCGAGAAGCTCGCGGAACGGCTCGTGTCACTGGGACATGAGGTGACCGTGTATACGAGGCCGCACTATACGGACCCGTCGCTTTCGGTATGGCACGGAGTCCGGCTCATCTCTCTTCCGAGCATCAGGACGAAGCATCTCGATGCGATCACCCATGCGTTCCTTTCCACGATGCATGCGCTCTTCGGCGACTACGACGTGATTCATTACCAGTCGATCGGTCCGTCGACACTCGCGTTCATCCCGCGGATCTTCAAGCGGAATACGCTGGTCGTTTCGACGTTTCACAGCCGCGACTATTTCCATAAGAAGTGGAACTGGTTCGCCCGGAAGTTCCTTCTTTTCGCGGAACGCGTGACCTGCACGGTACCGGAAAAGACGATCGTCATCTCCCGTGGCATGGTCGACTATGCACGGGCACAGTACGGTTCCGACCTGAGTTTTATCCCGAACGGAGCGGAAGGGGATCCGGTCGAAACCGTCGATTTTCTCCGGTCGTTCGGTCTCAGGGAGAAGCGGTACATCCTCGTGGTTTCCCGGCTCGTCGGACATAAGGGTATCCACTACCTCCTGAAGGCGTTTCAGGAACTCGAGGATACCGGAAAGCTTCCGAACAACATGAAGCTTGCGGTCGTCGGGGCGCATGCCGAGACGCCCGAATATGAGAAGTACCTCAAGACGATGAGCGCTGGTCGGGAGAATATCCTGTTTCTCGGCGAACAGACGGGGACGGCGCTTGCGGAGCTCTTCTCCCATGCGGCGGTATTCGTCCAGCCGTCGGAGGATGAGGGGCTCTCGATAGCGCTCCTTGAGGCGATGAGTTATGGACTTCCGATCGTCGCGAGCGATATCGAAGGGAACGAAGAGGCGCTCGGAGGCGCGGGAATCTTTTTCGAGGCGAAGAATGTCGAGTCGTTGAAAAAGGAGCTCGGATCGCTCGTCAATCGCCCGGAGGAGATGGAAATGTTCGGGAAGCTCGCTCGCGGTCGTGCTCAGAGCGTGTACAGTTGGGAGTCCATCGCCCGACAGACCGTGGAGGTGTATGAGGAAGCGCTTCGTGAAAAATTCGGAGAAACCTATGGTATCAGGAACCGGAAAAATGCATAAGACCTTTTCTGCCAGGCGGCGGTATTTCTTTCTAGCCGCTCTTTTCGCCTCGTTCACATCCGCGGTGATGCTTGCGGATCTTTTCCGCGGGTATGAGTCGGAGGTGTTGGTTCTTGCCATTCCGAGGAACGAGATCTCGGCCGATTCGCTCGGGGAGATCGTGTCGAATATGACCCGCCTTTCCGCCACGGATCCGTTCCGTGCCGAGTTTTTCGATGCACTTTCAGGAAAGATCGGCATGTTCGATGAGGTCCCGGTATCGATGCGCGCGGGAATGGCGGCGGAAATACTTTCCGTTCGTGCGGAGAAAGGGACAAGCATGCTCTCCATCCGCGGATTTTCCGATGATTCCGATGATGCAAAGACGATCGCGCGACAGGCGGCGTTTTCGCTGTTCGGATCGACGGGGCGGTATTATAATCTCAAGGAGGATATCGATCTCCGAATCGTAACCGGTCCGAGCATATCGGCAAGGATCATCCATCCGGTGCTTCTCGTCTTTTTCAGTATCGCTCTCGGGTTCGTAGTCACGTCGGCATTTTTCTTCGTCCTTTTCGGACTTCCGGAGTTGCTCTCCTTTTTCGAGCGGAGGGGCCGATACGCCGAAGGAACGCTCGATACGAAAGTGTTCGAACCGGAAATGCCGACCTCGCCCTTTCTTCGCGATACGGTGGAAACGGATCGTGAAGCGGCTGCTGCGGTGATCGCGGAGCACGAGACGCTTCCTTCCGCCGTTCTTGAGCGGCCGGTCGAACCGAACGTATCGGATACGGACGCTTCTGCTCCGCGGAACGGAAAAAAGGCTTCCGCTCCGGCGAATCTTCCGTCTCTTTCGGAAGAGGAGGAGCGGTTCCTTCGGGAGTTTTCATTCGATGAATCCGCATCGGAAGAACCGGCTGCGGTGACGGAAACGGCGGTCTCCGATATGCCGATGGAAGTTCCGTCCGTCGCCTCTGACTCATCAGAGTCCCCGGTTTCAGATCATGAACCGACCGAAGAGGAATACAAACGGAGGCTCAACCAACTTCTTCGCGGATAACGGTATGTCAAAGAATCACCCTATCCTTTTCTGGTCGCTCTTCGCCCTTTTTTCGTCGCTGTTTTTGTTCGGCTGGTTCGCCTATTGGGAAGCGAGGCATCAGGGGCTCGGATCGCTTCTTGAGAAACTTCCGGTCTCGAGGGAGCTCAGGTCGGACGCCTCGGCGGTCGGCTTCTTCGCCGATTCGGTCATGCGGACGGACGGACACGATCGGACGTATCTCATACTCTTTCAGAACAATCTTGAACTTCGCCCCGGCGGCGGATTCGTCGGATCGTTCGGCATTCTCAAGATCCGCGACGGAAAGGTCGTCGCGTTTGACGTTCACGACTCAGGAAATTTCGATGGAAGGATCCCGGATACCGTCGCGCCACCGTACCCCATGTCGGAAACGCTGAAGATCTCCTCGTGGAAACTCCGCGATTCGAACTGGGAGCCCGACTTCGCGGCGAACGCGAAGCAGGCCGTGACTTTCTACAATATGGGGGGAGGGGAGGAGAAATTCGATGGCGTCATCGCGATCACGACGGATGTGCTCTCGTCGTTCCTTTCGGTGACGGGACCGGTGGAGATTCCGGGATTTCCTGGGAAATACGATGAAAAGAACGCCATCATCGACCTCGAGTATCAGGTGGAGAAGGGATTCCTCGAACAGGGAGTCGAGCGCGGAGACCGGAAATCCGTCATGGGGCTTCTTGGAGACCGGATTCTCGCCAAGGTTCGGGAATTGCCTCCGCAGGACCTGTTCCGGTTGCTCCAGGTGGTGCTCGACGACTTGAATCAGAAGGATATCCAGCTGTGGTTCGCGGACGAAGATCTCGAGGCGGAAGCGGTTTCCGCGGGATGGGCGGGGAGTTTCGACGGGAAGTGGTCGGATGATTTTCTCATGGCGGTCGACGCGAATCTCAATTCGTGGAAGACCGATTACGTGATGCGCCGGTCGATGGAATATTCGGTCGATCTTTCGCAGGAAACGCCGAAAGCGAAACTGACCGTCCATTACGAGCATGTCGGCAAGGAGAAGGACTTCATGACGAAGGATTATCAGACCTTTCTCCGGGTATATGTTCCGAACGGGAGTTGGCTCGGAGGTGTTTCCGGCAATGCGAAAGATCCGGTATTCGGGGAATTCATGGGAAAGAAATACTTCGGCGTGCTCGTGCATGTCCCTTTGGGCACGTCGAAGGATGTTTCTTTCGAATATGACCTTCCGAAGGGTATCGAGCGTGAGTTCTACGATCTCAAGATACAGAAACAG
>CAYVDI010000007.1:6859-26513 GCA_964450795.1 uncultured Bdellovibrionales bacterium
GATGCGCTTCGATCTCCTTTCACTCTTTCCGGAATCCTTTGAATCGTATCTTGACGCTTCGATTTTGAAGCGCGCACGGGAGGATGGGAAAATAGCCGTGAAAACATGGAATATCCGGGATTTCGCCCATGACAGGCATAGAACGACCGACGACACGCCTTACGGCGGCGGCGCCGGGATGGTCATGAAACCGGAGCCGATTTTCGAGTGTGTCGAGGCGGCGATCGCGGACGGTGACGCGCTCCGGGAGAAGACGCGGGTCGTGCTCTTTTCCGCCAAAGGAAAACCGTTCACGCAGGCGGATGCGCGCCGATTTGCGACGGAGTATGAACGGCTCGTGCTTATCTGCGGGCGGTACGAGGGTGTGGATGAGCGCGTGGCGGAGTATCTTGCCGACGAGGAGCTGTCGGTCGGAGCATATGTCCTGACCGGCGGGGAACTGCCCGCGATGATCGTCATGGATGCCGTGGCGAGACTCATTCCCGGCGTGCTCGGAAATGCGGAGAGTATCGTGACCGAGTCGCATAGCGAGGAAGGCGTGCTCGAGAGTCCGCAGTATACGAAGCCGGAGGAGTATCGTGGGTATCGGGTTCCGGAAGTGCTCCTGTCCGGACATCATGCGGAGATCGGCAGATGGCGGTTCGAACACTCCGGACGGATCGTTCCGGATCAGGATGCCGCGATCTGAGAATCCGTGTCCGTAAAGTATGGTCAAACAGAAAAAGACAACCAGGTTATCGCTTCCCGTCGTTTCCGGTGACAGGCCGCTCTTCTTGGCGGTCCTTTTTCTGCTTGGTATCGGACTTTTGATGGTGGCGAGCGCCGGCGTGTCATACGGGAACGTCCGGTTCGGCGACGAGTACTATTTCCTGAAACGACAGCTGCTGGGTTTCTCCGTCGGGATGTTTTTCCTCTGGCTTTTTCAGAAAATTCCGTATGCGTTCTGGCGGAAAGTCTCTGTTCCGTTGTTCTTTTCCTCGATTCTACTCCTGATCCTCGTCCTCATTCCGGGAGTGGGGGCCGAGGCGTATGGAGCCTCGCGTTGGATCGATATCGGGCCGATCTCCTTCCAGCCGTCCGAACTCATGAAACTCGCGTTGCTTGTGTATTTCGCGGCGTGGCTGTCCGGGAAAAATGCCGCTCGGAAAACAGACTTCTATGAAGGCGTCGTCCCGTTCGCGGTCGTGCTCTCCTTGGTCGGGTTTCTCGTGCTCAAACAACCGGATATGGGGACGCTCGGCGTGCTTTTCGTCATCGCCTTTTCGATCTTCTTCGCATCCGGAGCCCGGATATCGCACATCGGCATACTTCTCGGATCGGGCTTCTTCGGACTTCTCGTGCTCGTCTGGCTCGCGCCATACCGGCTCAAGCGCCTCCTTGTCTTCTTGGACCCGGATCATGATCCGAGCGGGGCCGGGTACCAGATCAAACAGGCGCTCATCGCCATAGGATCGGGCGGGATTTTCGGTCTTGGCCTCGGGCATAGCCGGCAGAAATTCTCGTATCTCCCGGAGCCGATGACGGATTCCATATTCGCGGTCCTCGGGGAGGAACTCGGTCTTTTGGGGTGTGTCGTCGTTATCGGATTGCTGCTTTTTCTCGCATACCGCGGTTTTCATATCGCGCGACGGGCACCCGATGAATTCGGCCGATATCTTGCGGTCGGAATCGTCGCGTGGATCGCTTTTCAGGCCTTCATGAACGTGTTCGCGATCACGGGACTGATGCCGCTCACCGGCGTTCCGTTCCCGTTCCTTTCCTACGGAGGAACCTCGCTTTCGGTACTTCTTGGAGCGGTCGGCATTCTCCTCAATGTTTCCAAAGCCGCCAGAATGAAGTAGTATGGGTATTATGAGCAATGAAATCCGTATCGTCCTTACCGGTGGCTTGTCCGGCGGGCACACCTTTCCCCTCATCGCGGTCGCGCGTGCGATCCGTGAGCGTGCGGGCGTCCCGGTTTCTTTCCTGTATCTTGGATCGAAAGGGCAATTTGAGGGCTCGGCCATGGCCGCCGAAGGCATTCCCATAAAGGGCGTCCTTTCCGGAAAGATCCGTCGGTATTTCTCATTCATGAATTTCGTCGATCCTTTCAAGGTTCCGATCGGATTCATGCAATCACTCTTCCATCTCTTCGCCTATATGCCGGATGCCGTGTTCGCGAAGGGCGGGTCGGTTTCGGTTCCGGTGTGTTTGGCGGCCTGGGTGTTCCGGATTCCTGTCGTCATTCATGATTCCGATGCCGTTGCCGGTCGCGCGAACCGTTTCCTGGCGGGGCTCGCTTCAAGGATCGCTATCGCGTATCCGTCGGCGCAGGAATTTTTTCCAGCGGGAAAGACGGCGCTCACCGGAAATCCGGTCCGGCAGGAAATTCTTTCCGGTGACGCGAAGCGCGCGGAGGGGCGATTCGGGATATCACCGGAAAGACCGATGATACTCGTACTCGGCGGGAGTCAGGGCGCACAGTCGCTCAACAAAGCCGTGGCGCGAATCCTTCCTGACCTCCTTCGCGAGTCGCAGGTCATCCATCAGACCGGTGATGCAAACTACGATGAGACCGTTTCTCTTGCGGGAGAAGTCGGCGTCAAGGCCGGATACGGTGGGTATGTTCCCGTCCCGTTTCTCGGTCCGGAGGATCTTGCGGATGTCATAACTCGGGCCGATATCGTCGTTTCCCGGGCCGGAGCGGGTTCGATCGCGGAGCTTGCCGCGTGCGGGAAGACGACCGTCCTTGTTCCGCTTCCGAGCGCCGCGAACGATGAACAGCGCAAGAACGCGTACGACGTGGCGCGGTTCGGTGGCGCGCTCGTTCTGGAGGAATCGAATCTCGGTGAGCATCTCTTCTTTTCAAAAGTCGATGAGCTGCTCAAGAATCCGACCCTTCGGAACGATATGTCGACGAAGATCAGGGCGTTTCATAATCCGGAATCCGCGAATATGATCGCGGACGGAGTGTTGTCACTCGTTTCATAGCGATACGATCCCGTATGACTGAACCAACTCTCCATTCCTCGTTTCAGGGAAAGCGCATCCACATGATCGGCGTGAAGGGAGCCGGTATGGCGGCGCTTGCGGAGATATATGTCCGAAGCGGAGCGCGGGTGACCGGGTCCGATACCGGCGAGGCGTTCTTCACGGACGCGGTGCTTGATATGCTCCGGATCGTTCCGGCGGTCGGATTCCGGTCGGAAAATATCCCGAAGGACGCCGATATGGTCGTCTATTCGACCGCTTATTCGCGCGAGGCGAATCCCGAGCTTGAAGCGGCTTTCGGAATGGGTATTCCGGTCCTTTCGTATCCGGAGGCGGTCGGCGAATGCACGAAGGAAAAGCTCGGGCTGCTTGTTTCCGGAACGCACGGGAAAACCACGACCTCCGCGCTCCTGGCGGAAACGCTCCGCGAATGCGGGCTCGACCCCTCGGCGGTCATCGGAAGCCGCGTCCGGAATTGGAAGGGGAACGCGCTTTCCGGGTCCGGAAAACACTTCGTTCTTGAGGCGGACGAATATCAGAACAAGCTCAGGTTCTATCATCCGTTCGGGGTTATTCTGACCAGCGTCGACTGGGATCATCCGGATTTTTTCCCTGATGTCGAGAGCTATCGGAACGTCTTCCGGGAATTCGTGCGCCGCATACCTCGGCACGGTGTTCTTGTCTACTGCAACGATTCCGCGACGGTGGCGGAAATCGCATCCGAAGCCGTTTGCGAGAAGCGAAGTTACGGATTTCATGAGCAGTCCGATTTTCTCATAAAGGGGTATGAGCCGAGAGTGCCCGAGGCCGGTTCGGATCCGAGCGGGGAGAAACAGCGGTTCGAGGTGTCTTCGCATGGAGACTCGCTTGGAACGTTCTCACTCCGTCTTGCTGGGCGACACAATGCGCAGAACGCCGCGGCGGTCATAGCGCTCGCGTCGTTCCTGAAGCTCGACATGGAGGGGGTTCGCAGGGGACTTGCCGTGTTCCCTGGGACAAAGCGGCGGTTCGAATATATCGGTCGGAAGGACGGGGCGTTCGTGTATGACGATTATGCCCATCATCCGGAGGAGATCATGGCGACTATCGGTGCGTTCCGGGATCTTTATCCGGATCGTCGGCTGATCGCGGTGTTCCATCCTCATACCTTCAGTCGGACGGAGGCGCTCCTGTCGGAATTTTCGCAATGCTTCGAAGGAGCGAGCCGGGTCATGGTGCTCGACGTGTATGGAAGCGCCCGGGAACAGGGCGGGACGGTCTCTTCTGTCGATCTTGTCCGGGAGATAAACCGATATGTCCCCGGGAAAGCGGAGCACGTCGGGACTATCGACGGCGCCGTGACGGAAATAAGGAAAATTCTCGGGAAGGACGACCTTGTCGTGACGTTCGGTGCCGGAAACGTCTGGGAAGTCGCGAAGCGGCTCGTGGAAGCATGATGTGGGGAGTTAAATCGCATAAACGAAACACGGTATGACTTTTCGAAGCAATGTCCCGCTTGCGCCCTATACGACATTCCGAATAGGCGGTCCGGCGAAGCTTTTTGCCGAGGCGTCGAACGCCATCGAGCTTGCCGAATGTTATGAGCGTGCGCAGAAAGAGCGTCTGCCGGTTTTCGTATTTTCCGGAGGGAGCAACGTGCTCTTTTCCGATGATGGTTTTTCGGGACTCGTCGTCCGTCTTACCGACGGCGGTCTTCAGATACAGCAGAGCGGTCGGATGTCCGTCGGTGCCGGGAAGACGCTGTCGGAAGTGGTGTTCGCCGCCTGTGAAGCGGGTCTTTCGGGAATTGAAAATCTCGCCGGTATACCGGGATCGGTCGGTGGCGCCATCCGCGGCAATGCGGGAGCCTTCGGCGTCGAGATCGGCGATCGGGTCGCTTCCGTGAAAGCGCTCGATTCCGAAACGGGTATGGTGAAGGAATACGCGCAGGCGGAATGCGGCTTCGGGTACCGTTCGAGCCTTTTCAAATTCCATTCCAAATACATCGTACTGTCCGCCGAACTGCAGCTTTTCCCGATGATGAATCCGGGGGAGCTGCTTTCCGCGGCGCAGGAGATCCGGGACAAACGGGAGGAGAAGCATCCGCAGGACGTTTTCTGCGCCGGGTCGTTCTTCATGAATCCGGTCGTGAAGGACGAACGCCTGAGACAGGAGTTCGTGAAGGAGTCCGGAAAGCAGCCGAAGGATGACAAGCTTCCGGCAGGCTGGCTTATCGACCAGGTCGGGCTTCGCGGGAAGATCATCGGACATGCCAAGATAAGCGAGGTGCACCCGAATTATCTCGTCAACACCGGCGGCGCGACCGCGGAAGATGTCATTACGCTCGCGTCCATCGTGAAACAGCGTGTACGCGACGAGCTGCACGTGCAGCTCCGCGAGGAAGTCCAGTTCGTCGGTTTCGGAGAATGATAATCAATGATCCGGAAAAACATATGTCGGAAATCATGGAAGAAGGAGTCGGACTCGGGATACGGAAACCGGAAGTGGCGCCGTCGGAATCCGTCACGGAATCCGGGAAGAAGACGGAGAATTATCTGAATCGGATCAAGTCGGGTGCATCCGTGCTTGCCGCCGAGGAGCCGGAATACGAAGGAGAGCCGAATACGGAGGGGTTGCAGATATGTGACCACTGCGGGAACCCGTCGCAATACCTGTATTCAGCCGGAGCGCGGGCCAGGATATACTGTTCGGATCATTGCCGGAAAGCCGAGTCGAATCAGGCTTGAAACCTGGAATTTTCTCTATTGACAAGATCGGTTTTTTTCTGTATAATGGAAGTGTAAGTGAAGTGGGATGTAAACGAATCTTCAGGGGGTGAAGGGTTTTTCCTTCGCTCCCTTTCCGTTTTTTGACAAAGGAGAACATCATGAGCGATCTCATCACCAGGACGCTCATCCAGAGCGTTCATAGCAAGTGTCCGCAATGCGGGCATGAGTACGAAGTGCCGGTCTCGGTGGCCGTAAGCGTCGAAGTCTCTGTCGGTCCGGTCATGTGCGCATACTGCGAACATCCGATCTACTGCTTCGATGAGAAGCAGGATATACCCCACGAGACTGTGGTATTCATCGAAAACGGCGTGGAAAAGGAAGGTGATGCATATTTCCATCCGTCGTGTCGTGAGCATTATCACGTCGACATGAAGCTTTCCGGGAAGAAATATCCCGTGAACTGATCAGGAAAGGAGATTGCGGCATGAAACAGTATACACGCGGGCCAGGAGTAATTCCTCGCCCGTTTTCATTTCCCGAAAAACCGTCGCCTGCGCGCTTTCCAGCGCAAGAAAGAAACGCTATACTACGTTTGTATTAATAGCGGATGGTAATTCATAAGAAAACGCTATGAAGACGCGATTTCTGTGGAAGGATATGGAGGCGAGCGGGAGGGCGCAGGAGTATATCCTGAAACGGCTCGGGGAGGTGGCGGATCTGTTCAGCCGATCGTCTTTGTATGAAATCGAGGTGAGTCAGGACAAGCGCGGGTTTTTCCGGGTCGAGGTGAATGTCAGCGAGCCGAAGGCGCTCCATCGCGCGGAAGAGACTTCGAAAAGCATCGAGGGATCGATCGATATGGTGATCGAAAAACTCAGGAGCCAGATCACCCGTATCAAGGATAAGGAGCGCGAACTCGAGGAGCGCGGCGCGCGGTCGATCAAGAAGAAGACCGTTCTTGACGAGGCGGCGAGGTTTTAGGTGATAAACGATCTAATGAATGTGCGCTATGTTTGAACGCCCATCGGAGGTGACGGATGAAAATCCTAAGGAGGAACTTCCTCGTTTTGAGGCGGTTGCGGATGCTTTGTCGAAGGAGGAGCAGGCGGAGTTCGCTCTGTTATCGGAGCAGGTTTCCGATGTGGCGGAATCGCATGGCGGAAGGATCGATGACGCGAAGCTGACATCGGCAGAGAGGGAGCTTGTCGATCGGTATACGGAGCTGAAATCCCGTGCGTTTGGGAATATCCGGATGGCGGAATAGCACCGCTTCATGTTTTTTGTGTTTCGATTTTCCCATTGACGGGGATGTTTTTTTGTGTCAAAGTGACCGGTTCTTTCAATTGACGGGGGAGGGTGAAAAATGGGGAAAAGGCTGAAGTATCATCCGACCAGCGTGCCGGGTGTCCTGATGACGAACGGCGAATTCGGCCGGGAAATCATGTCGAGGTGGTCGTGCGATGAGATCGATTCGTTTCTTTGCGGCGTGCGCGATGAGCTGAAGCGTCAGATGGATGCCGATCGGAATCGCGGATATGTCAGGCTTTGCGTGCTTCAGGACGAGATGCTTGATGCTTTGGAGCTTTTCCGGTCGACGTTTTCGGGGAAATGCATCGGTTCCGGAACCGGCGGTGAAATCGGTTTCACCGGATCATCATACGAGGCTGGTGTGGCCGTGATGCGCATGCGGTACGATCGGATCGGTCCGATCTGGTCGGGAGTCTGGTTCGGTCTGAGAGGGAGGATCGTCTGTCGGGGGGATCGTCGGCTTTCGGATATGCGTGCGCTTGTCAGGGAAGTCCGCCGGGCGAATTACCGCATGTTCCTCCTCTGCGCGCCGTTCATGGAGCATGAGTTTCTTCTGGAAAACGGCGGGAAACCGCTTTCTCTCGATGACCTTCGTCTTTGACGAGGGTCTTTTTCTTTGGTAGACTGGAGCGGCTTTATTAAGGCAAAAACCATGGATTTCCTCAAGAAGATCTTCGGATCGAACGAACGGGTTGTTGAAAAACTTCAGCCGACAGTCGACCGCGTGAACACGTTCTCGGCGGATATCGAGAAACTTTCCGATGAGGAGCTCCGCGCGAAGACGGACGAGTTCCGGAAACGGCTCGCGGCAGGCGAGACGGAAGATGATATCCTGCCGGAGGCATTCGCAGTGGTACGCGAAGGAGCGAAGCGGGTCATCGGCGAACGGCACTATGATGTACAGCTTCTCGGTGGTGTCGTGCTGCATCAGGGGAAGATCGCCGAAATGAAGACCGGTGAGGGGAAGACGCTCACTTCGACGCTTTCGGTGTATCTCAACGCGCTTTCTGGGAAAGGGGTCCATGTCGTTACCGTGAACGACTATCTCGCGAAGCGCGACGCGAACTGGATGGGGCGCGTCTATCATTTCCTCGGGCTGACGACTTCGTGCATCCTCCAGCAGACGACCTCGTTCCGGTTCGAGCCGAACGTGTCCGACGCGGACGCGGTGTCGGTCGAGATGGAAAACCTCGTGCCGATTTCCCGCCGAGAGGCCTATGCGACGGACATCACCTATGGGACGAACAATGAGTTCGGTTTCGACTACCTCCGCGACAACATGGTCGGGAGCCTCGAGGAGATGGTGCAACGGAGCTTACACTACGCGATCGTCGACGAGGTGGACTCGATCCTGATCGACGAGGCACGCACGCCGCTCATCATCTCCGCTCCTGATTCGGAATCGACGAAGTTGTATGAGCGGTTCGCGCGCATCGTCCCGCAGCTTTCGGCGGAAACGGATTATGTCGTCGACGAGAAATTCAAATCGGTCACGCTCACGGATGAGGGCATCGGTCGTGTCGAGAAACTTCTCGGCATGGAGAATCTCTATGAGCAGGGAAATATCCAGTACGTGCATCATCTCGAACAGTCGCTCAAAGCGACGATCATCTTTCAGAAAGATCGCGACTATGTGGTGCGCGACGGCGAAGTGCTCATCGTGGACGATTTCACCGGGCGTATCATGTACGGACGCCGGTACAGCGAGGGGCTTCATCAGGCGATCGAGGCGAAAGAGGGTGTCGCGGTTCAACGCGAATCGCGGACGCTTGCGACGATCACCTTCCAGAACTATTTCCGCCTGTATGAGAAGCTCGGCGGCATGACCGGAACGGCAACGACCTCCGCGGAGGAATTCGCGAAGGTATACAAGCTCGACGTGGTCGAGGTTCCGACGAACAAGAAGACGATCCGGCGCGACTTTC
This sequence comes from uncultured Bdellovibrionales bacterium, assembly GCA_964450795.1. GTDB lineage: Bacteria > Patescibacteriota > Minisyncoccia > Moranbacterales > UBA1568 > JAGOTT01. The sequence continues at coordinate 15,771 of CAYVDI010000007.1, forward strand.
CGGATATCATCTACAAGACCGAGGAGATGAAGCTCCGGAAGATCGCGGAGCGGATCAAGGAGATCCATGCGACCGGACAGCCGGTCCTCGTCGGGACGATCGCCATCGAGAAATCGGAATTTCTCTCCGCACTTCTCGCAAACGACGGCATCCCGCACAAGGTGCTGAACGCTAAGCATCATGAACAGGAAGCGTCCATCATCGCGGGTGCGGGTCAGAAGGATGCGGTCACGATCGCCACGAACATGGCGGGTCGCGGGACCGATATCAAGCTGGGCGAGGGGGTGAGGGAACTCGGCGGACTCTTCATCATCGGCACGGAACGGCACGAGGCGCGGCGCATCGACAACCAGCTTCGCGGACGCGCCGGACGGCAGGGCGATCCGGGCTCGACGCAGTTCTTCATTTCGCTCGAGGACGAGCTCATGCGGCGGTTCGGCGGTGACAAGCTCAAATCCATGATGACCACGATGGGGCTTCCCGATGAGGAGCCGATCGAAAGCGGGGCCATCGCGAAGATGATCGAAGGGGCGCAGACGAAGATCGAAGGCTTCAACTTCGATATCCGCAAGCACGTTCTCGACTACGACGATGTCATGAACAAACAGCGTGAGGTGGTCTATCGAAGGCGGAGGGAAACGCTCGAATCATCGGATATCCGCGGACTCACGCTTTCGCTCATCGAAGAGGAATTCGAGAAGATGATTTCGTTCCATACGGCTTCGGAAGAGTCGGAGTGGGGTGTGACCGAGATGTCGGCCGATACGAACGAGCTCTTTCCGACGCTTGATACCGAGGTCATCGTGAAGAAGCTCGAATCGATACGCGATGATCGGGCGAAGGACGAGCACGAGAAGAAGACGCTCATCAAGGAGTATCTTCTCGGCGAGGCGAAGCGGATGCTTGCGGCGAAGGAAACCGTCATCGGCGAGGTGTGGGATCGGGTTCAGCGCATGCTGTATCTTCAGTCGATCGACCAGCTCTGGATGAATCACCTCGATGAGATCGAATATCTCCGTCAGGGAATCGGGCTTCGCGGGTACGGGCAGAAGGATCCGCTCGTCGAATACAAGCGTGAGGCATATAACCTGTTTGTCGGACTTCTCGACGCGATGCGGAAAACATATCTTCTGACCGTGCTCAAGCTCGAACCGGCGGCTGGGTCCCCGACTCAGACGCAGCGGCAGATGGTCTTCTCGGGTGCGTCCGACACGGCTCCGCAGTTCGGTGCCGCGCAGGAACAGGCCGGTGCGGACAAGGGTGATGCTCCGAAGCAGGAGCCGCTTCACGCCGCGCAGGCTCCCGGTCGCAACGATCCCTGTCCTTGTGGATCCGGAAAGAAATACAAGAAGTGTCATGGGGCGTGATGGAGAGTCATTCCATAACAAGGAGGAGAGGAACAAGAAACGAACCTTAAAGTGATATGTATCCGGAATCGAGCAAGGGACTGAATAGGGAAACGGACAAGGCAGTGTATTTCTTTACGCCGGCGTTTCATCCGTTCGACAACTTTTCCGCGCATCGCGTTACATTGTGGGGGAAAGAATTTCCGACTGCGGAACACGCTTTCCAATGGAAAAAGTTCTTTGTGGCGGAACCGGAGAGTGCTGAGCGGATCTTTTATGCCGCAAGTCCTCATATCGTGAAAGAGATTTCCGATGCGAACAGACATCTGCAACCGGATGACTGGTCGGATCGGAGGGTCTCGGTCATGAGGGAGATCCTTTCGGCGAAAGTGGCACAGCATGAAGACGTGAGGGAGCTCCTCCGAAAAACGGGGAATCGCGAAATCATCGAAAATTCCCCGGTGGATTCGTTTTGGGGAGTTGGGCCGGATGGAAACGGAGAAAACGTGGTTGGAAAGATATTTATGGAAATACGGGATTCGTTGACAGTGAAGAGGTGATAAGTGATTGGTTTGGAAATGATATGAAAATCACGAAATTTGGGCATTGTTGTATGTTGGTGGAAGTCGGAAAAACTCGGGTATTGCTCGATCCGGGAAACTATAACGAAGCACCAGATGTTGAAGAAATTGACGCGCTTCTCCTGACCCATGAGCATGCGGATCATTGCCATATCGAATCGGTAAAGACGGTTCTTGAAAAAAATCCGAGAATGCGCGTTATCACGCATCAGGGCGTCGGAAAGATATTGGATGACGCAGGAATTCCTTATGAGCTCATCGGCGATGGAGACCGGACGGATGTCAGTGGGGTATCCGTGCAGAGTTTCGGGAGTACGCATGCGTGCATCCATGATGACTTGCCTCCGGTTCAAAATACGGGATTCCTTCTCGACGAGAAATTCTTTTATCCCGGTGATGCGCTTCATGATCCTGGAAAACTCGTTGAAATCCTTGCACTCCCGGTCGCTGGTCCGTGGGTGAAGCTTGGGGAAGCCATCGAATATGCAAAAGCGATCAAACCGAAATTCGTTTTTCCGGTTCACGATGGCATGCTCCGGCAGTCCGATCCGTACTTCACGCCGACGCGTCGCATACCGAAACTGCTCCTCGAGCCGCTTGGTATCGAATACATCGACATGACTGAGGGATCAGTCCACGAGTTTTAGCCGCTTTTATGGAACAAAAGAAGTTTTACGCGGGAGGATTTCTTTATAACCCGAAAACCAATTCGGTGCTTTTGCATAAGCGTGATGGAAACACGAACATAAATCCGAACAAGTGGGCGTTTTTCGGGGGACTGAACGAGGGCGAAGAATCTCCGGTTGAAACATTCGTCCGCGAAATCCATGAGGAACTGGGTATGGTCATTTCGCCGGTCGAAGTAAAGCCGCTTTGTGATTATCTTAATCAGGAGCTTGGAACGTACCGATACGTGTTCTTTATTGAGAGCGAAATAAAGGAATCGGAAATAGTTCTTGGAGAAGGTGCTGGATTTGAGTGGGTTCCCGTTGAAAAAGTCTTCGGATACGATCTTACGGAGAAAACGAAAGAAGATTTGCTTGTATTTATGAATTCATTATGAAAAAAATTCTCACATTGTGTCTGGCGACGAAGGAGGGGAGGATCCTGCTTGGGATGAAGAAGCGTGGGTTCGGGATGGGGCGGTGGAACGGGTTCGGCGGCAAGGTCGAGCCCGGCGAGACGATCGTCGATGCGGCGAAGCGGGAAATGCTTGAGGAGTGCGGCGTCTCGATAGAAAAGATGGAGCAGGTCGGCGTCCATGAATTCGAGTTCGATTCCAAACAGGGAGATATTCTCGAGGTGCATGTGTTCCGAGTGGACGAGTTTTCAGGCGAGCCGGAAGAAACCGAGGAAATGAAACCGGAATGGTTCGCGTTCGCTGACATCCCGTATGATCGTATGTGGCCGGATGATATCCATTGGCTTCCGCTCTTTCTCGAGGGGAAAAAGTTCCGAACGAAATTCCTCTTCGGTGAGGGCGATGTCGTTTTGGAGCAGAACATTCAGATAGTCGAAACGATCTGAACCCTATGCGCGTTCTCGATCCGAGTCAGGGCGAACAATGGATGCACGCGGCGACGGAAGAGGCGCGCAAGGCGACGTGCGAACGTGGCAAAGGTGGCACTGTCATCGTGAAGGATGGCGAGATAATTGGCCGGGGCTACAATGCACCGCCACTGGGCGATGAACGGAACCGCAAATGCGGCATTGAAATGCCTCGGTATCCGAAACTGAAACAGAAATCAGACCGGACCTGCTGTATCCATGCGGAATGGCGCGCGATCATGGATGCGCTCCGGAATCATCCGGACAAAATCATCGGGTCACAGTTGTTCTTCGCCGGCCTGGACGAATCTGGGGCTATGCGGAAGTCCGGAAAGCCCTATTGCACCGTCTGCAGTCGGCTCGCGCTCGATGCCGGTATCGTGGAATTTGTCCTCTGGCACGAGAGCGGTATCACCGCCTATCCGACCGACGAGTATAATGACTTTTCATATCGGTTTTTCGAGGAGGAAAAAATCTTTGAAAAATGAAAAACCCCGGCGCGTTGCGTCGGGGGAAGGGGATGCCGTTGTTGTTCAGACAACCTTCACGATGCCGTCTTTGCTGTCGCCGGTGATGATGCGCTCGGTACTGCTGATGCCGTCGAAACTGCCGCAGGTGATGATGGTCTCGTCGCCGCTGACGTCTTCGACACCTCCTCGATGGATGATGCTGGGACCGGGACGCGGTGCCCAGTGGCGACCACCGGATGTGATGTTGCTCATGATGACCTCCTGTTCGGGAGTTTTTCAAGGAGCGATACGGTCTGCTCCGCCCGAGAAACGATATCGCCATTCCTCTTGCCCTCAGGATATGATATCTTTTCGGGAAAGGCAAATGAAAAACCCCGGACTCTCAACTTTTGCCGGGACGTTGCCACGGCGAAGCTGGGCGCATTGAGTACGGGGCTGAGGCGAGGAGGGTGAGGGATCCGGGGGAAAGTTGGAGGGATGGTTGATGGAACGGGTTCGTTGCGAACCCCATTGCCCCGGAAGCCTGTCCTCCTCGCAAGTACAGTATATCAAAAAAGAAGACACAAGCAAATTTTTTCCGATGATTTTCGTTTTTTGTCTTGGATAAAGGAGTTTTTCGATGGCGAGCACCATTCCTTCACAATACGCGTTTTCTGTCCTAGAATGGGTTTTTGTGGGTAGCGATAAAAAAGGATAACAAAAACGTATGAAGCTTGCATGGAAGGACGAATATGACCTCGGGATAGCGTCGATCGATGCCCAACATCGGAATATCATCGGGATCATAAACGATCTGACCGACCTGATGGAGCGTGGTGTATCCGGTGACGGCATATCCGAGGCGGTATCGAAAATGCGTCGATATGCCGAGGAGCATCTCGCCTATGAGGAGAATCTCTTTTCGCGTTGCGGGTACGCGGAGACGGATGAGCATCGGGAGGAACACGATGTGTTCCGCGAGACGATCGAGGAGTTCCATGCTCGATCGAAGCGGAGCGATCCGGTCGTCGCGATCGAGATGCTGGGGTATCTCGAGGGGTGGCTCTTGAAGCACATACTCGTGACGGATCGAAAATACGTCGAGACATTCAGGATTCATGACATACGATGACGGATATGCGTTTTGAGGATCTCAGAGGTTACGGATACGACCTTCCGTCGGAGCTGATCCGAAGGACGGGGGTGGAACCGCGCGATTCGGCGCGGCTCTTCGTCTATGACACGAAGACGGACGCAGTCGTGCATGATATTTTTTCCAATCTTGCGAACCATCTCCCGGAAAAATCACTTATGGTGCTCAATGATACGCGGGTCGTCCCGGCGAGACTGTGGCTTCGGAAGGAAACCGGCGGGAAGATCGAGGTCTTCGTGCTCGCGAACGAATGGGATGGAAATCCGGAAAACGTTCCCGTTCTTGTCGATCGGAAATGCGTGCCCGGTATGAGGCTTTTCTTTCCGGATGGGAATCATTTCGAGGTCGTCCGGCAGGAGGAGAACCGCTTCTTTGCCCGTCTCGTTTTCAGTGGTGTGACCGCTGAAAATGGATTGGAACAGCTGCTTGATTGGTACGGTGAGACGCCGGTGCCGCACTACCTGGAAGGGGATGGGAAATTCGAAGAGTCGGAGCTCCGAAAGCGTTATCAGACGGTTTTCGCGAAGGCGGGCGCCTCCGTCGCGGCTCCGACGGCGTCGCTTCATTTCACCGAACGCGTCTTTGGATCGCTTGATCGGAAGGGGATTGATATCGCGAAGGTGACGCTCGATGTGGGGCTTGGAACCTTCGCGCCGCTTCGGGAGGAGAATTTCCTGACGAAGAAGCTCCATCGCGAGCGGATCGACGTTTCGTTGCGGACGGCGGACGAACTCAACGAAGCAAAAAGAAAAGGCCGGCCGATCATCGCCGTCGGGACGACCGCGCTCCGGACGCTGGAAACGGTGGTCGGAAACGGGGAATTTCGCACCTATTCCGGACCGACGGACATCTTCATTTTTCCGCCGCACGAATTCCGGTCGGCTGATGCCCTGCTTACCAATTTTCATCTGCCGGAAACGTCGCTCATGCTTCTCGTCGACGCGTTCCTCGGATGGAAAGGTGCGAGGCGGCGGATCATGCCGCTTTACGAGGAAGCGATCAGGGAACGATACGCATTCTATTCCTTCGGTGACTCGATGCTCATCATCTGACCGTTCATTTGTATTCTTCCCGAAAGGACGTATACTGGGCTCATGCGCCGATTTTCTGAAATGGAACCGAGATGAAGCGGATAAGGGGGAGAAAATTATCTTTTTCTAGGCTTATTTACGGTATTTTCCGGGAAGCACTGTTTCTGTGCTTCCTTTTGTTTTGCGGGGGAATCATAGGATTTTCGCTCATCTATTTTTTCCGCGCTCCGGACGTTTCCGATCTTCTCGGGAAGAGGCTCCAGGAGACGTCCATCATCTATGACCGGACGGGAACGCGCGTTCTCTACGAGCTTCACGGGGAAGAGGACCGGAAAGTTCTTTCTCACGAACGTATTCCGGACATCGCGCGCTCCGCGACGATAGCGGCGGAAGATGACGCCTTTTACTACCATCCCGGATTCGATCCGCTCTCCATTGTACGCGCACTGGTGAAAAACGTGGAAAGCGGCCGGGTCGTTCAAGGCGGGTCGACCATCACACAGCAGGTCGCGCGCATCTTCTACCTTGATTCCGGTCGTACGATCTCGCGGAAACTCAATGAGATCGTCATCGCGTGGAAAATCGAGCGGGCGTTCCGAAAGGACGATATCCTCGATCTCTATCTCAACAGCATTCCGTACGGATCGAACGCATATGGGATACAGGCTGCCGCCGAGGCGTTCTTCGGGAAGGACGCGTGGCGGTTGTCGACGGATGAGGCGGCGTTCCTTGCGGCGCTCCCGAAAGCGACGACATACTATTCCCCGTATCGCGGCCGGGAACGGGAGTTGGTCATGCGTCAGCGGAGCATCATTCGGCGGATGGCGGAACTCGGATTCATCTCGAGGGATGAGGAGAAGCGGGCGCTTGTTTCGGATACGCTCGCGAAGGTCCTGCCGAGAAACGACCCCATCGTCGCGCCGCATTTCGTTTTCTATGTCCTGGATGAAATCCGTCGGAAATACGGGGATGCGTTTCTCCGACAGGGCGGACTCCGGATACGCACATCGCTGGATTCCGATCTGCAGGAAATCGCCGAGGATGCTGTCACGAAAGGCGCTGCAAAGAACGTCGCTTATAGAGCGGAAAACGCGGCGCTTGTCGCGAAAGACGTGAAAACGGGAGAAATTCTCGCGATGGTAGGGAGCAAGGATTACTTCGATGATGAGATAGACGGCGAGGTGAACGTGGCGCTCCGTCCGCGACAACCGGGATCGGCGTTCAAGCCGTTCGTGTACGCCCGTGCCTTCGAGGAGGGATTCGAGCCGGAATCGCATATCCTCGATTCTCCGGTGAATTTCGGTCCGGATGGTGGCGGACGGGATTACGTCCCTCAGAACTACAGCGGGAAATCGTACGGAATGCTCACGCTCCGACAGGCACTGTCGATGTCGCTCAATGTGCCGGCGGTGCAGGTACTGAGTGTCGTCGGAGTGGACGACGCGATCGATCTTGCGGAGCGACTCGGCATTACGACGCTCACGGATCGGAAGCGATACGGGCTTTCGCTTGTTCTTGGTGGAGCCGAAGTGCGGCTTCTCGACATGGTGTCCGCCTATTCGGTGTTTGCGGATGACGGGGTACGGCGTGACCCTGTCGCGATTCTGCGGATCGAACGCTCCGGAAACGTCCTGCACGAGGAAGTCAACGAGGAGGCATATGTTCTCGATCCGGAAGTGGCGAGGAGGATCGACTCGATACTTTCGGATAACGCCGCGCGGACACCGGTATTCGGCCCGCGGAGCCCGCTCGCCTTTCCCGGAAATACGGTCGCGGCGAAGACCGGGACGACGCAGGGATTCCGGGACGCATGGACGGTTGGGTTCACTCGGACGATCGCGGCCGGCGTGTGGGTCGGGAATAACGGCAATCGCCCGATGCGGCAGGGATCGGACGGCGTTTTCGTAGCGGCACCGATCTGGCGGAGTTTCATGGACCGGGCGATGCCGAAATACGACGCGATGCCGTTTGCGGCGTATGTTCCGAATGTGGAGGGGAGGAACAGGCTCATCGCCGGCGGCGGCGTCCATCGGTACGTGGAAGACGATTCCGGAAAGGATACGAAGAAAGAAAAGGGAGGAAAGAAGAAACGATCGAAGAAGGGATGAATCGGATGTGGTATGATGCATCCATAAGCGACGAAGGCGTTTTTCTTATGCATACCGTGGTCGTGCTCGGAGCGAGCGATAATCCCGATCGAAAGTCGAACGAGGCGGTGAAACTCCTTGTTCAGAAGGGATGCCGGGTGATTCCGGTTCATCCGACCCTCGACGTCATCGAGGGGATTCCGGTAGCGAACACCCTTTCGACGGTTCCGGAGGAACCGGATGTCCTTACGATATATGTCAATTCCGACCGGTCGGGCGGCATGCGGGATGATATCGTCCGTCTCGCCCCACGAACGGTCATCTTCAATCCGGGGTCCGAGAATCCGGATCTCGAGACGTATCTCACAGGGAATGGGATCCATGTCGTCCGGGCGTGCACGATCGTTCTTCTGAAAACGGGGCAATTCGAAAAAACGATATCATGACGACGCCCATGAAAACGCTCTCATTCCTTGCAGCCGTGTTTCTTGGGCTTGTTCCGGCGGCGCTTCTCGTATATGGAACGGAGCGTGTCTTTGCCGATGTCTCGGTTTCGTTCGAGAACGATGATCTTCGTACGCCGAAGGATCCGGTCGCCATCCGTTTTTCCGAGCCGGTCGACACCGAGAGCTTCCGGGGGAAGGTATCGGTCATGCCGGAAGTCCCGCTTCTGTACGCATGGAGCGATGACAGGAAAACCCTTTCGCTCAAGCCGGAGAAACGGTGGTCCCCAGGAGTCCAGTATCGGGTCTTCATCGGCGAAGGGAAGGCCGGATTCGGGAAGAATATTCCCTTGTCTTCCTTTTCCTTCCGTGTTCCGGAATATCCGAAAATAGCATCGATCATCCCTTCGGACGGCACGAAGGATGTGCTTCTCGGTATCGAGGATCCTCTGCGTGTCGCTTTCGATCGATCGGTCCAGGATTTCTTCATCGACTTCCGTCTCTCGCCGGAGCTCCCGGTCGTATACGAAAATGACGACGAAAAGACGGAATTCAAGCTGCTTCCGAAGAGCTCTCTGCGGTCCGGGGTCGAATATGAGCTGTCCGTCTACGCGAAATGGCGCAATGAAGACGACGACGCGTATGCGAAGCTTGGAGGAATCAAGTTCACCACGCTTCCGGAACGCCCGAAGGAGTGGAGCCGGAACCTTTCGGATCGGGTTTCGGAAGCGAAGCGGTTCGCGCGAGCGCGTATCCAGACGGGGAAATACATAGATATCGATATCGCCGCGCAGATCATGACGATATTCGAGGACGGAAAGCTGCTTGACGCGTATCCGATATCTTCGGGAAAGCCGGGCATGGATACGCCGAAAGGAACGTACGGCATCCGGAATAAGGCGAATCGACCATGGTCCAAACAGTACGGACTCTATATGCCGAATTGGATGGCGCTCGTTCCGGACGGGAAGTTCGGAATCCATGAGCTTCCCGAGTGGCCAGGCGGCTACAAGGAAGGAGCGAACCATCTCGGCATCCCGGTATCACATGGCTGCGTGCGGCTCGGGGTCGGTCCCGCCAAGCGCGTGTTCGACTGGGCGGATATCGGTACTCCGGTCGAGGTTCATTAGTCAGTCTGTCGGGAAATGAAAAAACGCCCCGGAGCGATGTGCCGGGGCGTTGCGCGTATTCAGTCGGTTTCCCTGAAGACGGCGTTGAGGGCGTACCATGTGATGCGGAGCCAGATGACGGCGACGATTCCTATCGAAACGATCGCATCGGCCCTCGGTATTCCGGCGTATGCGAGTCCGGTTCCGAGAAGCGCCGCGATACTGGCGCCGATATCCGTGACGATGTGGAGTTTCTGCCAGGCATGGGTGATGTTGCGGTGCTCATCCGGGGCTTCCTCGTGAATTTGGTACTGTTTCCAGTTTATCCACAATGCGAGAGCGGCGAAGAACACGGCGTAACCGCTCATGTGGGAACTCGGATCTTTCAATCGCGCGACCGCCTCGTCGAGAATGAACCACGATATGACGGAGATGAGTATGGCGCTTATGATGCCGCCGATCTTCCGGAGTCGCCGCTCATCATTGGTGAAGCGCGCCCGATGCGCGATCACCGCCGAGAGGATGTTCTCGGCTCCGTCGAAGAGCGTGTGAAACGCATCCGAGAGGAGGGCGAGACTGCCGGTCAGCAACCCGCCGATGATCTCGAGAGAGAAAAGCGAGAAGGAAAACATCGAGAGCTTCCGGTAGCGCAGACTTTCTTCCTTGCAGCTGCAGATGCCGGTTTGCGGGTATCTGCAGGCGTCAATATGACCGTTCGGCATGAGGCGCCTCCTTTTTGGGATAAAGATGTAAAAAAACAGCACGTTTCAGTATGCCGCAAAACGGGCTCCGAGTCAATTGTCATTGGTTGGTTTGCTGCGTTGCGATCGCGGATTCTTGCCTTTCTGGTTGTTTTTTGATACGGTGGTAGGGATTCGATTCGAAGGAAATCGCAGGAGTATTTTTTGAATTCGTGTCGTTCGGGCCTGTAGTTAAGTGGTACAACGCTGCATTCGCATTGCAGAGGCGGGAGTTCGATTCTCCCCAGGTCCACCA
>CAYVDI010000008.1:0-25686 GCA_964450795.1 uncultured Bdellovibrionales bacterium
CTACTCACGCTGTTATAAACACCGGTGAAGATACTACAGCCTTTTCTTATACAGGCCTGTCCCTTTCGCCGGTCGATGGGCCCGGTGTCTTTATGTCGACTTTAAGTAGCGGGAGTAATAACGCCGCCGCCTTACGAGCTATCTACATTCGTAAATAATTCTAATCTTTTGGTTCTAGAATATATTAACTAAAAAACCGGCATGATGCCGGTTTTTTCTTTTCTTGCCTGAATGATGGGTTTCCGCTAGAATTCTCTTGTTATAGCTGTGATCCAGGAGAATTCCTATGGATGTATTCGAAATCGAAGGGGGAAAGCGGCTCAAGGGTACGATAGAGGTGCGCGGATCCAAAAACGCGACGACGCCGATTCTTGCCGCGACGCTTCTTTCTCCGAAAACAAGCGTCATTTCCGGGATTCCGCTCATCGAGGACGTGTTCCGCATGCTCGAGATCCTCGAGAGCATGGGAGCGAAAGTGGAGTGGCGGGGGAAGCGGACAGTTGCGGTGACGCCGGGGAAAATCGATCCCGCGAAGATGGATGTCGCGCTCGTGAAGAAGATCCGTTCGTCGATCCTGCTTCTCGGGTCGCTCTCCGCGCGGTTCGACACCTTCACGCTCCATCAGCCGGGCGGGTGCACGATCGGCAAACGGCCGACGGACACGCATATCGATATCCTCGGGAAGCTCGGTGTGTCGGTCACGCGAGAGGAGAAAGGATATGTCATCGACGCGTCGAAGCGGAAACCGGGGAAGGCCGTCCTGCGGGAATTTTCGGTGACGGCGACGGAAAACGCGATGATGCTCGCGGCGGGATGCCCTGGCAAGACCGTCATCAAGATCGCGGCGGCGGAACCGCATGTCGAGGACCTCGGTCGGTTCCTGATCAAGATGGGCGCGAAGATACAGGGTCTCGGGACGCATACGCTCACCATCACCGGATCGAAGCATCTCCGCGGGGCGACGCATACGGTCATCCCGGACGCGAACGAGGCGGCGACGTTCCTCATTCTCGGGGTCGCGACGGGGAGTCCGATCACGGTCAAGAATGCGCGCGAGGAGCATCTCGATCTGGTACTCGAGAAACTCCGTGAGTTCGGTGCCGATTTTTCGGTTTCGAAAAACGCGATCACGGTCATCCCGGCGAAGAAGCTTTCCGCGGTGCGGAAGGTGGAGACGCGGACCTATCCCGGGATTCCGACCGATATCCAGGCGCCGCTTACGGTACTCGCGACGCAGGCGGAGGGCGAGACGCTCATCTTCGACACGCTCTTCGAAGGGCGATTCAATCATGCCTATGAGCTTGAAAAGATGGGTGCGAAGGTGCTCATCCTCAATCCGCACCAGGTGATGGTACTCGGGAAGACGCCGCTTCGGGGAACCGATATCCGGAGCTATGATCTCCGTGCGGGTGCGGCGCTCATCATCGCGGCCCTGTGTGCGGGCGGTACGACGGTCATCGAGGAGGTGTACCAGGTGGACCGGGGGTACGAGCGGATCGAGGAACGGCTCGCGAAACTCGGAGCTGTGATACGGAGAGTGGAAAAATAGTCTTCAAACATGAGTTTCTTCGTGAAAAAAATAGGGATCGACCTCGGAACGGCGAATACGCTTGTATTCGTGCCGGGCAAGGGCGTCGTGATCAACGAACCGTCCGTGGTCGCCGTGTCCGTGTTCGAGAACAAGGTGCTCGCAGTCGGAAACGAGGCGAAGGAGATGCTCGGACGGACGCCGGATACGATTGTCGCGTCCCAGCCCTTGCGCGATGGCGCCATCGCGGATTATCGCGTCACCGAGGCGATGCTCCGGTATTTCATACAGAAGGTCGGTGGGAAATTCCGATTCTTTCGTCCGGAGGTGGTGTTGTCGATTCCGGCCGGAGTGACGTCGACCGAACGGCGTGCGGTGGTCGATGCGGCACAGAAAGCCGGGGCGCGTTCGGCATACGTCGTGAAGGAGCCGATACTGGCCGCGATCGGCGCAGGCATTCCGATTCATACCGCGCAGGGGAACATGATCATCAACATCGGTGGCGGGACATCGGAAATCGCGGTGATCTCCCTCGGAGGAGTGGTGGCGTCGGCGTCGGCGCGCGTCGGCGGGAACCGGATCGATCTCGCTATCTCGGACTATATCAAGCGGAAATACAGCCTCGCAATAGGGGAGCGGACGGCGGAGGAAGTTAAGATCAAGATCGGTGCGGCGATCGCACAGGTGAAGGAAGACCATATGGAAATCCGCGGTCGTGACCTCATGGGCGGATTGCCGAAGACGATTTCGATCTCCTCGAACGAGGTGACGGAGGCGATCCAGGATGAGTTGCGCGAGATCATAAACGTCGTGAAGCAGGTCCTGCAGGAGACGCCGCCCGAGCTCGCGGCGGATATCATGGACAAGGGGATGGTGCTTTCCGGAGGGACGGCGCAGCTCCGTTTTCTCGATCAGCTCATCGGAAAGACGATCGGCGTGCCGTGCTACGTGGCGGACGATCCGGCGTTCTGCGTGGTGAAGGGAGCCGGTATCGTGCTCGAGAACCTCGAGGCGTACAAGCGGAGCATCATGCTCGGGAAATGAAATTATGCTTATCGGTATCGACGCGTCCCGCGCGTTCCTGCGGCGACGGACGGGAATAGAGGAATACAGCTATCAGGTCATACGGTCTTTGCGCGATGCGGTCCCGAAAGAGAATCGCGTGGTTTTGTACGTGAGGCCCGGGCAACGGATCGATTTCGAGATACCGAGGAACTGGATGGTGAAAAAGCTCTGGGCACCACGGTTTTGGACCCAGGTAAGGCTTTCGCTCGAGATGCTCTTTCATCCGCCGGATGTTCTCTTCGTTCCGGCGCATACCGTGCCGATCATTCATCCGAAAGACACGGTCGTGACCGTCCACGGACTCGAGTACGAGACGTTTCCGGAGGCGTATTCGTTCCTGGAACGGCTCTATATGGGATTTTCGATCCGATTCTCGGTCCGTGTGGCAAGCCGGGTTATCGCGGTGTCGGAGAATACGAAGCGGGATCTGGCGCGTCTGTACGGCGTCCCGGAAGGGAAGATGTCGGTGGTATACGAGGGGGTCGGCAGGAATCAGGAATCAGGAATCAGGAATCAGGAATCGAAAACTGACTCAAAATTCAAAATTCAAAATTCAAAATACCTACTATTCATCGGGCGGCTGGAGGAGCGGAAGAATATCGTCCGGATTATCGAGGCATTCGGAATACTCAAGGAAAAATATGACATCCCGCATGAGCTGGTGCTTGCCGGGAAGCCGGGCTTCGGTTATGAAAAGATTCGATCCGCCATTCGCCATTCGCCATTCGCCATTCGTGAATTGGGGTATGTGAGCGAAGAGGAAAAATGGGAACTTTTGAGGAATGCGGAGGCCTTTCTCTTCCCGACATTGTACGAAGGTTTCGGACTTCCCGTGCTTGAGGCGCAGGCAGTCGGGGTTCCGGTCGTCGCTTCGGACACCTCGTCATCGCCCGAAATCGGAGGGGCCGGTGCGATATATGCGGATCCGCTCGTGTCCGAGAGTATCGCCGAACAGGCCTGGAAACTCCTTTCGGAAAAGGACGTCAGGGATGCTATAATAGCGGCAGGGCGCGAAAACGTCCGTCGGTTCGACTGGAGGAAATGCGCGGAAGGAATCGCGGGATTGCTTCGGAAATAAAAAAGGACCCGCGCGTTGCGAGGGCCTTGTGGCGGAAGAACCGAGGCGTTCAATGTGTCCTTCGTTTCCTGGAAGCGGAGAAGAGCGCGATGAAAATCCACCAGAAGAGAATCGACACCATTTTTTGGTGAAGAACGCCTTTTGTCGGGGTAGCCGACCGATTATCGTTCCGGCGATCGAACCACTGCTCCGGAGTTTTTCTGACCCGGGGGTTTCCTGGGGGAGGTTTCCGAAAGAACGAACTGTCCATGGCGCTACTCCTTTCCGTGACGGGCACTAACACGAATGATATGAGGAAAAATTCATCGGGTCAAGCCGGTATGCGGGTCGCGTTCGTGCATGACTTCCTTGTTTCCTACGGCGGGGCGGAACGGGTTCTGGAAAGTCTCATCAAGCTCTATCCGGACGCGCCGATCTATACGCTTCTTCATGATGAACGCGCGATGCATGGACGGTTCCCGGGCAGGGAAATCAGGACGTCGTTTCTCCAGAAATTGCCGCGGTTTATCCGGAAACGGTACCGGCTTCTTCTTCCGTTTTTTCCGATCGGGGTCGAGACGTTCGATCTGCGCGACTTCGATCTCGTCCTGTCGTCTTCCGGAGCATGGTCGAAGGGGGTCGTGACGCGGCTTCATACCACCCATATCGCGTATCTCCACTCGCCCATGCGTCTCCTGTGGGATGCGAATGAACGATACCTCCGGGCTGTCCGTGCGGGGATGCTCGCGCGGTTTTTCGGGAGGATGATTCTTTCCTATCTGCGGATGTGGGACTCGCAGGCCGCAGAGCGACCGGATACGATTGTTTCGAACTCGGAATATACCAGGAGTCGTGCCATGAAATATTATCGTCGCGATTCATCGGTGGTATATCCGACGGTCACTCTCCGAAAACGTGAAGGAGCGACCGCGGGAAAGCTGTTCTTCCTCATCGTTTCACGACTTACGGAAAGCAAGGGCGTGGAAGCGGCTATCGAAGCATTCAATAAGCTCGGGTTAAGGTTGGTCATCGTCGGGGAAGGTCGTGAGCGGAAGCGGCTCGAAAGGATGGCCGGCGGGAACGTATCGTTTCTCGGATTCGTGGATGATGCTCGACTAGGGGAGCTGTATGCGGAAGCGACGGCGGTCGTGGTCCCTTCCGAAGAGGATTTCGGTATGGCCGCCGCGGAGGCGATCGCCGCAGGAACGCCCGTCATCGCGCTTGGTCGGGGCGGTTCGCTCGAGATTGTCGAGAAAGGCGTGACCGGAGAATTGTTCCGGTCGGATACCCCGGAAGTCCTTGCTGACGCGGTCCGACGGTTCCTGGAGAACGGTGCCTCCCGATACGAGGCCGGTTGTCGCGCCGTGGCCGGTCGTTTCTCCGAGGAGCGCTTCCTTTCGGAATGGAGACGGATAGTGGACGGCGTCATGTCGGAAACAAAGTAGCGTTCCATTGTCATCTGCTCATATGGATATCATCGGACATGGTGTCATCCGTAAAAGGCTTTCCGCCCTTGCGTCGGCCGACACTTTGCCGCACCAGGCTTTTCTTTTCGTCGGGGCGGAGGGTGTGGGAAAGTCGCTTTCGGCGCGTGAATTTTCCAGTCATCTGCTCGGAATGAACGGGAATGATCCCGAGGGAGCGCAGGATCTGATGATCATCCGTCCCGAAGTCGGGGAACAGAGGGAAAAACTGATTCCGGTGGAAGCCGTCCGTGACGCGGCGGTGTTTCTCTCGCGATTTCCCGCGGACGCGAAACGTCGCGTGGTACTCATCGAACACGCGGAGCTTCTTTCCGAACAGGCACAGAACGCCCTTCTCAAGATATTCGAAGAGCCGAATGAGAGTTCGGTCATCATCCTGGTCGCGTCGCGGACGGGCAGTATCCGCGATACCATCCGCTCCCGGGCGTTCCGGGTCGCGTTCCCGCTTGTTCCGGAAAGGGATCTTCGAAACGGCGTGGAGCGATTTTTCGGGGATGCCGCATCATCGATCGAGCCGTTCTTTTTCGCGCTCGGTCGTCCTGGAATAATCGTTTCCGCGCTTCGTGATCCGGAGGCGTTCGCGAAGCGACGGGATATCCTTCGCCATCTTTTCCGCCTGTCCTCGCTTCCGTTTCATGAGCGACTCAGCATTTCGGAAACGGTCTCCTCCGATATCCGGGAGGCGATCATGCTTTTCGAGTGGTGGGAAACGGGTCTCCGTGCGCTCCGCAAGGACGAGACGGACCCGAACCGGCTCCGACGCTTCTACTCTTTCCTTGGGGATATAGAGACATGTCTGCAGTCCTTGCGCGATACGAACGCGAACGCGAGGCTTCTTGTTGATCGGCTTCTCCTTTCGGTCTGATCGCGTATGTTCTGGAAAAAACGAAAAGCCGATCCGGTTCCGAGAGAAAAGAATCTTTTCCGTGAGGCGTTTCTCCCACCGAAAAGCGTGGAGCCGCCGAAGCGGCCATCGAAACGTCTGTTTCAGCCGAAGTCGCGGCATGTCGGCATATTTTTTCTGTGGATCCTGTTCTTCGGATCGTCGGCATACATTCTCTTTCTGGCATCGTTTCATTCCATCGGGCATGTGAAGGTGTTCGGATCACACGACATACCGGCTTCGCGGCTCGAGCGGTTCTTGCAGGAGGGGATGGATGGGAAGCGGTTTTTCCTCTTTCCGAAGGACAATTTCTTTCTCTTTTCCACGGAGGAGGCGTCGGCGAAGCTTCTCGAAGCGTTTCCGAAGCTTCGTTCCGCCGATGTGCGAAGGCGGTTTCCCGATGTCGTGGAGGCGACGGTTTCCGAGCGGGAGAAGATAGTTCTCTGGTGTGTTTCCGGGAACTGCTCGTTGCTCGGTGACGACGGCAGGGCACGTGATGCGCGATTCGCCGAGCAGGAAGAAAACGCGCGATTCCTTATCCGGATCGATGATTTGAGCGGCCGGGAGGTTTCTTTTGGTGATACCGTGATCGACGGTGATGGATTCTCCAGGTTCTCCCGCCTTGAACAGGGGCTTCGTGAGTCGGGGGTGGTCCAGATTTCTTCGGAAGTATCCACCCCGTCACGGGTGTCCGGAGAATTCCGATTCATGACGACCGAAGGGTGGTACATTCTCGCGAGTACGGTTCCGGATCCGGAGACGACGCTCGCGGAGCTTCGGATAATCCTTTCAAAGGAGATCACTGAGGAAAAGCGTCCGAAACTCCGCTACATCGATCTGCGTACGGAGAAAAAGGCGTTTTACAGTCTTATTCAGGAGGAACCGATCGAGGATGCGGCCACGGAGAAAAAGTGATCGGATGGTCTCGAAAAACTCCCGGGATTCCCGGGAGTTTTTTTCGTTCTTTTGTTTCTTACTCGACGGCTTCCATCGGCTCTTCCGGAATGTGATAGATGAATATGGAATCGCCGGCACGGGCGACCGGTGCATAGGCTGAAAGCCACCCATATGTCGGTTTCCCATCCGGATTTTTCCGGTAGAGGCTTTCCTGGTAGAAAAGGGCGGATATGGCGTACCATCCCGGCTCCGGGGCGCGCTGATCGTACCATGGCACATACCTGTCGCCGAGATAGTATGCCGGTTCGGCGCCTCCGAAATAATCGACGCGGATCTTTTCGATTCCGTTTCGGTCGACGAAATCACGGAGTCGCTTCATGTCCTGCCCCCAATCATAATTCGAATCGGTAGCTACCATGTAGCCGTTTTTCGTTCCGCCGGCGATACCGTTGAAATATGAGAGATAGGACGGATAGGAAAGGATCGGTACCGCGGCGACGGAGAGCGCGGCGATGCCGAGCATGATGCGCGATGTCCGTTCGCCATGGAAGTCCTGCCGTCGGATGAAATCGAAGACCGTTTTTGAGATGAGGACGAACAGGAACGGGAGAATCGGGAAGAGATGCCTGAATCCGATGTTGAGGTTTCCGGTTATGCTGATATACGCGTAGAAGACGATGAAGAATCCCATCAGGTACTGCGTGATGTGCGATTGGAAGGAGTGCGCGATGAATCCCGCAAGGGAACGGATCGATGTTTTCGAAAAAGCCTTTCCGATGCGGAAGAGGGTGTAGCATGTCGTCATGAGAAGCAGTCCGAGGAGCAGCGGCGTTTCCTTGAGGAAAAAGATGATCGGGAAATACCACGGTGTCGCGTCGCTTCCGACGGTTCCGAGGAAATAGTACACGTTTCCTCCGCCGACACGCTCGAAGACCATTCCGACGCCAAGGAAGTATGCGGAGAGCGGCTTCAGAACCGCGGAGTGACTGGTCGTCTCGACGAGGGCGTGGGCGAACTGCGCATAGGCGTTTTGCTGTCCGAGCTTGATGTCGGCGACCGCGACGAGCTTCTCCCCGGGCATGGTGACGGTATTCGCGGCGTAGACGACGTAAATGAGCATGAAGGCGACCGCTACGCTTCCGGTGTATCTTCCTACGTAAGCGAGGACGGTCAGAAGACGTTTGCCGAAGTTCGATCCTTGCTGGGCTGGTCGGGTGATGGCATAAAGGACCGCGAAGAGACCGAAAATGGGAAAGAGGAGAACCGCGGAGAATTTCGTGAGTTCCGCGATTCCGAGGAATATTCCTGAGAGGAGCACGTTTTTCCAATTCGGATTCCGAAGGAAGCGGACGAAAAAGTAGAAGGATGCGAAGATGGATGCGGCGATGCCGATGTCGGTCGTCACGTAGTGGCTGTGCGCGATGACGTTCGGATCCGCGACATACAAGAGAAGCGCGAAGAGGCCGGCAACCGTTCCGGCGAGTTCTTTCGTGAAGCGATAGATGAGAAACCCGAGGAGGACCGCGACGAGGATGATGGGAAGTCTCGACCAGAAGATGATCGAATCGGCGTCGTTGCCGCTCCCGTAGAGGAACGCCGTTCCGAGGGACCACTGCCCGTTTATGCCGCTTTTCTCCCAGTCCGGATGGTTGTACGGGAAGGAGAGTCCGAGAAAGAGGAGCGGTGCTCCGGCGAGGTCCTTGAGAAGCGGCGGATGCTCCGGATTCAATCGCATGTCGCTCCGGTCCACGTAGGTATACGCAGCCGGGATGTGCGCCCGTTCGTCGTAGGTTGCGGACTCCTGTCTTGCAAGCGAGAGCGAGAGGAGGAAGAATGCGCCGAGCATGATGGTGACGAAAAACCAGGCGTGTTTTTTGAGATTGTCCATATTTTTTGTTCGGCTTAATGTTGATCGATGGCGCTTTGGGTTGGATTTCGATTGAACTTCCCTCTTCGGAGTCGGGATTTTCTTGCTAGAAAATTCCTTATGATGTCGCCGGTCGCGACATCAAAACCCCGAAAAGGAAAGTTGCAACTAAAATCCTTCGTGCTCTGCGTTGGATTGAGTTCCATTATTTATTCCCTACGCTCTCTTCAATTTTCTATTTCGGCAGAATGATGGCCGTGAACTCGGACCCGTGTCCCGGATGGAGATCGACGCGGAGCTCATAGGCGTTCGGGACGCGTTTGCGGATGTTTTCAAAAATCCTTCCGTCATAGTGCTGGAGGATGATGGCCGCCGGACGTCTGATGACGGATTCATCGTTGAGCACCTCGAAATTCTCGATTTTTCCGTGCGTGAGGAACAGGATCGGCTGGACCGCGACGAACGAGCTTTGCTGAACGTATTTGTGCGTTTCTTTCGGGAGCGTGAGAAGATATTCCGCCATATTCCGGTATTCGGCATTGAACGCCGCGTGCTGCTTCGGATTCCCGTTGAAGAAGACGAAATATTTCGTCAGGTTCCAAACGGCGGAGCCTGCGATGGCGATAATCATGAAAGAGAGGATGGCGAGTCGCGTTCCGCTGTTCGCGTGGCGCATGCGGCGATAGATGAAGAGAAGGGGGATAGTGGCGAAGAGGAAGACGAATGGCTGTGTGCCGATGGACCTGAGGGCATGCGGAAGCCCCTCATCGGTGAGGAATTCCGGCATGAGCATGGTGAAGAATCCGAAAATGAGCAATGCGTGCACGGGAAGCTCCTCGTCGTGACGTCCTTCCCGGATGCGTTTTCCGACAAGTTTCACCAGCATCGAAAGCGAGAAGAGGAATCCGGCAAGAAAGAACGTGCCGATGATCGGATCGAGAATCGGATAGGGCGGGTAATTGTGGCGCCAGTTCATGTCGCCGACGAAATTGTATTTGATGAGGGAAAGGCCGATCGTCTTGAAAAGCGTTCCGAAGAGATCGCCTCCGTTCGCCTCGGGAGAAAAGACGGAAATCGCCGAAGAGCGCGAGAAGAAGGTGTCCGGTTCGGTGACGAAGAGGAAGAACATCGGCGCGGCGGCAATGAACGCGGCCGCTACGAACGCGAGTATCCCTTTCCAGAATCGCTGGAAGAAACGTTCATAGGAGAGGATGAGGAACGGAAGCATGAGGATCGGGATGAGTGGCACGACCCGGAAGGCCACGTATGTATGGAGTCCGAGTCCGAAGAGAAATCCTGATACGGCGAAAAGGCGCGTTTTTTCCGTTCTCAGTCCGCGGAAGAAGAAGAAAAAGATGAAGGAGAGGAGAAATGGGACCATTATGGCGCGGAATCCGATCCGCGAGAAATTGATCGCCCAAAACGAGGTGGCCATGACGATGCCGGCAAGAAGCGCCGCCGCGCGGCTTCGGAAGAGCTCCCAGGCGAGAAGCGCGGTTCCGAGCACGGCGAGCGCTCCGAAAACCTCCGACCAGAATTTGAGAACCGGAACCGTGTTTCCGAAGAGCATGACCGCGAGGGCCTGGAGATTGATGAAGAGTCCTTCGCGTCCGTAGTTGTTCGGATAGAAGAGCTTGAATTTTCCGGTTTCGATCGCACCGATCGCGTCCGTCCCGTTCATCGCTTCGTCGGGGTAGAGTCCGGCGGGGATCTCATTTATATGATAGTTCCGGATGGCGAAGGCGAGAACGGTGATCAGAAGGAGTGATCCGAAAAAGAACGTCTTGGATCGAATGAAACGTGCCATAGTTTTCTTTTTGCTTTCCGTTTATTGTGATAGAATTATATCATAAAACCAATCGACAGGATGTATTCGTATGAAAGACGGCTCTCTTCCGGATGATGAAGTTGGTGGGCGCATCGGGATGGAACGCCGACGGCGACCGAGTCGGAACGGGGATTCCAAGGGAAAGAAAAAAACAAAAGAAGATGCGTCGGATATTTCTGCGCCGATTCCGGATTCCGAACTTCCTTCCGGGGATTTTCATGCGCCCGCTTCCATTGATTCCTCCGCTCATGACCGCGATGTTGCAGGGGACGATCGCGCGCGTTCCGATTCCACGGAAAGCGTTCCGACGGACAGCCTTCGCGGACAGGTGGAGATGACGCGTGATGCTCTGACGAAAGCCGAGAAGACGGTCCTTTTGGCGTGGGAGAACAGGGGCAAGGCGACGAAACAGACGAGGATCACTTCGGAACAGAAGGATCGGATGATGGACAATCTTCGATCGAAGAGAGATCGGATCGATTCCGTGCTTGGTGACGCCGGCCTGAGCGGTGACGCTATCCGCGCGGAACTTGAAAAAATCCGAAGCGATCTGCCCAGCGCTCCTGCGGAAAGGGTCGTGATTCCGTCGGAAGTCGCCGTCGGGATAGAGATCGGTGAGATCGTCGGAAACGAGATAGGAGCACAAATCCGTCAGGCGGGAAGTGAGAGATCCGAGTCGGAGCTCCGACTCGATGAGGCGATGCGTATCCTTGCGGAAAAGGAAACCGAATTCATCAGACATATAAGAGAGCAGGGCGAACGCGGAGAAAGGCCGATCAGGCCGTTGAGTCAGAAGCGTGCCGTCTGGCTGTCCTTCGATCTGTGTCGCTTCCCGGACGGTTCTTCGATCGACGATCTTCCCGATGATGAAAAATCCAAGCTTGAGCCTGTGTTGAAGGGAATAAATCTTCGGATCGGGAAAGAGGTGAAAAAAGTCCTTGCTTCGTGGAAATCAGGGAAAAGGGCCGGGGAGAACGCGACGGCGGAAGATCCTGTGCACGCTGTTACAGAGGAGCCGGCAGAGGAGGATGTGATTGGGAACGAAAAACCTTCTCCTGTCGTTGCCGCAGGCACGCTTGACGAGCTTTATTCCGCGATCCGGGGTATGGGTGATCCGATACCGGGAGAAGTCTCCGGGAGTGACCGCTCCGGAGAGGAGTGGGCCGAGCTGCTTTCCGCGATTGAAAGGAAGGCACTTCACATGGATGAAGACAAATATCGAAACGGTCATTGGCGGGAGGGTATCCCCGAGATGTTCCGATCGAAATTCGTCGAACTGCTTGACGCGAGACGCGAGGAGCTGACGCGCTCAGCGGATGCGGCCCCGAAGGATGACACGGAATCACCCGAGCCTGTCCCAGTCGTTTCTTCTGATGGCGAAGCCGAGGTATTCCATACGCGTCGTGCGGAGGAAAAGGATGCGACGGTGGTTCTTGCCGGATCCATCGAAAAGAATCAGAAAATCGAGGGGCTTAAGAAACAGATTGACGACCTGCGGGCTCGTGTTTCGGAAAAAGCGAGCATAGTCGCCGACCTTGAGCGGAAGAAGGCCGTCCAGGAATCAGAGCTTGCGCGACGGACGGCGCTTCGGTACGAATATGAGCGCCGGTTCAAGGGTGTTTTCGGGAGGTTTTTCGCGAGTGAAAACATGCTTCAGCAGTTCAACAGGGAGGAAGAGAATGCCCGGAAGTCCCTCGAAGAGCTCTCGGCAGAAAGTGTCGAGGGGATTTCCGAACTTGATCGGCTCCGCGCCGATCTCAAGGAGGCTGAGAATGACCTTGAACAGCTTAGCGCCGAGATGCCGGATGCCGGGGAAGATGAACTTCGGCGGATGGGAGAAGAGTCGTTCGGTCCGGGGAACTACGTGATCGAACATGATTCCGAGAAACTTTTCGAAGGTTCGCATGACGACTCGGTCCAAGAGAAGCCGGACGGCAGCGAGGATCAGGTCTTCGAGGCGGCGGCGAGCGGAGTCGGGATAGATGACATTCCTGATGAGTTGACGGTCGGAATGGATGTATGGAAAGGTGAAAAATCAGGATCCGCGGGACGTCTTCTGGGAGAATTTGGTATCAAGTCGTCTGAGCTCGGTGGCATTAACGGATTCGAAAAGCTCTCCTTGGGGCAGCAACTCCTCGTGATCGAGAACCTCCGGCAACTTGCGGTCGGACGGATCGAGGAAGAGGCCGAAAGAAAAGTGGAAAAGGACCGCAAGGAGTCAGGTTTTCTTGGCCGGATATGGAAAGCCGTTTCGAAACAGTACCAGATCGCGAAGGCGGAGAAGACGACGGCCGAGGAGATCATGCATGGCGGAATCGGAGTTCACGGGAAGGTCCTGCAACAACTGGTGAACGGCATGCTGGAGCGCGGGCCGGAAGTTTCGGTCGGGGAAGACGGGAAGACGCTCGAGCTCCAGTTCGCGAAAACCTCTGAACACGCATCCGAGGAAGACCGCGGAAAGATCGAGATGTTCAATCGGGCCGCGAACGAATATGCGCGCATCCCATACGAGTGGTCGCTTCCGACGGCCTCGGAAGAGAATCGCACGCGATATGAGAAAGCGAAGGGGGAGTATGATATCGCCCGTGAACAGCTGGAATCCGTCGTCGGATTGCGCTCGGAATCGATTCCGGAAGCGTATCTCGCGATGAACGATATCGATCGGAATGTGTGGATGATGCGTTTTCTGCAGACGAATCCCGATCTTGAGGAACGGTTGCAGGATATCAGGGATCAGAGCGCGTGGCGTACGGCGATAAACGGTATCGTCGGGGAGCGTGGGACATATATGGCGTATGGTTATGTCGGTCGGACGTTTGCGGCGTCCATTCTCGGCAGTCTCGGCGCGGCGGCGGCAACGAGCGGCGTGATCGGCGTCTCGTCCGTGCTTGGGTGGCATATCGGAAAAAAACGAGCTGAAAAATCGCTCGTCGAGAGCGAGAAACACGGGCGACGAGGGGAGAGCCGCGCGGCGCTCATGAAAAAACTCACCGCGCTCCGCGAGGAACGACTCTCGGGGTCGCTTCCCGGAGAGCCTTCAGCGGAAGAACGCGCCATTGAGAAAAAAATCGAATCCATCGATGAATCGGGAAACGAAAAGAACTTCATCCATGTCGATACGCTTTCGACCAAATTGGAGAAGCTTCTCGAAAAAATCGAGAAGAAAGGCCGGATGGAATCGGACGATGAACTCTGTGAAAAACTGAAGGCGAGAATCGCCTACACGAAACGGAAACTCGAGGACGGATCGGTCGATTTCGGAGAGAAAGCCGACAATCGGGTATGGGAACAATACGATCTCATACATCTGCTTTCTCGGGCGGAGATGACGCTTGCGACGCACTTCAAAGGAGATATTTCCGACGCAGGATCTTCCGGATCGGGAGCTGCGGAGCAGCAAGGTGGCGCGGATGGTAAGCGGTCCTTGGATGAGCGGATCGAGTCGTTCCTTGATATCCGTTCCGAACGGATCGGGAAGCGACAGAAGAAACATATCCAGAATCAGGCATTGAAGGGTGCTGCGTATGCTGCCGGGTTTTCCGCTGCCGGCGCCGCGATCCGATGGCTTTCCGAAGCGGTATCCGATCACGCTCCGGCGATGCCTGAAGCGAAAGAGACAGTCAGAGACGTGCTTGGCGCTCCTGAACCCGCTCCGTCCGCAAAACCGGATGTTCCGGTGAAGGAAACAGTCGAGGACGTACTCAGTAAACCTGGAGATATGTCGGGATCAGCGACAAAGATCCCCTCCTATAGTCTGCCTGTCGAAGATGCGTCCGCTCCGTCCGCAGGGTCGACGGCAAATGAAATAGTGAAAGCTACGCACGCCGTGAATTCGGAGCAGGGACCGTTCGGATCGCAAGCCGCTCCCGAAGGATCGGAGGACTGGAACGCGCCGGTCGCCGCCGGGGCGAAGGCGGAAGCGCCGAATGTCACGCCGACCACGAATGTTTCTCATGAATTGAGCCCGGAAACTCGGGCGGTCATCGCCGAGCAGGAGGCTTCCGATCGCGCGGCGCTCGCGAATGAGGTTCTTCCTTCGCAGGAAGGTATTCCTTCCGGACCAGCAGAGGAAAAAATTTCTTCCGGAGCGGTTTCCGAGGCGTGGGGTGAGCAGGCGAAGAATGCGCGGCTTGTCACGGACGATGTTCGGATCGGCCTGGTGGGCAATGGAACCCAGGAAGCGCCGCTTCAGTCGCCGCCGTCGGGACCCGACTCTGTTTCCGTGGATGCGGGGCGCGATATCGCCGTGAATCACGAGACCGTCCAGGTCAAATCTGCCGATGAGGTGGCGAAAGAGTATCTTTCCGGGAAAACGCCGTCCGGAGAGGCCGTGTCCGGGCAGGTTTCAGCCGAATCGTCGATTCCGGATACGGAACGGATACGGGAGATGGTAAAATCGGACAGCGTGCGCGAGTATCTTCTGACACATCCGGAAAAGGCTGATGCGTACCGGCAGTCGCTTGCCGACTACGACGCGTCCATTTTCGGAACTGCCCAAGGTGAGACGGGTGCGCGCGGTGTCGCGAAATTGGCGGAACTGAACGACAAGGTTGCGGCGAAACAAGTCATGTATGATTGTCTCCGGCTCATCCGTGACCCGCTTACGCCGACTTTTGAGATCAAGACATACCAGCTCAAGGATTCGCTCAATTTCGATCAGATGCAGAACGTCGGGGAGTTCATGATGAAAGCCTCGGAACGTTTCGGATCCAAGGCCGCGTTCCCCCTGAACGACGAATCGCTTCGCGCATACCTTGAGCGGATGACCGCGCTCTTTACGGAACGCGGAGAAACGATAAAATTGAATGGCGATACGCGCCTGTTGAAGCAGCTCGCGTTCCAGAGTGTTAAGCGATAACCGGAAACCGTATGACGGAAGAACTGAAGCCGATCGGAGGGGAGACGTATCAGGAGGGAACTGCGCCCGGAGCAGTGGAACGACAGCCGGAAGCTGGTCCGCTTGCCTCGCCGGAGAAGGCGACCGAACAGGCTCCGGAAGCCGCGAATGAAAAATTTGCGGAGATTCTGTCGAAAGCCCCGGTTTCACAGGGGTCGGGACTGCCGACGGATGATGCCGCGGTCGATATCGATGCGAAGGCGATATACGATGAGACCGACGCCGAAGCCCGCGTGACGAAGCTGGTCTCCCTTGCCGAAACGAAAGGTATCGAACATGCGGTCCGTGTGGCGCGCAAGCTGGATGATTTTTATGTCCTTGATCGGATGCATGATGAGCTTTCCGGGAAGTTCTACGACGTTCTCAAGGAAAGAGGGCTCATCCGGGAAGAGTAGACGACGGTTAAAAACGGAAACACAAGTCAGATCTTATGGAAGTGCCGGTCTCATTCGACCTCAACCAGATTTTCATTCCCATCGCCTGGTTTTTCGGCTTTTTGTCGCTGTTCACCGGACTTCTTTTGGTTATCCGGAGCTTTTTTCGTTTTCGCGCGCAGGTGAATCAGTCGATCGCGATGGATATCGAATTGGTCCGTGTCGCGAAGCCGGCGGCTCAGGAACAGAGGTCGCAGGACGCCTGGAAGGAAGAAGTGCTTATCATGGAGAAACTGCTCGAAGCCATGTCGTCCTTCAAGCGGAGCGTGAATCCGATGAAGCGGTTTTTCTACGAGGCGCCGACACTGGTGCTTGAGATGGCGCAACCAGCCGGGAGCGAGGAGATACTCTTTTTCGTCGCCATGCCGAAGAAATTCCGTGACGGGATCGAGAAGCAGGTGAACAGCTTCTTTCCCGGGGCGGTGTTGGAAAAAGTTTCCGATTACACCATTTTCACGCCGGGGAGCGCGACCTCGGTCGCTCTTCTCGGACTGAAATCCGATTCGGCGCTTCCTCTCCGTACCTATAACGCGTTCGGGACCGATTCCCTTGATGAGTTCGCGAGCGCGATGAGCAAGCTGGATACGGAGACGGAAGGCGCTGCGATACAGATCGTATTGGCACCCGGAGGGAACGGTTGGCGGAAGCACGCGAAAGAGATCGCTCAGCGGATGCAGCAGGGGAAACGGCTCAAAGAGGCGCTGGAACACCCGAGTACTTCCGGATCTTCCTTCCTGACGGGGGTCGCGAAGGGGGTCGTGAGTGAGGCTGCATCGACCGCAACGCTCGGTGTGGCCGGGAAATCGTCCGATGCGAACAAGCCGAAACCGGAGGAAAAGACTGTGACGCTGACACCGGAGGAACAGGAAACGCTCAAGGCGATCGAAACGAAAGCTCTTGATCCGGCTTTTCGGGTGAATATCCGGCTTCTCGCATCCGCCATGACGGAGTCCCGTGCCGAAGAGCTTCTGGCCCAACTCGAGACCGCATTTACACAGTTCGATTATCCGGGAGTGAACACACTTCAGGTGAAGCGGCGCGTGAAGCGGAAACAGGCGGCGTTCGATTACATCTTCCGGAATTTCGATGAAGATACCTCCATGATCCTCTCATCGGAGGAGATCGCGAGCATCTTCCATTTCCCGATATCGGTCACGGAAACCCCGAAAATCAAATGGCTCAAATCGGGTGCCGCTGCGCCGCCGATCAATATACCGAAAGAAGGCATTCCGCTCGGGTACAACGATTATCGCGGCGTTCGGACCGATATCCGGCTTACCGATGATGACCGTCGCCGTCATCTCTACGTCATCGGTCAGACCGGAACCGGAAAATCCTATTTCATCCAGGGACTCGCGAAGTGGGATGCCCGGGCCGGACACGGATTCTGTTTCATCGATCCGCATGGCGATGCGATCGAGGACATCGTGGCGTCGATTCCGAGGGAGCGCGCGGACGATGTCATCGTATTTGATCCGGCGGATATCGAGCGGCCGATCGGTCTCAACATGCTCGAATACGATCCGAAGCACCCCGAGCAGAAGACGTTCGTCATCAACGAGATGATCGGCATCTTCGACCAGCTCTATGATCTCAAGTCGACCGGAGGACCGATGTTCGAGCAATACATGCGGAATGCGATGCTGCTCGTCATGGACGATCCTTCGACGGGCTCGACGCTTATGGAAATACCGCGCGTCCTTGCCGATGAGGAATTCCGGAAACTCAAACTCTCGAAGTGCACGAACCCGATCGTCCGGGACTTCTGGCTCAAGGAGGCCGAGAAAGCCGGAGGCGAGGCATCGCTTGCGAATATGGTACCGTATATCACCTCGAAACTCACGACATTCATCGCAAACGACATCATGCGTCCGATCATCGCCCAGCAGGAGTCCGGGCTCAACTTCCGTGAGATCATGGATTCCGGGAAGATCCTTCTCGTGAATCTTTCGAAGGGCAAGATCGGCGAGATCAACGCGAAGCTCCTCGGCATGGTCATCGTCGGAAAGCTTCTCATGGCGGCGCTTTCCCGCGTCGACACGCCCGAGGAGGACCGGAAGGATTTCTATCTTTACATGGACGAGTTTCAGAATGTCACGACGAATTCGATCGCGCAGATACTTTCCGAGGCTCGGAAGTACCGGCTCGACCTCGTCTTGGTCCATCAGTTCATCGGACAGCTCAAGGAGGAGATCTCGAAAGCGGTCTTCGGCAATGTCGGATCCATGGTCGCGCTCCGCGTCGGTCCCGAGGATGCCGATTTTCTGGAGAAGCAGTTCGCACCGGTCTTCACCGCGAACGATCTCATGAACGTCGACAACCGACAGGGATTCGCGAGGTTGCTTATCGATGGGGAGCAGCGGAAGCCGTTCAATATGAAGACGCTTTCCTCGCCGTCAGGGGATCGGGAGTTGGCGCAGGCGTTCAAGGAGCTTTCCAGGCTCAGATACGGTCGCGATTCGACGATCGTCAACCGGGAAATTCTCGATCGCGTGAATTCCTTTATGAAGATTGCACAAAAAGAGGAATGATCGGGCTCGTGTGTGACTGCAAAAAGAAAAACCCCGCGGTTGCGGGATTTTTCTTTTCTGTCGAAAGAACTTCATGAAGTTTTTCTGGCGAGCTTCTATTTCCGGAACTCCGTTACACGGGAAGAATACTTCTCGAGGTTCTTGAGTTGCCGTTCGTTGAGCGTCTTCGATTGCGCGATGGCGTCGCGGATAAGGTCCTTCGAGAACTCGACGGACGTTCCGATCTTGACTCCGCCTGCGTGCCCGACCTTCTTGCGGAGGTAATCCTCGATGTAGATCCTATGTTCCGCAGTGAGCGACGAGTCGGCGTTCTTCTCCAAGTAGTTCGCGGCCGCCTTTCTGGCGAGATGGGTAAGTCCCTCGCCGCGGGTCGCGGTCTCGATGAACGTCCCTTCGGTTTCGCGGCTCGTTTCGGTCGGGGCAACAGCGACTTT
The DNA here is from genome assembly GCA_964450795.1 of uncultured Bdellovibrionales bacterium. Classification (GTDB taxonomy): domain Bacteria; phylum Patescibacteriota; class Minisyncoccia; order Moranbacterales; family UBA1568; genus JAGOTT01. Next base: position 18,906 of record CAYVDI010000008.1, read on the forward strand.
CTGTTCCTCCGCCTTCGTTCCGCTTGCCTCCGATTCCTTCATGGCTACGGAGTCGTTCTCCTTCGCGGTCTCAGACGATACGGTTTCTTCCGCGACGGTCGATTCGTCGGTCGGGACCGATCGATCGGAATACGAATAGATTCCGAGTGCGATCGCCGCGACGATGAAGACGCTGACGATGACACGAAGGTTTTCCTGAATCCAAACCTTCGCCTTCTCCGATGTTCCCTCCTCTTCAAAACTCATCTCTTCGTTTTCATTCATGTACGTCACCTTCCTTTCTAGCTATTGGATTTTGAAAAGGAACCGCTTGCGTTGAAGTCTGGTCCTCGATGCGTCCGTAGCTTGGTGAAGCCTCGGACGGTCGACCCCCTTCCTCTTATCCTAAGGCCAAAAAAACCAGGAGTCAACCACCTTTACAAGAAAGAGCATTTTCAGTCTGATAGGTTCAGGAATAATCCGGCATCGTGATTTTCGTGGAAGAGGCGGACATCGGAAATCCGGTGCGAAGGAAAACGGATCAAGCATGATGAACACTTGAAAGATATCGATGATATGATCGGATATTTTTATCATGCTTCGACGTTTTCATTTTATTTTTTTATCAGCACGATGAAATACTCTTGACACGATTTATATTCCTGTTGAATTTTTTCAAAAAATTCTATATACTATCGATGCGATGGAGAAAAATTTCTCCGCGTAAAATAAACAATGCGTTTTCTTGATACAACGTATCATGCAGACGCAAAAAAATCCGCGAAAGCGGAAAAACGAAAGGAGGTGAACACCATGGCCGCAAAGAAGAAAGTCGCGAAGAAGAAAGTCGCAAAGAAGGCAGTGAAGAAGACCGTGAAGAAGGCTGTGAAGAAGGTCGCCAAGAAAGCCGTAAAGAAAGTTGCCAAGAAGGCGACGAAGAAAGCTAAGAAATAGTTTTTCTTTCTACTTTTTGGTTCTTCAAGAAAACGATCCCGCCGAGAGGCGGGGTTGTTTTGTTTCTGTTCGGTCCCTACTTTTTCATGCAGGAGAATCGGAATATCCTGGAGCGGCCGGAAAGGTCCGGTATGACCGAATAATCCCTTATATCCGGGAAGATGCCGTGAAAAACCTGTCGGATTCCGCCGTCCTGTTCCGGACTGATTTCAAAGAGTACGGCGATGCGATGCGGCACAACGGACGACGTCTTGTGCGATGACAGGCCTTCAAGCAATGCCCGGTATCGGGCGAGCCCGTCTTCTTCCGCGAGAAGCGCCGACTTCGGTTCGTAGTTTCTGACGTCCTCCGATGCGCTTTCGTAGATGTCTTCCGAGAGGTAGGGGAGGTTCGCTATGATGACGGCATCGTTATCGCGGAGATGATTTTCGATCGGTTCGACGAGGTTCCCGTGATGAAACGATACGATATCATGGACACTATGTCGTTTCGCGTTTTCTTTCGCGATGTCGATCGCGGCCTGCGAGATGTCGGTCGCATGAAGATCGTATTTCGCCTCCAAATTTTTCAGCTTTGACGCTATCGAGACGATGATCGCCCCGCTTCCCGTTCCGATATCGGTGATCAATAATTTTTTTGAAGCGGAAGGCGGGAAACGACTGATCGTATCGAGAGCGATTTCGACGAGCGTTTCCGTTTCCGGTCGCGGGATGAGGGTATCGCGTGTGACATGGAATGGAAGTCCGAAGAATTCCTTCTCGCCCGTGATGTAGGCGGTCGGTTCGTGTCTCGATCGGCGATCGAGCAGTTGCCGGAGAGCATGCGTTTCGTCCGCGGTGATGACCCGTTCCGGTTCGCGGAAAACGTGTTCCTTCGTCTCATGAAGAGCAAAAGCCGCGAGTATCGAAAAATCGGCGGGCGAAACGACGCCGGAATATTCCAGGGAGAGTTCGCGGATGGTCATGATGGCGTCTTTTCCGATTCTCCCTGCATCTTGAGACGCATGTCCTCCTCCTCGAGCGCGTCGAGGATGGCGCCGAGATTCCCGGAGAGGATTCCCGGAATATTGCTCCAGGATTCCTTGATGCGGTGATCGGTGATGCGATCCTGAGGAAAGTTGTATGTTCTGATCTTCTCGCTCCGGTCGCCGGTGCCGATCTGAGAACGGCGGGTATCACCGAGTTCTTTGGCGCGTTTTTCTTCTTCCGCCTGGAGAATGCGTGAACGGAGGACCTTCATCGCCTTCTCCTTGTTCTTGATCTGTGATTTTTCATCCTGGCACGATACGACGGTTCCGGTCGGGATATGCGTGATGCGGACCGCGCTGTATGTCGTGTTGACCGATTGCCCGCCGGGTCCGGACGAACAGAACGTGTCGATGCGGAGGTCTGCCGGGTTGATCACGATGTCCACTTCTTCGGCGATCGGCAAAACGGCGACGGTCGCGGTCGATGTGTGGATGCGGCCTGCCTTTTCCGTTTCCGGGACACGCTGGACGCGATGGACACCCGACTCGTATTTGAGTTTCTGATAGACGGACAATTCCGATCTTCCCTGATTCACCTCGAAGACGACTTCCTTGAATCCGCCGACTTCCGTCTGGTTCGAATGAAGAACCGAGATGCTCCAACCGAGCGTTTCGGCGTATCGCGAATACATCCGGAAAAGGTCTCCGGCGAAGAGGCTCGATTCGTCGCCGCCGGCACCGCCGCGGATCTCGACGATGGCGTCCTTTCCGTCGTTCGGATCGCGGGGAAGAAGCAGTTTCTTGAGGGTTTTCTCGAGAGCGTCACGTTTTACGGAAAGGGCGATATTGTCCTCCATGGCGAGATCCTTCATGCCCGGGTCGTCGGTCGTTTTCATGATTTCGGCGTTCTCCTGCATGGACCGTTCGATCGCCTCGAATTCATGCGCCTTCGTGAGGATATCGGACAGCTCGGCCTTGCGCTTTCCGAGCGCGGCGAACCGGGAGGGCGTTTTCGCGGTCTCCGGATCCTCGAGCGTGGCGTCGATTTCCCGCGCCTCACGTTCCATGTTTTCGATAAGTGTCTTCATATCCTTTCGTAATGATACCCGATATGGCTTCTTTCGGAAAGAAAAACACCTGTCGGAAGAAGCCTCCCGATCAGGCGTTTCAAGGTTTCACGGCTATTTCTCCTCCGTCTTTTCGATGGCCGCCTCCTTTTTCGAGGAAGTCTTTTTCGGAGCCTTCGCAGCCTTTTTCATGGCGGCCGCCTGTTTCTCCTTCGCCTTTTCGGAAAGCTGCTTGAACCGTTCGACGCGCCCGGTGGTGTCGACATACTTCTTCTTGCCGGTGTAGAACGGATGGCACGCGGCGCAGATCTCTATCGAGAGCGTCTTCGTGGTGGAACCGGTCTCATACGTCGCTCCGCAAGCGCAGGTGATGACGGCGTCCTCGTGATAAGTCGGATGGATTCCCTGTTTCATAGGTCGTTCTTTCGGAGGTGCCAAAATGATTACGGAATGTCCGCATCTCCAGTGCGGGGAAGCGTAGCATGGATTCGGGAAATTGACAAGCGTCGCCGGCTCCTGTACTCTGGGAAGTGCCGTTTTCGATCCGTCGGGAGCGGTCATCATTCATGTTTCCATTTTTCGGAAGCCTTTTCCTGCCCCGTTTCTCGGGGTCGAGGTTTCCGAGGGAGACAGGTGGCAGCATCCCTCGATATCGGGGGAGCATAATTGCATTAAGGAGAAACGATATGAAGAATACGCATGCGGGAGCCGCGGCAGCGGAACCCATGAAGGGAGGCGCACGTGCCTCGTTGGTAGGTCTTTCGCTCGAGAAATTCGATTTCTCGACGCTCGACGGGAGTCTTGAAGCGATGCTCAAGGCGGGGGTTCATTTCGGACACCTCAAATCGAGGCTTCATCCGAGAATGTCCGACTTCGTCTTCCTGACGAGACAGAACATTAATATCATCGATCTCGAGAAAACGAAGGAATATCTTGATCGGGCCAACGGATTCCTGGAATCGGTCGTGAAGAGCGGAAAGCCTATCCTTTTCGTCGGCATGAAGAAGCATACGCATCTGCTCGTCTCGTCGCTTGCGGAGCGGCTCGGTGAACACTATGTCATCGATCGCTGGCTCGGAGGAACGCTTACGAATTTTTCCTGCATCAACGGGCGTACCCGACACCTGCGCGATACGGAAGAGAAGCTTGAGAGAGGAGAATTCAACATGTATACGAAGTTCGAGCGGCAGAGGAAGATGGAAGAGGTGGAGCGACTCGAGAAGCGCATGGGCGGTATCAAGAACATGCGGGAACTTCCGGGCGCGATTGTGATCGCCGACGGAAAGGAGGCCCGGATCGTCATCCGTGAAGCGCGGGCGACCGGAGTCCCCGTTGTCGCGATCATCGACACGAATGCGGATCCGTCGTCGGTCGAATACCCGATTCCGGGGAACGATGACGCGCTTTCCTCGCTTCAGTATCTGCTTGCATCCATCGGGAATGCCGTATTTTCGGCGAAATCCGGACGAGCGGAGGCTCCGAAGCAGAAATAACAAACATCATATTTCGAATGCGTATGGCGACCATGGAACAGATAAAGGCGCTCCGTGAGAAGACGGGTGCCGGGATCGTTGAGGTGAAAAAGGCGCTCGAGGAGGCGAATGGGAACGAGGAAGCGGCGATCAAGATTCTCCGGGAACGAGGCGCCGCCAAGGCGATCAAGAAAACGGATCGCGAGGCGAAGGAGGGTGTGGTGGCGATATATCTCCACTCGAACGGACGCGTCGGTGCTATGGTGAAACTCTTTTGCGAGACGGATTTCGTGGCCCGGAATGCCGATTTTCAGGCGCTCGGACGCGATATCGCGATGCATGTGACCGCAATGAACCCGCTGGTCGTTTCTCCCGAGGATATTTCCGTGGATGCGGTCGAAAAGGAGCGCGTGATTTGGATCGAACAGCTCAAGCAGGAGGGGAAGCCGGAGGAATTGGCGGAGAAGATTCTTGCCGGGAAAGAGAAGAAGTTCCGTGATGAGAATGCCCTTCTCTCGCAGGCGTTCGTGAAGGACCCGTCGAAGACGGTCAAGGATCTCTTGTCGGAAGGCGTGCAGAAGATCGGCGAGAACATACAGATAGGATCCTTCGTCCGATACGAGATCTGAGTGTCTCTCGGGGAGGCGCGGATTTGGCGGATAAACAGACGGAAACGGAACGTGAACCAACATGTGGCATCTCATCCTTCCACCCCTCATAATCATCTTCGGTATCGGTCTCCTTCTCTGGTTCTTTTCCAGAAGGATGGACGATCCATCGTTCCTTTCGCGGGTGCGGTCCGCAAAAGGGGATGTCGTCGCGGTATCCCACTCCCGATCCCTTTCGCGGAAAGCGTTTTTCCTGAAGCTTCTCGAAAAGACCGCATCGAGGTTCAAGACGAGCTCCCTTCGGATGCATAACTTTTTCCAGCGTTTCCTTGAGCGGCTCCGCGAAAAACGGAAGGTGATCGACGAGATGCGTCTTGAAGTGAAGGAGGCGGTCGCCAAGAAAGAGATTCCTGCCGAGAAACCGCGGCGCTCATGGTTCGGCGTATGGCGGAAGAACGAATCCGCCGATTCTCCGGCGGCTTCTTCGGAGAGAGACGAGCCTGTTGTCGTGACGGAAGAAATCACCGGACAGTCCGTTCCGGAAAGCGCGGATCACCAGGAAGCGTCGGTGTCGTCCGCTCCGAAATCGGGGACGGATGGTCCTGGAAAGACTTTCGGTCTTGGCGCTTTCAGGAGGATTCGCCAAGCGGTGAAGGAGGAAAACGCGATGTCCGTTTCTGTGCCTGAAGAGGAGGTTTCTCCGGAACCTGTCCTGAAAAAGACCGTGACACGACCGGAACGACCGCGACGGGGCGCTGCGGAAAAGAAGAACCCGCGCGAAGAATCGCTCATCGCCAGAATCGCGGATAATCCTCGGGATGCCGTAGCGTATGAGGAGCTCGGCGATCTCTACCTCGATGCGGAAAACATGCAGGATGCGAAGGCATGCTATCGTCAGGTATTGAAGCTTCATCCGACGAATCGCGTCGTGAAGCTGAAAATCAGGAAGGTCGAGCGGTTTTTCGAAGAGAAAGTTTCATAGTATACTGCCTTGGGGCTACTATGCCACCTTAGCTCAGTGGTAGAGCAGCGGTTTTGTAAACCGTTGGTCCTCGGTTCAAATCCGAGAGGTGGCTCAACCGTACCGGTGATGGAAGGATCAAAATGGAAAGTCGTGGCAGTCCGCGGATGGCGGCATGAAACGGTTCTCCGTCTTGAGACTTGCATCGAGCATTTCTCTGTGGGCAGGTGGCGGAGCGGTCAATCGCAGCAGACTGTAAATCTGTCGCCCTACGGGCTACGGGGGTTCGAATCCCTCCCTGCCCACAAGTGAACAATTGAAGGAGGAATCGGCCGTTGTAGCTCAGTCGGTAGAGCACGTCATTGGTAATGACGAGGTCACCGGTTCAATCCCGGTCAACGGCTCAATATTGACGGAATACGGTTTTTTCCGTACAGTAGGAACGTTATCTTTTTGAAACGGTTATGGGGAAGATCAAGGACAACATGGCGAAAATGAAGTGTTCCGAATGCGCGCGCATCACGGCGTATACGAAGCGGAACAAGAAGAAGGTGAAAGAGAAGCTTTCGCTCATGAAGCACTGCAGTTTCTGCAAGAAGCACACGCTTCACAACGAGAGCAAGTAGTTGTTTGGACAGTGAGCGGGAGGCGGCCGATACGGCCTGTCCCTATTCCTCCTGAAGCGACCCACTGCCCGATTCGGGGGCGTCGTATAATGGTAGTACAAGGGTCTCCAAAACCCTTTGCGAGGGTTCGATTCCTTCCGCCCCTGC
>CAYVDI010000009.1:0-24887 GCA_964450795.1 uncultured Bdellovibrionales bacterium
GCTTATACCCTCTCCATGGCTGTGCCGGGGGGCAGAATTGAACTGCCGAAGCAAGGATTTTCAGGCCTTCGCTCTACCAATGAGCTACCCCGGCGCTTTTCCGATACAAAGGACATTGTATCCGAACGGCCGAAAAAATCAACTGTGCACGCTCGAGGACTCGGTCACGAATATTTTTTGTGTCGTCACACAAAAAATTTCTCGACCCTGCCTCGATGTTTTGTCTTTTGACAAAACATCGCTCCGGCTTTCTCGTCCTCATGTAAGCCAAGTGGTTGGCTTACTGAACGGCACTCTGTGCACGCTCGAGGACTCGAACCTCGGACCCTCTCGGTGTAAACGAGATGCTCTAACCGACTGAGCTAAGCGTGCGTAGCAACTTCACCTATTGTACCCATCCAAAGAAAAAGAACAAGGAAGCCCCTGTTCTTTTCCCTTCGTTTGTGCCCAGGAGAGGACTCTCCCTCGACTCTCGCCGCGCTGTCGCGCGCCTCGGTCTGGGCACCGCCTCGCGGTTTCGCAAGCTTGCGAAACGTCGCTCCGGCGTTCTCGTCCTCACACGAGCCGAATCGTCGGCTCGTTTCCTTGTCAAAACTCACTGCGTTCGTTTGTGCCCAGGAGAGGACTCGAACCTCCAATCCCTTGCGAGAACTAGCACCTCAAGCTAGCGCGTATACCAATTCCGCCACCTGGGCATGTTTCCGAAAACCTACGCCTTCGGAGCTTCTTCCTTCACCTCCGCCGTCTCTTCCGCAACCTCTTCCGCGTCTCCCTCGACGGGAACAAGCTCCTCGACGCTCACCTTTTTCGCCTTTCCAGTCTTCAGAGTCACTTCCTTGAGTTTCTTCGAGAGGAGTTTCGACGACTTGTCACGGACGAAATAGAGCTTCGCGCGGCGGGATCGAGTGCTCTTCACGACTTCGATCTTCTCGATATTCGGCGAGTACAGAGGGAGAACCAGCTCGACACCGATACCGAAGGAGACTTTCCGAACCGTAACCATCGGAGAAGAGCTCTGTCCGCCCTTGATAGCGATGACCATGCCCTGGAAGACCTGCGTGCGCTCCTTGCCGCCCTCGACGATCTTCCGATATATCTTCACCACGTCACCGGAATGGAGATCCGGAACGTCCTTTGTGCGGCGGGCCGCGTTGAATGCGATGAGATCCTTGTGCATAGCGATTCCTGATAAACGGTGTAATAAAGACAAAACGAGCCTATTCGCCCAAGCTCGAAGCTTCACCAGGATAACCCGGAATTTTTGTTTCGTCAATAGATTCGAGAAAACTTGAAAAATCGTCCGGAAGCGGCGAGTCGAATACGTACTCTTCACCAAAAAGATCGAAAGCAAGCCGCGAAGCGTGCAGGAGCTGTCTTGCCGGAAGCCCCGAGCCTTTCATGCGCTTTCCTCCGTAGAGATAATCCCCGGCGACCGGAGCGCCGACCGCCGAAAAATGAACGCGTATCTGATGCGTCCGACCGGTTTCAGGCATCACTTCGATCAGATCGTATTTCTCGAACCGTTCCTTCAGATTATATCGGGTGAACGCCTCGCGGGTATCCCCGAGAAACGTGTCCGGGTGCTTGACCGCTACACGCTTGAGTGTCCCGCGTTTCTCGGCGAGCGGAAACGAGATGCTTCCGGAATTTTCAGGAACATGACCAAGAAGAAGCGCCTGATACGTTTTCTCTATGCGATGATCGTGAAATATCTGTTTGAGAGCGTCATAACTCTTCCGCGACCGCGCGATGACGACGATGCCACTCGTGTTCCGATCGAGACGATGGACGATTCCCGGACGAAGGGCGTCTTCTCCGACACCCGAGATTTCCGGGTACTTCGCCACTATCCAATTCGCGACCGTTCCGAGCTCATCCCACGAAACCGGATGCATCTTCATACCTGCCGGCTTGTCGATGACGACGATATGATCGTTCTCAAAAAGCACCGGCGGATCCGCGCCGATATCCGGTATCAAGGTCCGCTGTTCCGGAGGGATGCCCGAATCGACGATATCTCCGAAGCGGAGCTTCCTCCTCGGATCGGCTTCCACCTCGCCATTCACCGATACAAGCCCCTCCAAAACGCCCTTTTTCACTTTTTCCCGAGAAATCGAGGAAAAAGCATCCATGCCTTTGAGAACGGACGCGAGAAAACCGTCGAGACGCTCATTCGAGTGCCGACGTTCGACCGAAGCCCTGACATGCTCAGATTTTCCCTCCATACCCGTTTCTTGTGATGCATGATTGTATCCCGGACTACAGAAAAGAGCAAGCGTTCCTTTGAAAATGGGAACTTCCTGTTTTTTTCATACTACAGATAGTGATTTACATGCTTATAAACCACAACCTATTGTTATATTTTTTTTCAAAACCGGACGTTCCCCCCTTGCTTTTTCCAGAAAAAATGGCTCCGTAACGGTATGTTTGACATTATTTCAGAAGAATTTTATCATACACGAACGTCTCTTGGCATCCAAAAAAGTAATCATTTTATACAACATTATGTGTGGAGGTTCATGCGAAGGCGGCTTCGGAAGCGAGAATATGCTTCCGGTTATCGGTCAAAGAATCCCGGATTTTTCGGGAGAAATGTACCACGAAGAGGCGTTCAAGAAGGTCAATCTTTCGGATTTCTCGGGAAAATGGCTTATACTCTTCTTCTATCCGGCGGATTTCACGTTCGTCTGCCCGACAGAGCTCGAGGATATGGCGGAGAAATACGCGGAGTTCAAGAAGCTTGGCGCGGAGGTCGTCTCCGTGAGCACCGACACGAAATTCACCCACAAGGCGTGGCATGACCACTCGGAAGCGATCAGGAAGATTTCCTTCCCGATGCTCGCCGACCCGACCGGGGAACTCTCGAGGATGATGGGCGTCTATATAGAGGATGGCGAGGACGCGGGACTCGCGCTCCGCGGCACCTTCATCATCGATCCGGATCAGGTGCTTCAGTCCTACGAAATCAACTCGAACAATATCGGACGGAATTCCGACGAGGTTCTCCGGAAGCTCCAGGCGGCGCAATTCGTCCGCGAGCACGGAGGGGAGGTCTGCCCGGCGAAGTGGCAGCCGGGGAAGAAGACCCTCAAGCCCGGCATCGAGCTCGTCGGCAAGATCTGAATCGAATCCTAACCAGACCAAACACCAAACATATGATCGTGTCGAAGGACTTCTCACATCTCATCGGACTCGACGGCTTCTCCGATACGCTCCTCACGAACCATTTCGCCCTTTACGAGGGATACGTGAAGAACGTGAACATGCTTGCCGACCTCTCCGGATCCGTCGAACCCGGAACACCCCAGAGCTCCGAGCTCAGACGACGGTTCGGTTGGGAATGGAACGGCGTCCGTCTCCATGAGCTCTATTTCGGCAACCTCACGAAAACACCGGTATCCCTTTCCGGATCTTCTCAGATCGCCACGCTCATCACCGAGCGATTCGGAAGTGTCGAAGCATGGGAAAAGGACTTCCGTTCGGCCGGCGCTATCCGCGGCATCGGGTGGGTCATTCTCGCGTATGACAAGGACGAGAAACGGATCTTCAACATCTGGGTGAACGAACACGACGGAGGACATCTCGTCGGAGCGACACCGCTTCTCGTGATGGATGTCTTCGAGCATGCCTTCATAACGGATTACGGATTGAAACGGGCGGAGTATGTAGACGCCTTCTTCCGATCGATCGATTGGAACGAGGTGGAGAGACGGTTCGCCGCATAGCGTGTACGGGACGGAAAAATAACCAAAGGGGTCCGGGAGGGGGATCCGAAAAAGAACACAATACCTATGCCTCTCACCAAGATACGGAGACGAGACGGGGAAGTCGTCGACTTCGATCGATCGAGAATCGAGAACGCGATCCGACTCGCCTGCGAGGCGATCGGCGAAACCGACAAGAGCTTCATCCCGGCGCTCACGGATTCCGTCGTCCGCGATGCGGAACACGTCTTCACGGACATCTTCGTGAACCGCACGCCCGCCGTCGAGGATATCCAGGACATCGTCGAACGGAATCTCGTCAAGGCGAACAAATTCGAATTGGCGAAGGCATACATCCTCTACCGCGCGGAGCGGAAGGAGGAGCGCGAGGAGAAGCAGGAACGGCTCATCGAGCAGTTCGAGAACCGGTCCCTCAAGGTGACGAAATCCGACGGCTCGAAGGAAGTATTCGACCTGAACAAGATCCGGGTGGTGTTCGACCGTGCGGCGAAGGGGTATGAGACGGAGTGCCGGTTCGAGGATCTCATCGAGGCGTTCAAGAAGAACATCGTCGAGGATATCCAGACGCGCGACATCGCGAAGCTTCTCGTGAAGACCTGCGTCGACCTGGTCACCGTCGAGAACATCTCCTGGCAGCAGGTCGCGTCACGCATCTTCCTCGGAAGCATGTACAAGGCCGCCACCAAGAATAGGGGAATCTCGCAGAAGGACATCTACACGCCTGAGGCATACAAGGCGCTCTTCGACGAATATGTCGGGAGCGGACTCTACTACAAGGAGTTTTACAAATACTATTCGCAGGAAGACATCCTCGAGGCCGGCCGGCATCTCGTGAAGGAGACCGACGAGTCCTATGAATACACGACGCTCCTTTCGCTTCAGAAACGGTATCTCCTGAATCCGAACAAAGTCGTGAAGGAACTTCCGCAGGAGATGTACATGTCGATCGCGCTCTTCCTCGCCATCCCGGAACCGGAAGCGACACGACTCCCGTTCGCACTTCAGATCTACCGACACTGCTCCGAACAGCGCATCTCCCTCCCGACCCCGACGCTTCTCAATTCCCGGACGAACTATCACCAGCTTTCCTCGTGTTTCAAGATAAACGTCGACGACGATCTCCGCGGCATCTACCACTCGATCGAGAACATGGCACAGATCTCGAAGTTCGGGGGCGGTGTCGGCGTCTATCTCGGAAACATCCGCTCGCGCGGCAGTTTCATCCGCGGTGTCGCCGGCATGTCCGGTGGCGTGAATCCCTGGATCAAGGTCATAAACGATACCGCCGTCGCGGTGAATCAGCTCGGCGCGCGGCTCGGAGCGATATCCGTCACACTCGACGCCTGGCATGCCGACGTATACGACTTCCTCGATCTCCAGACCGAGACCGGAGACATCCGATCGAAGGCGTTCGACATCTTCCCGGCGATATCCGTTCCGGACCTCTTCATGCGCCGGGTGAAGGAGAATCTCGAATGGACGCTTTTCGATCCGCACGAGATCGCGAAACGGTACGGGAAGAATCTTCAGGATCAGTTCGGAGAGGCGTTCGAGAAATTCTACGAGGAGCTCGAGCGCGACGAATCGCTCACCATGAAGAAGACGGTGAAGGCGAAGGATCTTTTCAAGAAATTCCTGAAGACGGTCGTCGAGACCGGCATGCCGTATGTCTTCTTCCGCGATACGGTGAACCGGCTCAACCCGAACAAACACGCAGGCAACATCTACTCGACCCAGCTCTGCACCGAGATCTGCCAGAACACTTCCGTGTCGAAATTCGTCGAGGAGACGATCGAGGACGGCACGATCGTCATCCGGTACGAGCCGGGCGATCTCGTCGTCTGCAATCTCGCGTCGATCAATGTCGCGAAAGTATCCGAGGAAGAGACCATGGCGGAAGTGTTCCCGGTCGTCATGCGGGTGCTCGACAACGTCATCACGCTCAACTTCTATCCGATTCAGGAAGCGAAGCGTACCGCTCTGCGCTACCGGTCGGTCGGCCTCGGGTACCTCGGTCTTGCGGAGTATCTCGCCACACGGAAGATCGCCTACGACAGCGAGGAGGCACGCCGGATGACCGACCAGCTCTTCTCGCAGTACGCGTACCACACCTACCGCGCATCGGTCGACCTCGCGAAGGAACGCGGTGCATATCCGCTCTACCAGGGAAGCGAATACGACAAGGGACGGATCCTCGGGCGTGAACGGAATTGGTTCTCGAAAAACACGGAAAACGGAAAGGAGTGGGATCAGCTCTTCGACGACCTGCGGCGATACGGGACCCGTTTCGGTTACCACACCGCACCCGCCCCGAACACGTCGACCGCCGGCGTCGTCGGTACCACCGCCGCGCTCCTGCCGATCTACAAACGATACTTCGTCGAGACCAATCTTTCGGCACCGACCGTCCGGGTCGCGCCGAAACTTTCCAAGGAAAACTTCTGGTACTACAAGGAGTACGTGAACATGGATATGAACGACGTCATCGACATGATGGCGGTCGTGTACAAATGGGTCGACCAGTCGATCTCGTTCGAATGGATGATCGATCCGTCGCGCGTCTCACCGGAACAGCTGTTCGGGTACTATGTGAAAACCTGGGAAGAAGGCATCAAGACCGTCTACTACGTCCGGAGCCTTTCCGGCGAAGTGAAGGACGACTGCGTTTCCTGTTCCGGATAAAGAAGCTAATATAAGGAGAAGACCGCTATGACTGAAACAATGCATCAGAACCTCCTCTTCAACCCGGAGGGGGACGATCTCGTCGAGCATCGCACCATCATCAAGGGGGCGACGACCGGACTCTTCAACCTGAACGCCACGCGATATCCGTGGGCCAAGTCGCTCTACCAGGTCATGATCGGGAATTTCTGGGTTCCGGAAAAGGTCTCGGGGCTCAAGGACGACGCGCGGATGTTCCATGCCGAGCTTTCGACGGACGAACAGCGCGCCTACAAGGGCATCCTCTCCTTCCTCATCTTCCTCGACTCGATCCAGACGGTGAATCTTCCGCACTTCTCGGACTACGTCACGTCACCCGAAGTGAACCTCCTTCTTTCGATCCAGGCCTACCAGGAAGCGATCCATTCGCAGTCCTACGCCACCATCCTCGAATCGGTCGTGGACTCGAAGGAACGGGAAGAGATCTACTATTTCTGGCGCACGGATAAGATCCTCCTCGACCGGAACCGCTACATCGGGGCTATTTACCAGGATTTTATCGATACGCCGTCGGATGCGATGTTCTTCCGCGGCATCGTGGCGAACTTCCTTCTCGAATCGCTCTACTTCTACAACGGATTCGCGTTCTTCGACACGCTCGTGGATCACATGAAGATGCTCGCGACCGGCCGGATGATCGCCTATATCCGACGCGACGAGCTCACGCATGTGACCATCTTCGCGAACCTCATCCGCGAAATCAAACGTGAATTCCCGGAAATCTATGACGAGGAACTGATCCGGGAGATGATGGCGACCGCCGTCACGCAGGAGATCGAATGGAGCAAGCACATCCTCGGCGACCGCATCCCAGGGCTCAACGGCGCGACGACGGAAAGCTACACCCGGTGGCTCGCGAACAACCGACTCGCGATGCTCGGAATCGCCCCGCTCTATCCGGAGGCCGTCGAAAACCCCTACAAACACCTCGAGCGGCTCCAGGATCCGAATGCCGACAAAGGAAACTTCTTCGAAACTACCGTCGTCAACTACACCCAGTCATCGAGTCTCAACGGGAGCTGGGATTTTTAGATGGGTTGCGGAATGCAGATTGAACGATATCCGGCGTATGCCGGATTTTCGTTTCTTTGAAAACTGCGGTATACTCTAGAAAAGAAATAACAAACGTATGAAATCAAAATCGTTGTTTTTCGGACTCTTTTTCGCGTTCTCATTGGCGATTTTTCCAGTCACCTCCGACACTGCTTTTGGTCAGGCTTTCAACTACCAGCCGCTCGAGCAGATTCCGGGCGCACAGATGGCGACGACATCGTTTCCCCAGTATGTCCAGGGGATATACAAGTTCGGTATCTGGACGGTGGGCCTGGCCGCGCTCTTCATGCTCTCCGTAGGCGGATTCATCTATCTTTCAAGCGGCGGCAACACCGCGACCATCGGAAAGGCGAAAACCTATATCTGGGACGCGCTCATCGGGCTCGTCCTGGCGCTCCTCGCCTACCTCATCCTCTATGTCATCAATCCGGATCTCGTGAACGTGAATCTCGGATCGTTCAGCAAGGTCGGGGGAACAGTTACATACACCCCATCACAACCGAGCGGAAACCCAATACCGAACTTCGGAGCAGCCACCGTTCTTCCATCCGCAGGAGCCAAAGTCATCGCGGGAAATCTCAAAGGTCAGGCCAATGTCACACTCGCCGCAGCCGGAAGCTGCAGTTCCAGCGCAGGACCCGTCACTCCGGCGACAAACATACAGGAAGTTATTGACGGAAAACAGATGACTGCATGTCATGAAGGGTGCAACAAGGCTGGTTCGGCGGTCTGCAATGGATCGGCAACTTTGAACGAGAGTATCCTGACCCAACTGTATGCGCTTTCCGTCTATCTTCAGGCACACCATCCTGGCACAGGGTTCACCGTAACCAGCATCGCCGGGGGATCGCACGGAACAAATTCAAGACATTACAAGGGAACAGCTGTCGACATCGTCCCGAGCGGAATGAGTTATTCAGAAATGAAAGATATCTTCAACAAGAAACTAACAATCACAGGGAGCTATTCTTCGACAAAACCATTTGCGGAGTGCGATCGAAGTGGCGTATATCCAGTCTCATGCACCACAGGAAATCCGAATCATCTCCATATAGACCTCCGCTAATCGAATGAAAAAGCTCTTCGCTATCTCTCTCGGGCTCTTCCTGGTCACGCTCCTCTTTCTCGGGGTGTACAATTTCGCATTCAAGAACAATCCGAACAACCCCGTAACCGACGCGACGAAGCAGAAGGAAACGAAGGAAAAGACGGATCAGGGATTTTCGGAAAATCTCAAGAGCTCGCCGTTGGAACAGGTGACAAGCGGTGAGGCGAGCGGATCGATCGCTCTCGATGAGAAATTCATCGCCTTTTTCAGCGGAAAATCGCTAAAAAAGGCGTCTCTCGGTGGAGGAGCGGAGGAAGAGATTCTCGGAAATCTTCCGGGGAAGCTTCTCCGGGCCGTCTGGTCCCCCGACAAGAATGCCGTCTTGGCGCTTTTCCCGACAGAAAACGGCCAGCGATGGCATCTCATCCGGCTCGCCGACAAATCCATCACGCCGCTCAAACAGGGGCTCGCCTCACCTTCCTGGTCGAATATCGGCGAACGGATTTTCTATTTCTACACCGATCCTGCGAACGGGAAAACCGGCCTCAACAGCGCCAAACCTGACGGAAGCGACTGGAAGGAGATCGCGAAATCGCCGATCGGAAACCCGTACATCGCCACCGTTCCCGGCGGAGTCGGCGTATCGTTTTGGAACCGCCCGAATGCCTTCGACGAGACTTCGCTCTATACGATCGCCATGACCGGAGGAGAACCGAAAAAAATACTCGGCAAGAAGTTCGGCGCGAGCTATCTCTGGTCGCCGGATGGAATGAAACTGCTTGTGAGCGCCGTAAACGAGAAGGGCGGATCCGACGTCCGACTCGGAATCACCAATTCGAACGGCGGAGAATACCAGACGCTTCAGGCGCCGACACTCATCTCGAAAGCCGTATGGTCAAGGGATTCAAAGACGATTTACTACGCGCTCCCGCTCTCTTTGCCGGCAAATGCCGTTCTTCCGAACGATTATTTCGAAAAGCCGATCCACACGAAGGATTCGTTCTGGAAAATGGATACGGAAACGGGGAGAAGTGAACGCATCATTTCCCTGGAAGACACCGCCGGAGAACACGACAGTATCGATCTTTTTCTTGATCAAAAGGAGGAATTCCTCTTCTTTACGGATCGGAACGATGGAAAACTCTATCGGATACGCCTCCAGCATCCGTGAGATATCACCGGTTCAACCCGGCATCTTCGGCGCTTCGGCGTCTTTTTTCTTTCCCTAGAAGAAAGATGCATGCGGCCATGGCCCAGAAAATATACGCGAGGTTGTTTTTGAAGTACGGCGTATCGACGAATCCATGGACAAGAAATCCCGAAAGGAGAGCCAGGAACAATGACGGAAGCACTCGAAGCTTCTCTTCGGGTGTCGAGAATATCACACGAACGACATTGAAAAAGAGTACGGAAAGTAAGACGACAAATCCCAAAAGACCGCTAATCCCGGAAAAAAGCCAGAAGGCGAGGAAGATATTGTGCGGATGCGGAACCGCCCACTCGAGATATGGAGGGAACTGCGGTTGGAGCGCCAGATACCGCTCCTGAAAATTCCGCGGGCCGATACCGAGGATCGGGTGCTCGGAAATCATCATGGATGCCGCATTCCATATCATGACCCTCGAAGCGAGCGAGCTCCTGACCGTCCCGCTCCCAAGCTCATGACGATCTATCGTTTGAAAAAACGCCAACGTCACCGAAGCGACGACAATAAAGGCTGCGGCGAGCAGTTTTTTTGAGAATTTCAGCGAAAAAATCGAGGAGATGACAAGCGTGAGCGACGCGATACAAAACGAGATCAGTGCGGCATCTGATTGTGTCAGGAGAAGAGCGGCGACAACGACGGACTCGGCGATGGCAAGAAATGCCAGGAAAACCCAGTGTCGTTCCCTGAGAAAAACAAGCAATGCCAATCCGATCACTCCGCCATACTCAAGAAGAAAGCCGAAATGATTCGGCGAAAGGGATGCTATCTGAAGCCTTCCGTCATAGGTTCTGATGGAATAATCCGGAAGGAAAACACCGGCGAACGCCGTAAGCGCCGTACCGAAAAACCAAAGCGATACCGCCTTCCATACGTCTCCCCTCGAAAATCCAAGCGTGAGAATGAGCCAGAAAAAAAGTATCGGGAAAAGGAACCAGCTTTTTATCGCTCCGAGCGCATCGCGATCGATGCCGTTCCAAATGGAGGATGAGATCATCCCGGCAAGCATGAGTCCGATGGAAAGAATCGCGACAAATCCGCTTCTCCAGGAAAAACCGTCCGACAATCGGTTCGATGGAGACCGGAGAATCCGCGTCAGAATCGCCATCATGACGAGAATTTCGGGAACATAAAGTGGGATCCCGAAAAGAAGCACTCGCACATCAGCCAAGGGGAAGAGGAAAAATATAAGGAAAACGAGATATTTTTCCGTTTTTTCTGAAAAAATATTCATTCGCGTCGACTTACGGATCCGAACGAGAGAAGAAGCAGGAGAACAGGGAATACATGGACGGAATAAAGCGGGCTCT
This sequence comes from uncultured Bdellovibrionales bacterium, assembly GCA_964450795.1. GTDB lineage: Bacteria > Patescibacteriota > Minisyncoccia > Moranbacterales > UBA1568 > JAGOTT01. The sequence goes on from CAYVDI010000009.1 coordinate 11,062, forward strand.
CGACGAGTGAATGCCCGAAGAACACCAGGAAGGAAAGCGCAATCAGCGGATACCCCTCAAGAACCGTGAGGAAGGCTGAAACGAATGCGAGAAGGAAAAGAAGCATCCCGATGATCCCAGTCTCCGTCGCGATGTCGAGAAGAAGATTGTGCGCATAAATCGGATCCCTCGGCGATGCGTCCGGTTTAACGGCAAACGGATAGTTTCCAAGACCATAACCAAGAAACGGCCGCGCCTCGATCCTCATGACAGCCTCTTCCCACATCGCTATACGGCCCTGATTCGATCCTTCTTCGAATGAGAAACTGGAAAAAAACCTCTCCCTGACGGGGTTCCCGGTAAAAAAGACGAGTGAGAGTGACGAAAGGATCAGAAACGACCACAGGATCATTTTTTTTGAGGAATTCCCCCGAAGAAGCAAGAAAATGAGGCCGATTCCGGCGAAGACGAGCCCGAGATAGGCGCCGCGTGAAAACGAGAGGAGATCGGCGACAAGAACGACCAACAAAAGAAACCCGTACATCCGTTTCCGATACGGCTCCTTTTCACCGGAAAAGAGAGGGAATCCGATCGGGAGAGCCATACCCATGAAATAGGCGAACATGTGCGGATCTGGGAAAAAGGCGCTCGCACGAAGCATGGTCGTTCCTCCGATATTCGCCAGAAGACTCGGATATTCCGCGACGACCGAGGAAAACGACGAGCCGAGGAATGGCGGAAGCACCGTCGATATCCAGAAATGAAAGGTCGGACCGACACCGAAAAATATCGGGAGTGCGAACTGGACGATGCCGATAAGCGCAGTCAGAACCGATCCGAAGAAGAGTGATTTCGAAAGGGAACGAACCGTATCATATCCCCCATCCTTCACGATCGAGGAAAAAACGAAGAAAAGTGGAAAAAACGAGAGAAAAAACGATGATTTCCGAAGTGAAATCGTCTCCTGGTCGGCCCACAAGAAGGAAACGCTCGCGATAAACACGAACGAGGAAAGAAAAAGTGTTGTCCTTGAAAATGAAATGTGAACGCTTTTTTTAAAGAGACTTTCCGTGAGCCAAAAAAGAAAGATCGCGATGGAAAAAATCCGCGAAACATGCAGATCGACTCCCGGAACAGGATTCAGGGCGAACTGAAACGGGAGCGTAAAGAGGAAAATCCTGACAAGAAGAATCGTCATAGGAGAATCTTTTTCATAATGGAAAGTATCCACGACTCCCATATCGGACGATTTTTTCGGAAATATCGTTCCTGCGAATCATAAAAGGCTTCTTTCTTCGATCGTTCCGTCGCATGACTCACGCCGCCTTCATGGAAAAACGTGAGTTTCGGAAAGAGAAACACGCGATACCCGGATTCCCAGACACGGAGACAGAAGTCGGCATCCTCGAAGTAGAGAAAGAACCGCTCGTCGAAGCCTTGAAGTTTCCGAAAGAGCTCCGACCGCGTGAAAAGCGCCGCCCCGCTCACGAATCCCGCTCTCACAGGTTTCCGGGACTCCCAGAGCGCCTTCCCGGATGGAATACCCATATTGTTCCGAAATATCTGCCAAAGAGAAACCGCCCGACCACTGCTCCAGGGTTCGCTCTCTCCCGTATGGGAAAGAAGTCTGGCGCCAAGCACTCCTATATCGTGGTATTTTTCAAAAATTTTCGGAATATCGGCGATATTTCCTGAAAAAAATTCCGTATCGGGATTCAAAAATCCGACGTATGGCGATCTGACGATGGACACAGCCTCATTGGCGGCATGTCCGAATCCGAGATTCCCGGGGAGATCGATAATCCGTATGGGAAAGCGTCGTTTAAGCGCGCGGAGCGCCCATGACTCCGAATGGTCGTTGTTCGCGACGACGATCTCGATATTTTTCCTCAACTCCCGGTTCCTCCAGACGGATTCAAGCGATTTTCGAAGCGGTCGGACACTTCGAAAATTTACATATACGAGGGAAATCTTAGGATTTTCTCCGGTTCTGAAAATCTTCATATGCGGAAGCCACCAGGAAAGCCTCCCTCTTCCCTTTCTTCTTATCCCGTCCATTTTTCACCTTTCGGAGCAGAATGTAAAGCTTCATCCACGGACGGAAATACCATGGGGTATGATCCCGGAAGAATCGGAGTCCTGAAAGAACGAGCCAGTAAACTTTTTCCGGATTCTCCGAGCTCTGTTCACCGTGCACGATGACGGATTTCGGCACAACAAGAAGCCTGAATCCGTGCTTCCTCGCACGGAGGGAGAGGTCGGCATCCTCATAGTAAAGAAAATATCGCTCATCAAGGAATCCGACGGCACCAAACAACTGTTTCGAAAGGAAAAGCGCGCATCCGGTAAGAAATCCGGACTCGTACGGGTCGCTTTCCCTCGCGTTAACGGGTGGCTCGGCATGAACCGCTCTCATGCGGAGAAAATCGATTTTTCCGGCAGAAAACCAGGTCTTCCCTGATGGAGTCAAAATAAGAGGGGAAAGGAGCACCTTTCCGGACTTTTCAGCGGTCCCAACAAGCTCGGAAAGGGCATCCCTTCCGACTACCGCATCATTGTTCAGCAACCAGACGTATTGTGCGCCCTTTGAGAGAGCGAATTTCACGCCGACATTCATTCCGGCGGCAAAACCGACATTCTTCTCATTCACGATGAAATGCGCCCGACCAAAGGAAGCTCTGGCCCGTTCGAGGGATCCGTCACGCGAAGCATTGTCGACCACGACAACCTCGAAGTTTCCGTATTTGAGGGAAAAAACGGAACGAAGGCACGAAAGGACCCGATCGCCCCCGTTCCAATTCAAAACAATGACGAATACTTTCGGCAACGAAGCCATTCCCATGATGAATTACTTGATGAAGACGGTCGAATTTCCCAGAAATCACAGAGGTTCCTCCATCGGGACCATATGAGACTCTTTCTTGGAAAACAGTGAAGCGATTTCTTCGCTCGTCACCGCACGGAACAACCACAAGGACCCGAAATAGACGCCGACCGAAACGAATCCGGAAACAAGGAACGTGAGCTTCTCCGAGAAAAGGAAAAGAAACAGCCCCATAAGCCCAGCGGCGGCGAATACCCGCGGAAGCTTCCCGAATGCGGGACGATATCCGAGAAGCCGATACACGAGGATTCCGGTCGATACCGCCACCGTGAATTCCGTCATGAGCGCCGTCGCGGCCGCACCGAGGAACGAATACTCAGAAATAAGCACGAGATTCACGGAAATATTGAAAATGGCGACGAAAAGAAGAAGTTTCATGAGTCTTTTCTGCATATTCCCGACGATGAGAATCATGTTGAAATAGTGTCCGAAAAAGATGAACGCCAAGGAAACCATGAGCATCTGAAGTACCGGTACGGCCTCTTCGAATCCGGATCCGCTGACGATCGCGATGATATCGGAAGAAAGAAAGGCTCCACCCAGGACGATCGGGAGAACGATGATGACAAAAACCCGGAATGTCGTATCGGCGATATCGATAAACGCCTCTCTTTTCGTAAAAATATGCCTGGAAAGGATCGGGAGAAGAAGTCCGGCGAGCATTGCCGGAAAAAAGGTGAGATTTTCCATCACCTTGTACGCGACGCCGTATATGCCGACCGCCGCGCTTCCTTGGATCACCGAAAGGAGAATCGTATCCATCTTGAAGTAGAAAAACGTGATGAGCGCGCTCCCGCCGAGCGGCAAGGACTCCCGGAGGAACCGCTTCCAATACGGAATATCGATACGAAAGGAGAATGGGGCGTATTTCCGGCTCAAAAAGAACGCGAGGGATGCGTTGAAAATAAGGGAGATGGCCAGCGTCGACACGATCGCAAGAAAACCAAGATCCAGCGACACGACCAAAAATACGAATCCGACCTGGGTGAGCTTCCCGAAAAACTCAACCAATGCGATCCGGTCCATGGCGACGTTCTTCTGGAATATCCCGTTGAGAAATATCGAGAACGAGGAGAAAATCACCGCCCCAGACGCTATCCAGATACCGATCTTCACCGGGAGCGGATATGAGAAGAAAAACAATACCATCGGAACCAAAAGGAAGAGCGACAGGGAGGAAAGGAGACGGAGCGAGGCGACTTTTCCGAGAATATCCGATTCATTCGCCCCTTCACGAGAAATCTCCCTGGCGGTCACCGATCCGATGCCGAGATCCGCTATAGCCGCGAAAAAGGCGAAAAAGGCGAGTATGGTGGTATAGTCACCGAATCCCTCCTTCCCAAGGTACCCGGTAATGAGGCGTATCGAAAGAAGCGAGAGCGCGACGGTTGTCACGATCTTCAGGAAAGAGTTGAAAACGACGTTGTAGGCGATTTTTCTGGCGAGCGCCATAGTATTCAAGAAAAACGGAAACAGGAAGACAGGTTCATTCTACAGTGAATTCGCGAAAAGAAAAACCTCCCTTCCGGGAGGTTTCCGTACGGGCCTAGAGTATCGATGCCGGCTTGACGATGACCCGTCTTGCTTCGCCCCTTCCGGAGCTTTCCGTTTCGACTCTCGTATTCGATGAGAGGGCGCTATGGACTATTTTCCGCTCGTAAGGGAGCATCGGGCGAAGATTGACCGGCCGACCCGTGGAAATCGCCTCGTGAGCGGCCTCTTCGGCATCCTGTTCGAGAAGCCGGTACTTCTCCTTCCAGTAGTTATTGATGTCGACCGAAAAACTCTCACGGATATCGGATTTCTTCTTGAGAATAACCTGCAGGAGGTGCTGTATCGCATACAGCGTCACCCCGTGAGCTCCGATAAGGATCTTCGAATCATCGCGATTCACCGAAACAGCGCAGACGAAAGACTCTTTCAAACCGGGTTTCCCGGACCGGATCTCAACCGATACCCCATCTATTCCCATGGCGGAAAAAAGCTCTTCTGCGGTCTTGGAAACGATTGACTGGATGTTCCCTTCTTCCATAAAATTTCAGTTTATGGCTTAATATAGGACTTTTTCAGAACGGATACCTGCTGAATGATAGCAAAAACGGTCGAAACAAGCCAATACAGAGATAACGCAGCTGGGAATGTCATACCGATCCAAAGAGTGAGACCCGGACCGACATACAACATCTGCTTGTTCATGATGGTCGCGAAATCCGGTTCGCCTTCCGGTTTCTTTTCCGCTTCGGTCTTCTTTGTCTGCGAACTCATGAGCATTTTCATCTGGAAATACTGGCCAAGTGCGGCAAGAACAGCAAACGGGATGCTCGGCTTCGCAAGATCCGCGAGACCGAAAAAAGTATGTGCAAGTATTCCAGGATTCGTGATGAATGGATACAGAACAGTTGGATCGATCGCAAACTCCGTCTGCGATATCTTCATGATTATCCGGTAGATCGTTATAAGGAATACGATCTGAACGATAAGCGGAAGACACCCTGAGAACGGATTTACTTTGTTTTCACGATAAAAAACCATCAATTCCTTCGCCTGCCGCTCCTTGTCGTCCTTATATTTTTCCTGTATTTCCTTTATTTTCGGCTGTATCTCCTGAAGTTTTTTCTGCGACTCTATCTGCTTCCTTGAAAGGGGAAGGAAGAGAAACTTTATGAGGATAGTGGTAGCGACTATCGCTACGCCGAAATTCGCTCCAGGGAAAATATCCGCAAAGAAGACTATGGTGTTATAAACCGGCTGATAGACGAAGATATCGAATATTCCTGTCATATGTCAGATTTTGTACCGTTTTAATTTTTCAATAAGTCCGGATATCGCCTTTTTCGTCCCGTCATATCCTGTTTCCTCATTGTTTTTGAGAAAAAAGACAATACTCCATCCATCAGGAATATCCCGATAGTGCTCGGAAACTGCTCGGGAAAGCATTCTTTTTATCCGGTTCCGATCGACTGCCCTGGGAAAAAGCTTTTTTGAGAGAGCAAAACCAATTTTTGCCTTTTCGTTACCAAAAAAAAGAGCTTTGCAGGCGATATTTTCAAAGAAAAAGGGCTTTCCACCGCGAAAAGCCTTTTGAAAAAGAGATGCATCCTTGATTCTCAATCGCTTCGGAAGCATACCTAAACGGAAAGCTTCTTCCTTCCTTGAGCCCTCCGGCTTTTGATAACCTTTTGTCCGCCGGATGTCTCCATCCGCTTCAGAAAGCCATGTCGACGGGCTCTACGGAGTTTTTTCGGTTGATACGTCCGTTTCATATGGAAATTAAGAAGACATAAAAACGCTCTTTTCGAGCTCAATAGCAAGGATACCCGAATATGAAACGAAAGTCAATATGTCAAAACCTTGGAGAAAACAGCACTTATACACCGCTTATCCACCGGGCGGCATGACTCAGAAAAACAGCTGTGCTATACTTTCATTCACGGAAAAATATGACGAACGAAGAGCTTTGGAAAGCCATTCTTGGACAGATTGAACTCTCCATATCGAGAGCTGGTTTTCGGACATGGTTTCAAAACACATCGATCATCTCGCGTGAAAACGGACTCGCGACGATCAGTGTTCCGAATGGATTCGCGAAAGAGTGGCTTGAAAACAAGTATAATCTTATCATTCTTCAGGCATTCAAGAATTTCGACGAAGCCACGAAGGAGATACGCTGTATCATTTCCGGGCCGCAACAATCACAACCAGTCATACGATCCATCGACGCCGTAAAGCAGGTTCAGCGACCCGAGAACCACACACACCAAAACATCCTTCCTCAAAGACAGCAATTTCCGTCACAAAATCAGGAAAATATACCATTAAAAACGACTTCCCTTTTTCATGAATCAAATCTCAATCACCGATACACCTTTGAAAATTTCGTCGTAGCGGAAAACAACGAGCTTGCCCGCGCGGCATGCTTCGCGGTGTCGCAAAATCTTGGGATGATCTACAATCCTCTTTTCATCTATGGCGGCGTCGGGCTTGGAAAAACACATCTTTTACAGGCGCTTGGAAACGAAGTCAGAAAAAACCATCCGGAAAAGATCATAAAATACATCACTTCCGAACGGTTCACAAGTGAGCTTGTCGACTCACTGAAAACACAACAAATCGATAAATTCAAGGAGTATTACCAGCAGATGGACCTTCTTATTATCGATGATGTCCAATTCCTTTCCGGAAGAGAGAAGACCCAGCAAGAATTCTTCCATATCTTCAACGCGCTCTACCAGATAAACAAGCAGATCGTCATTTCAAGTGACCGACCACCGAAATCGATACAAACCCTCGAAGACCGCCTTCGATCACGGTTTGAAGGTGGGATGATCACGGACATAAGTCATCCTAATACCGAGACACGAATAGCTATCTTAAAGAAAAAAATAGCTGAAAAAAACGTTTTTCTCGATGATGACGCCATTTTTTTCATCGCGGAACACATCACCCAGAATATCCGGGAACTTGAAGGGGCATTAAATAGAATAATCGCGTATTCAGAATTCTATAAGACACCGCCATCGGCGGATATGGTGGAAAAGATACTCTCACAACTTATCGTGCAGGGGAAAAAGACCTTACAAGCAAAGGATATTATAAACGCGGTGCTGAAACAGTATTCGGTAACCGAGGAGGACCTCTCAAAAAAAGGGAGGAGGAAGGGAATATCACATCCAAGACAGGTTGCGATGTATCTTTTGAGGAGCGAACTCAATATGCCGTTCTCATCGATCGGAAGTCTTTTCGGTGGAAGAGACCATACAACCACGCTTCATGCTTTTGAAAAAATCGGAAAGGATCTCGAGAAAAATCTTCGGTTGAAAGCGGAGATTTCCACACTTAAAGACGCACTCTATCAATCATGACCTGTATAACGGGTGTATAACCCGTGGAAATCACTTAAAAATAGTGGAAAAAATGTGACTAATATTTTCATAAATGACAAGGTTTTTCCTCCACATGTATAAACTCCAGGATTATAAAAAGATATTCCCGACCAATCTTACAAAATAAACATCGGAAACAAAGCTTTTCTTCCATTTATCCACAAATTCACAACGCTAATAAGTAATAATGATTTGAAATATTTTTTTGATACTCTTTTATTAAATGAATTCTTATGAAAATCACGTGCACACAGGAAAATCTCTCACATTCACTCTCATACCTCGAACGGGCGACCGGGAAACAATCAACCCTTCCTATTTTAAGCAATTTCCTCCTTTCCGGAGGAAAAAACGGATTGCGTCTCTCGGCGACGAATCTTGAAATCGGGGTGACTTCCGTTATCGGTGCGAAAATAGATGGTGAAGGGGAGATTGCGGTCCCTGTGAAGATTATCGGTAATTTCGTGCATAATCTCCCGTCGAATGGCATCGTGACATTGGATCTTGATGGAAGATCGCTTTCCTTGGAAAGTGGCGGGTATAAGATGAAAATCCGCGGCCTTGATCCGAAGGACTTTCCAATCATTCCAAGAAAAAAAGGAGATGATCTCGTTTCTTTTCCCGCTCAAGCATTTAAATCAGCCCTTCAAAGACTTCTTCCGTCGGTTTCGGTGAATGAGAGTCGTATCGAGCTTACCGGTGTGTATTTTCTTTTTTTGGATGATGCGGTGCATGTGGCTGCTACGGACAGTTTTCGTCTTGCTGAACAGATAATACCTATTTCCAACAATGAAAAAGGTGCCGGATATCATGAGTTTTCAATGAATACCCAGTCACTCATCCTCCCTCAGGCCGCGATGCAGGAAATTTCACGAATCATATCACCGGATTCCGAAATAGTCCGATTCGCATTCGAGGAAAATCAGGTATTCTTCGATGTTGATGGTGTTTCCTTGGTGTCTCGGGTGATAAATGGAAAATATCCGGATTATAAACAGATTCTCCCGAAAAAATTCTCATATATCGTGAAAATATCGCGCGAAGAGCTGCTTCGGTCCGTCCGGATGGCTGGGATATTCTCTTCTCAGATGCATGGAGAGATGCTTCTCTCGATTTCTTCCGAAAAAAATGAGATGATCATTTCTTCACAATCTTCCGATATCGGTGAGAATAAGACGATTCTTCCTGTGGAAGTGACTGGGAGCGGTTCATTGGAGATGTCGTTTAATCCGAGGTATATCCTTGACGGTCTGAATGTCCTTGATTCCGAATACATACTTCTCTCAGCGAACTCAAGCACCACTCCCATAGAACTCCGAGTCCTTCATGGGACAGACGCCGATGTCGCTGATAATTTCCTCTACATAGCGATGCCGGTAAGAAAATGATGTTATGAAAAGTATCGGTGACATCGTCGCTTCCACGAGAAAAAAAGAAGAAAAAAAGCATATATCCAAAGAAATCGACGAAAAAACGGTGCTTTTTGTCGCGGAAAGGATCATCTTATCGCAATACGGCGTCCGTGGTCGTGAAAACATCATACCGAAATCGTTCCGGGAGAGAAAGATATCCTTTCTTTGCAGGAGTTCGCTGTGGATGAATGAATTATGGATGAATCGTGATATTTTCCTTGAAAAAATGAATAATGAACTCGGAGACGGGTGCGTCGCCGATATGAAGATTTCAGAAATGTTCTGAAATTCAAAAAAAATCCTCCGGAAGGAGGATTTTTTCTCTGATTAGAAGCTTACGGAAACATCCTTTTCGGTCTCATTTTCATTTCCGTTCTTATCCCGGATGACAGCCCGGATGGTTATGGTGGATCCGTTCTTCCCGGAAGCATCGATGGTTTTTGAAGCCGATTCATTGCCGCTGGAAGCGATCTCGTCTCCATCCGCGTATATCTTCACGTACTCCACTCCGTAAGGGGCATCCGCATTCGCCTCCACGGAGAAGGAACTTCCCGCGTTCCCAGGTGCGGAAAGGGATATTTCCGGAAGATATTTGGAAAAATCATCTTTTTGGCATTTTTCTTCCGGTGCGGATTCGTTTATCGACCCCTTATCCTTGTTTTTCTTATACCAATCCTTTACACCGTCTTCCCAGGTTTTGTACTGCGCGTCGCGATCGGGCTTATCAGGGATATCACCATGCGGGTCGTCGCGATTTACATAGTAAAGAATCTCGTGAGCGTTGATAAAATCCTTCTTTTTCACGTCCTTGTCGCGGCAATATTCGTTTGCGAGGCAATATTTCCCGTTCTTTCCGGGAATTTCACAAACTTTCACATCCTTCTCCATATCAAGCTTCCCGTTGAGCATCGGTTTCTTCATCCAATCCTCATCCTTCCATTCATCGGGGTTGTATTCCGGAAATTTCTCGATGGCGGTGTTCTGGAGCGCGAAGTTCATGAACGCCCGCCAGATGGGTGCGGCGACATTGACACCGTCAGCACCGGAAACCATCGGGGTATTATCGTTGTTTCCGGCCCATACGCCGACAGTCATGGACGGGGTATATCCGATAGTCCATCCGTCACGGAATTCGTTCGTCGTTCCGGTCTTTGCCGCCATAGGGCGGTCATCCGAACGGAGGGGGCTATTCTCACCGAAAACCGGCGCCCGATACGGATTCGTCGACATGACATGATCCAGCATGGCGACATATTTTTCGTCGATGACGCGTTCCCCGGCTTCCGGTTTGAATTCTTCAAGGACGTTCCCTTTCGCATCCTCGACGCGGAGAATGGCGGTCTTCTGATGCTTGATTCCTCCTTGTGAGAGGGTCGCGTACGCATTGACGTGGTCGAGAAGAGTCACTTCCCCTCCACCGAGAACGAGCGATAATCCGTACCTACTCGGGTCATTGAGACCCGTTATACCGAGATTCTTCGCGAGCGAGATTGCGTCCTTCACCCCTACGAGGTACAAAGTCTTCACTGCCGGGATGTTCAGGGATTGGGCGAGAGCTTCTTTCATATGGAGCGGCCCGCGGAACTTCCCGTCGTAATTCTGTGGCTTGTATTCCTTTCCTTCAGCGGTTTCGAACTGGGTTTCCACGTCATAGATCATGGTTTCCGGGGTGTATCCCTTCTGGAATGCCGCGAGGTAGACGTAAGGCTTGAAGGATGATCCTGGTTGTCGATCGCGGATGGCCACGTTGACCTGCCCGTCTATTTCCTTGTCGAAATAATCCCGAGACCCGACCATAGCGAGGATCTGACCGGTTTTCGGATCCATCGCGACGAGCGCTGCGTTCTCCGCCTTCCATTTTTTCTCGTTTTCGGTCGCTTTTTCCCTTACGATCCGCTCCGCTTCAATCTGCTTGTCCCAATCAAGGGTGGTGTAGACCCGGAGCCCCATCCCCTCAACCGCCGACTCGCCGTATTTTTCACCAAGATACTCCTTTATATACATCACGAAATGCGGCGCGGCGATGATGTTTTTCTGTGGAGAGATGTTTTTCAATGTGTCCACATCCAAAGCCGCATTCATCTGCTCCTCGCTGATATACCCGAGTTTCGTCATCTGTTTCAGGGCGAATTGGCGCCGTCCCGCGAGCGCATCCTGATGGGATCCGTACGGGGAATAGTAGGTCGGAGCCTGCGGAAGGGAGGCGAGGAGCGCCGCCTCGTCGAGGGAAAGATCTTTCGCTCGTTTTCCGAAGAACGTCTGCGCGGCCGCCTCGATACCGTAGGCGTTGGATCCGTAGGGGATCTCATTGAGGTACATCGCGAGAATCTCGTCCTTCGAGAATTTCTGCTCGATCTCGATGGAAAGGATGACTTCCTTCACCTTTCGGATAAGCGTTTTTTCGTTCGTAAGGAGGGAATTCTTCACGAACTGCTGGGTGATGGTGGACCCGCCCTGGGACGCGTCGCGGCTGATGACATCCTTCAGTATCGCGCGGAAGATGGAAGAAAGCTTGATGCCGTAATGGGAATAGAAGTCCTGGTCCTCGAGCGCGATGGTCGCCGCCCGGACATTTTTCGGGATTTCCTCGAAGGGGATAATGGTACGCTTCTCCTCGCCGTGTACCTCGTAGAGGAGATGATCCCCGGAACGATCGTAGATCTTCGTCGATTCGGCGATGACGCGCTTGTTGATCTTCCCTGGGGAAGGGAGATCTTTCGCGACCCATGCGAAGAGCGCGACAGCGGAAACCGTCCCGATGAAAAAGAACGCGAAAAAGAGGCGGAGAAGAATCTTCAGCCACCTTCTCGGTTTCCTACCGGTCTTTTTTGACACCGGCTCCGAGGAATCATTTTTTGGCTTGAAAAAGAGTATTCTCATAAAAAGAATCAGCACTTGTGCATGCTGATTCTACCCTGAAAAGTCAATGATTTCAAGTGGTGTGTATGTCAGTTCTTCCGAAGTTTCGGGAAAAGCCGTTTCAGGAGAAGGAATGAGACATCCGTCCCCTTTCCTTCCGCAAGCGGCTTTTCGTTCATGTTGTAATACGGGTTCGGGTTCAGTTCGAGGACGACATAGTTATCTTTCGTGGCTGGTTTCGAGATATCATTCGCGAGCACGTCCACACCAGCGAAAGAAAGTCCGGATATCTTCGTTGCCCAGGTACAGATATCCCGGAACGAAGGATGCACCGTCATCGTGACATCGATCGATCGCCCGCCGTCCGACATATTGAGATTGTTGCGGAGTTTGAGGACCCGTTTCTTTTCCAGGACCGAATCGAGCGTAAGCGAATTGTCTTTCAGGGTCTGTTCGACGACATCGTCGATTCGGATCTTAAACCCAAGGAGACGGGTCTTGTTGAATTCCCGAATGAGCTTCTTTATCGATGATTTCCCATCTCCGGTTACGCTTGCCGGAATCTTCTTCACGCAGGATATGACGGCGCCATCCAGCGTGAGGATCCGGTATTCGTGTCCGATAAACATCTCTTCCACGAGAAACGTCTTCTTCTTGAAGGCATGCTCCTTCCGCGCCTTCAGGAAATTCGAGAACGCTCCCCGGAGCTCTTCCTCGGACCGGATATTCCACGTCACCCCGAGCGCGCGGGAGCCGTGCGTCGGTTTGAGGATGAGAGGGAACGATAGTTGGTCCTTTTGTATGAGGCGGAGCGCGTTTTCAAAGGAATCGGCGACGATTCCGCGAGGCGTCCGTATCCCGACCCCATCCAGTACGGCCTTCGTCAGCTCCTTGTCTCTCGTGAAATTCCCCATTCTGCGCATGACGGGAGCATTGGAGCCTTTCAGAAACACGACTTCTCCCGCGTAGGAAAACCTAAGGAGGCGACCCTGTCCGGGAACCGTCGCAACTTCGATGCCGCATTCGATGGCTCTCTTGAGGAGAGATCTCATTCCACCATGCTTCGTCCACTGGTTTGCGGTTTTCTGATTCATACCGTTCAGCCTTACTTGCTTACGTCGACGAGGAATTTCCGGAGATTCTTCCGGCCGATGATGACCGGGTAGTCGAGACGGCTCCGGTCGATGAGGGTGACTTTCGCCGGGAACCGGGCCTCATCCATGATGATCTCGATCTGAATCTTCACCCGGTAGCTCGTGCCGTGCGAGGAGGTGATCGGAACCGTCCCGATCACGTCCGGTATGTGCTCGAACATCTTCCACCGTTCTTCGTGGGTGAGATCCGAGAGCTCCTCCCAATCCTTCGAGACACGCTCGTATTCCTCGACGGTCCTCTCGAATCCGAGCTGTCGGGCAAGCCCGAAATCGATCGAGGTGGAATCGGCGCCGGTGTCTATCTTCGCTTTGACCTCGATTTCCTTTCTATCCTTGCCGATGAGCCGTATCTTTTCAACCGACCCGATGACGCGCTTTCCGGAGATCTCCTCGATTTCTTCCTCGATCTCACCTCCGAAAAGCCTGCGTCCGAGGGCGATGCCGCGTTCCCGAGTCTTTATCTTGAGCCCTTTGATGCGGTCAAGTCGTCCCTTCAGGCCGGCAAGATTCGCGACTTGGATGGAGAGTCCAGGGCGTGCGTTGAGTTCGAGGAGCACGGGGCCGCGGTCGCGGTCGATCGCGATGTCGGCGCCGAGGAAACCGAGACCCGACACTTCCTGCGAGGCGACGGCGATGCGGAGAATTTCGCTCCAAT